>CAYRFK010000071.1:0-20135 GCA_964423465.1 uncultured Verrucomicrobiota bacterium | reverse complement strand
TGACCGTGAGCACGAGGTCGTTCTCGCCGGTGACGGACAGCGTGCCGGTGTAGGTAACCTCGCCGATCGTTGCGATCGTGCCCGACGTCCCCGCCCCGAGACCGGTCATGCCCGTGCCGGAGATGAGCGTGTAGACGCCGTTGCCGAAGCCCAGGCCCGGGATGAATGTGAAGTTGTCAAAATCGGTCCCGCCGAGGATCGTCGTCCCCGCCAGGATCAGGTCGCTCGTCGTTCCGAGGTCGTATTCCAGCGTCGCCCCGCCGTCGAGCGTCAGGTCGCCGACCACGGTCAGCGTGCCTGCGCTGTTGCCCGGCCTGAGCCCGCCGCCGCCGGCCACCGTGACCGCCGCGACCGATCCCGTGCCCGCCAGCGCCGCGCCCGAGTACACGGAAATGATGCCTCCGCCGCTGTGGACGCCGTTGACGCGCAGCGTGCCGTTGGAGACGTAGGTCGGCCCGTCGTAGGTGTTATTTCCGCTCAACTGCAGCGTGCCGTCGCCGGTCTTGACCAGCGGGTTGCCGCCCACGCCGCTGATGATGCTCTCGATCGACTGGGTCGTGCCGGCCGTCGTGTCGAACCCGCCTCCGGACGTGCCCACCTGGACCCCGCGGTTCGGGCTGATGGTCATGCTGGCCGTATTCTGCAGGAACCCGCCGCGAAGGCTGATCTGGCCCGCCACATACGACGCCGGCGTCGTGCCCAGGTTCGCCTCGGAGGAGATCCGAAGCGTGCCCGCGGCGATCGTCGTCGAACCGGAATAGGTGTTGAGCCCGCTCAGCGTCCACGTGCCCGCGTTCGTCGCCCCGGCCGCGCTCTTGAACAGCGTCCGGGCGCCGGAGATCACGCCGCCGATCTCGCCGGAGCCGTTGCCGCGGAGCAGCAGGTTGCCGCCCGTCCGGTTGTCCGTGATGTCGCCGGTGATCAGCAGGTGGCCTTCCTCGGAGAAGAGGGCCGTGTCGACCGAGCCCGTCACCGTGATGCCGCCGGCCCACGTGTTGTTGCCGCTGATGTTGCGCAGCGCCCCGGCCGCGGTCGCGGGCCCGTCGACGCCGCCGACACCGGTGAGAATGACGGTCTCACCCGAGATCGTGATCCCGCCCTGCAGGCCGAGCGTGCCGCCGGCGAGCACGGTCACGCCGCCGGCCGTCGTGCCGAGCGCGGTGACGGAGGCCGCCGCGAGCACGCCGGTGTTGACGGTGATCGCGCCGGTGAAGAGGTTGTTGCCTTCGAGCGTCAGCCGGCCCGCCCCGGTCTTCGTCCACGCCGCGCCGTTGTTGATCTGCCCGACGTTCTTCAGGGTTCCGGACTGGAGGTTCAGTGCCGTAAGGGCGACGCCGCCGGTGCCGATGTTGTTGCCCTGCAGGTCGAGCGTGCCACCGTTGAGTATCAGGATACCCCGGCCGCCGGTCTGCTGGGAGATGTTCCCGCCCATGGTGACCGTGCCGCCCGTGATGGCGAGGGTGCCGGTCGCCGACGGCCCGCCGCCCGACAGCGATAGGCTTCCGATGGATGCGGTACCGCCACCGATCCTGAGGGCGGACACGCTGTTGGTCCCGTACTGGGCCATGACCACCGTGCTCGCGTCGAGCACCCCTTGGTCGAAGGCGAAGCCGTTCGTCGAGGTGCCGGCGCGCCGCAGGGCGCCGATCGTCAGCGTATCGATCAGAAGGTCCGCCGGATGTCCCGTCACGTCGAAGATGTTCGTCGCCCAGGCTCCTGTCGTGCTCGCGTTGGTGCCGATGGTCACATTCGCGCGACCGGTTCCGGCCAGATCGCGCAGCAGGATGCCGCCGCCGGCACCGTTGAAGAGGAGCTGCCCGCTGTCGCGGTTGACCGTGCCGAGGTTCAGGTTGTTCACGTAGAGGATGTTCGTTCCCGACCCGAGCCGCAGCTGGTTGGGAGAGCCGATCGGGGTCGATCCCACAGAGATCGAGGCGGCGCGGAGCACGTTCGATGCCGACAGGATCATGATGTTCCGGTCGTTCCCGTTGTTGTCGCCGTTGGCCGAGATCGTCATCGATCCGGTGCCGAGATCCATCAGGAACGCGCCGAGGCCGGAGAAGTCCACCGTCGTCTTGCCGCTCCTGTCGGTCCCGAGGTTGACGACGCCCGTCCGGAACGTCCCGCCGTTGGTCGTGACGGCCAGGGTTCCGCCGCCGCTCGCGACCAGATTCGCCGTGGAACTGTCGTTGGTGGAGCCGATGGACACGTTCCCGAGGACCGTCAGCGTCTTTCCGGCGCCGATCAGGATGCTGTTGGTCACCGCCGCATTCGTGCTGACGACACTCAGGCCGCCGAGGGTCTGATCGTAGGAGGCCAGATCGAGCGTGCCTGCGGTGAAGTGCTTGCCCAGAACGAGCGCAGAGGTCGCCGGCAACGCGTTATCAATTCCCGACCTGACCGTTCCCTGCTGGACGGTGGTGATCCCGGTGTAGAGACTCGCCGCGCCGAGCGTCAGCACGCCCGAACCGGCCTGCGTCAGCGTGCCCGTGCCGCTGATGACGCCCCCCACGCTGAGGGCGTCGGACCGGTTAAAGAGGAGGGCGCCCTGATTCTGGATCGCCCCGGCGCCCAGGCTCCCGATCGTGCCGCCGTCGCCCACCTGCAAGGTGCCGGCGAAGATCTTCGTGCCGCCGGTGTAGGTGTGGTCGTTCGTGACCAGCAGGGTGTTGGCGCCCAGCTTTGCCAGGCCCAGCGGGTTCCCGCCGAGATTCGCGACCACGTTGCCGTTCGTCCGGCTGTCCGCGGAGGTGTCGAATCCGATGAAGGAGTTGGCCAGGAAGTTGCCCGTGCCCAGCATCGTCGTGACCTCAGTCTCGGTGACCGCATTGGGTACCGCCAGGACGGCGCCATTGGAGACGGCGTACCGGCCGGCCGCGTAGAGGCCCGGCAGGGCGTTGGTGGAACCGATCAACAGTGCGCCGGCGCCGACCGCCGTCAGGCCGCCGTAGGTGTTCGTGCCGTTCAGCGTCAGCACGCCGTTGCCGAGTTTGGTCAGGCGACCGAGCTGGCCGGAGGCGTTCTCCAGCGGCTGGGTGGCCGAACCGACCGTAATATTCCTGCCCGTCGGCACGTTGAAGATCGCGCCGTTGGTTGTGAGAAACACCTTGGTCAGGTTGTGCATGTAGGCGGCGCTCGCCGCGAGCGGCGTGAGCGTGCCGCCGTCGAACGTGAGCTCGGCATAGGCGTTCGTCCCGCGCGCCGTCGGGAAGGCGGGCAGCGTCACCAAGGCTCCCGCGCCCAGGTAGATGCGCCCGGTGCTGGCATTGCCGCTGGCGAAGCCGCCGAAGGCCGACGCCATGAACGTTCCGTTGCTGACGGCCAGCAGGGCGGCATTGTTGGAACTGTTGCCCACGGAACCGCCGGCCACCGTCACGTTGGCGAACGCGGCCGTCCCGCCGGACTGGTAGAAGTAGCCCACGGAACGCGGCGAATTGGCATCCGAACGGGAGACCTCGAGAATCTTGCCCGTCACCGTCCCTCCGACCAGGTTGAAGGTGCCCGTCGATCCGCTGTTGGCGCCCAGGATGACGCCGCGATTGTCGCCCGCCGGGTGCGTGACGAGGATGCCGCCGTTGAGCGTGTAGGCCCCGTTCGCGCCGGTGCCGTTCCCCACCAGGATGCCGTTGCCGCCGCTGGCGGCCGTGATACCGTCGTTCTGCACGATCGACGCGATGGAGTCGGTCGCCACCCGCAGATCGGAGCCGAGGATATTCGTGCCCGGCCCGCCGAGCACGATCGTCCCGGCGTTCTGCATGAGAAAGCCGCTGATGGCCAATGAGTTCGTGAGCGTCAGCGTGCCGGTCCCGTTCTTGGTCAGCGCGCCGGATCCGCCGCCCAGCGCCCCGCCGAAGACCGTGCCGGCGTTGTTGCCGCCCAGCGTGAGGGTGACGGCCGCCCCGGCGGCATTGGTCAACGCGATGTCCCCGGCGCCGGACAGGGAGGCGATCGTGAAGGCCGTTCCCCCGCTGAAGCCGAGTCCGCCGTTCACCGCGTTGCTGACCGCGCTCAGACGCAGGGCGCCGGCGTGGCCCAGGACCACCCGGCCGTCGAGGATGGCCGTCGCGCCCGTGAGTTCATTGCTGGTGCCGAGGATCAGAAGACCCGTGCCGTTCTTCGTCAGTCCGGCGGTCCCGGCGAGATGGCCGCTGCCGGTGAACAGGTAGTTGCTGGCCGAGTTGACGGCAATCCCGCCGGGCAGCAGGCGCTCGGAGAAGGTCACGACGTTCGTGTCGCCGCCGGTGGCGCCGGCGTCGCTGAAGGTCACAAGGTCGGTCTGGTAGAACTTCTCGCCGCCCGCCCACGCCACGGTATTGGTCAGATCCCACGTGCCGTCGCCCGCGTCCCAGACGAGGTCGCCGGACGCCGGGGCGCCGCTGACGTTCATGATCACGGATCCCGCCGTGTTGGTGGAGAAGGTGAACGAGTATCCCGCACGCACGCCGGCCGCCACGGCGGTCAGGTTGACTTCGTTCCCGGTCAACGCCCCGCCATAGGTCATCACCGTGTAGCTCGATGCCAGCGTATTGGCCAGCGGCACGACGGTCAGCGCGTTGACGCCGGTCAGGGCCAGGCTTCCCTTCACGTCGATCAGGTCGTTGACCCCGCCGCCGACAGTACCGACGTTGGACAACTCGAACTCCAGATCGGCGCCGGAGAGGGTCAGGTCGTTGCTGTAGACCATCGTGCCCGCCGAGGCGCCCGGCTTGATCGTGCCCAGCGCTGTGACATTGCCGGCGACGCTCGCCGCGCCGGAGAGCGTCTGGTGGTCGTACAGCGTCCAGCCGCCGGCAACCTGCGAAACGTCCAGCAGCTTGCCCGCTGCCATCGTGATCGACGGCGTGTTCGAGATCGACGCATTCGGCCCGAGGGCGAGGATGCCGTTCGCGATCGTCGTCGCGCCGGAGTAGGTGTTCGTTCCGCCGAGGGTCAGCGTGCCGGCTCCGGCCTTGTACATCGCGCCGGCTCCGACCACCGCACCATCGAAGGTCAAGGAACTGTCCACGTCGACATCGTTCGTCACGGTGCCGGCCAAGGTGAGGGTCCCGCCCAGGATGTTCTGGCCCGCCGCGTTGGTCTGGTCGGACCAGATCCTGGCATCGGTCGCGAAGATGTCCCGCTGGATGGGGGCCGCGAGCCGGTAGAGCGCCAGGAAGGTGCCGGGGTTGAGCGTGATCGTGCCTTCCGGGTTGATCGTCGTGCTCACCTCGAGCTTGAGCGAACCTCCGCTGAGGACGATGTCGCCCATGTTCGTGATCGACGTGGACTTGATCTTGATCTGGTTGCCCCCGACCTTCGTGAGATCGAACCCGCCGCCGTCCAGCACCGGGGCCTGGCTTCGGTTAGCGGAGAAGTCCCAGTTCCCGCTGCCGCCGAAAGTCGTGTCGCCGGTCAGCGTCACGAGCCCCATGGCATCGCCGGCTGCACCCCCGGAGTTGACGATCGCGCCCGCCCCGTTGACGCCCGTGCCCGCGACGTAGAACCGCTCGTTGGAGAAGTTGAAGGCGCCGCCGACGTCGAACGTCGCGCCGGAGGCCACGCGGGTCGCGCCGGCCACCGAACCGAGCGCCAGCGAGTTGCCGGCCCGGACGGTGCCGTTGCTGACCACGACGTCGCCGTCGAAATCGTTCGCTGTGGAGACCGTCAGAACGCCTGCGCCGGTCTTGAGGATCCCGGTCGATGCGGTGATCCTGCCGCTGCCCGTGAAGGTGTAGTTCGACGCACCCGCGACGACGATGGACTGCGGCTGGATCGTCCCGGTCAGCGTCACCGTGCCGCTCGGCGACGACTCGTCGAACGTCACGCTGTCCATCGTGTAGAACTTCTCCGCGCCGGCCTGCCAGTTGACGTTGTTCGTCACGTCCCACGTGCTGCCCGCGACGCCGGCCGCCGCGCTGCCGGACCACGTGATGGCGAGCGGCGAGCCGGAGAAGGTCGCGTCGACGGCGCCCCCGCCTTCGGCCAGGACGCCGGAGTAGCGAGTACCGGGCACGTCGACCCCGCCGAACGATCCGACGAGCGAACCGTACGTGAAGAGGCGGTAGCCCGAGCCGGTTGTCAGCGGCTGCAGCGGATTGACGACGATCCGGGAGGATCCGGCCGTCAGCGCGCCAACGACGGCGATCAGGTCGTTCGTGCCGCCGCCGATTCCGGTCAACGTGCCGAGGTCGAGCGTGCTCGCGCTCCCCGAGGTCAGGGTCAGGGCGTTCGAGAACGTGAGCGTGCCGATCGTGACGGCATCCCCGGGGAGGAACTGCGCGCCGTCGGCGGACAGCACGTCGCCGACGACCGAGCCGCTGCCCTTCACCGCCTGTTGCCCGAGCATCTGCCAGCCGGACTTGGCCGCAACGTCGAAGATCGCGTCCGCCCCCAGCGTGACGGCGGCCGCGACGTTTGACATGTCGCCGCCCGCATCCAGGCGCAGCGTGCCCCCGTTGACGATCCAATTGCTCCCGGCCAGCGTGCTGCCGAAGGCGAGGATGCCCGGCCCGAGCTTGGTCACGGACGCGTTGTTGTTGGTCCAAGGCGCGTTGATGGTCGTCAGGTTGTTGGATACATACAGGGCCTTCGCGGCGGCGCCGTTGTTCCAGGCCGACCCGTTGAAGATCAGGTCGCCGGTGCCGGCCGCGCCCCAGGTTGTGGCGCCGGAACTGACCGTGACACGATTCGTGATCGTGCGGGCCGTGCCGTCGGCCGACTGGATCTGCCCGCCTTGGAAGTCGACGATGCCGACTCCGACGACGTCGTTCGCCGCCAGGGCCAGCACGCCGGCATCGAGGGAGAGGTTGGTGAAGGTGTTCGCGCCCGCCAGGGTCAGGACGCCGGCGCCGCGCTTGGTGAGGTGCCCGTTGCTGACCACGCCGGACACGATCAGCGCGCTGTGATTCGTGACCGTCCGCGTAGCGACGTTGAGATCGATCGAGTTGAGCGTCAGCGCGCCGTTGTCGACGGACGCGGCGCCGAATGTCGGATTCTGGGTCAGGACGAAGTGATTCGTCAGCACCCGCGCCACGCCGCCGGTGGCGGTCAGGGTTGTGCGGCCCATCGTGACCGTGCCGAGCCCGAGTGCGTCGTCGTTGCCCACGCGCAACCGGCCGCTGCTGTCACCAAGGGTGGTTCCGAGCCCGTAGGTGTTCGAGCCCGACAGCGTGAGGGTGCCGGTCTGTGCCCGCGCGAGGCCGCCGTTGCTGACCGAGCCCGAGATCTCGACACCGCTGTAGACGTTCAGCGTGCGCACCGCGCCGCCCAGGTCCGTGGGACCCGTGAGGGTCAGGGCGCCCGTATGCACCGTCGCGGCGCCGAGGCTCACGTTGGTCCCCACGACCATGGCGTTGGCGAGGGTTCGCGCATCGTTGCTCACGACCGTCAGCGTCGGGGTGATGCCCTGAAGGAACACGGTGTTGGTGCTGAACGCCGCATCGTTGCCGACCCGCACGGTACCCTGCGTGATCGAGGTGATCCCCTCGTAGGTGTTGGAGGCCATCAGGAGGAGGACGCCGCTGTCGTAGAACTTGCCGAGCGATCCGGGGCCGGAGATCGTGCCGCGCACTTCGATGCTCTTGGGGGACCATCCGGTCCAGAAGACGCCCGTCCCGCTCTCCAGGAAGATGCCCCGGTTCGCGTCGATGACCAGGTCGCTGTCGTTGTTGACCAGCGTGCCGCCGTTCTTGAGCGTGATGTTGTCGGCGTCGAACGAGGCGGGCACGGCGCCGAGCCGGAGGTCGGTCGCCACCCGGAGCACGCCGCCGTCGATGACGATGCCGCCCGTGAACGCGTTGGTGCCCGTCAGCGCCTGATAGTCCTGATTCGCATTCACCGTGCCGTCCTTGATGGTCTGCGAATTCTGCACGGTCAGCCGGATGTCGCCGACGATATTCCCGTTGAAGGTCTTGTTCCCGCAATCCTGCAGGTCGAGGATCAGGTCCGCCATCGCACCCGTGTTCGTGATGACGCCACCCGCGGTGCCCGCCAGGTACCACACCGTCTCGTCGTTTCCGTTGAGATCGAACGTGCCGCCGTTGTTGACGGTCAGCACGCCCGTGTCGGCCAGGCGCTCCGCCGCGCCGATCTTGAGGATGCCGGCATTGACGGTCGTGCCGCCGGTGTAGGTATTCGGGCCGCCCAGCGTCAGCGCGTTGGCGCCCAGCTTGACCAGGCCGAGCACGTTCGCCCCGGTGTTCGGATTGTCGATGGCGTTGTTGTGAGTGAAGTCGCCGCCGGTCGTGTCGAGGCCGAGGAACGATCCGTCGGCGAAGCCGCCGCTGCCCGTGCCCAGCGCGGCGATGGTCTGCACTTCGGACGTCGTGAATTCGCCCGCGCCTCCGACGTTGAGCGCCAGGGTCGTGTTGGTCGCGACGATGATGTTCGCCGCCGTCCAACTGGCCGGCGTGTTGTTGTACAGCGAGACCTGCCGCGCGACTTGGACCATGCCGTTGCTGACGGTCAGCGGGCCGCTGAAGGTGTTCGTGCCGGCGAGCACGAGCGTCCCGGCCGCCTTCTTCGTGAGACTGAATCCGCCGCCGATGTTGCCGGACAACTGCAGGGCGTTCACGTTGCTGACGATGCCGGCCGCCCCCAGCGCGATCGCGTTCGTCACGCCCGTCCCGGCCGAGAGGTTGGCCGAGGCGCCCAGTACGCCGCCGTCGATCATCAGCGTGCCCGTGCCCAGCGCGTTCACGTTGCCGAGGAGCAGCGTGCCGGCCCGCAACGACGATCCGCCGCTGAAGGAGTTGCTGCCGGACAGCGTCAGCGCGGCCGTGCCCCACTTCGCCAGGCTGAACGCTCCGCCGATGCCGCCGGAGAGCTGCAGGGCGTTCTGGTTGCTGACCACGCCGGCGGCCGCCAGCACGATCGCGTTCGTGACGCCCGAGCCGGCCGAGAGGTCGGCCGAGGCCCCGAGCCCGCCGCCGTACATGGTCAGCGCGCCCGTGCCCAGCGCGTTGACATGGCCGATCTGCAGCGCGCCGGAGCGGAGGAAGACGCCGCCGCTGAACGAGTTGTTGCCCGTAATCCCGATGCGGTTGCTGTTGGCGATGCTCGTGCCGACGTAGAGCGCGCGGCTGCCGCCGACTTCACTGATGCTGCCCGAGAGCGTCAGCCCGCCGTAGGAGCTGTTGTTGGACACGGCCAGGCTCGAACCGAGCACGATCGACACGTTGATCGCATCCGTCGACGACGCGGCGACGTTCGCATTGTTGGTCTTGACGAGCCACGCCACGCCGCCGGTGAGATTCGTGAAGGTGATCGCCGATCCGGCCAGCGTCGCGGCCCGGGCCTGATTGCCGTTGTGACCGATGTACATCGCTCCCAGGCTCACGGGGGCGTCGACGGTAAGGGTCCGGTTGCCGCCCAAGGCTCCCGCGAGAATCGCCAGATCGTTCGAGGCCCCGATCACGGGCGTCATGGTCGCCGACCAGTTGCCGGTCGCGAAGCTCCATTTCCCTGTCACCTGCGCCGGCGACGTGGAAATCGTGGAAAGAACAACTGTGACGCCCAGAAATCGAACGATCCGATTTTTCATCCGCGTACCCTCCGCTGCATCCGGCCGTTACCGAAGACAACCCTTCTACAAGTCAATGGCATGCATCGTGCCAGATGAGGCGCGGCAAGGCAAGTGAAGTTTGCGCAAGAAGAGGGCGGTAAATCATATCGCATCCTGTTTCCCTATAGTACGTTACGACTTATGAAATGGAGGCGGCGATAGCCAACAGCGAACATCGAACACCGAACATCGAAGTCCGGAGGATGCGGCGGGGGAGAGTGATGAGTGGTCGTAGCGCCGGTATCCGACCGGCGCCACCTTGCGCTCCGCCAGCAACCGGCGCGCCCGACGGATTCGGGCGCCACGGCGGAGAGTGATGAACGATGAGTGATGAGCGATGAGTGACCGGAAACGGTCGGTCGTAGCGCCGGTATCCGACCGGCGCCACCTTGCGCTCCGAAGCCAACTCCCGCGCCCGACGGATTCGGGGATAGTGATGAACGATGAGTGATGAGGGATGAGCCCGGGAAGAGCCGTTGGACGGGATAACAGGATGTACGGGATCGCGGCGGAGTTCATTGCGAAGCTGGCGACTTCATCGGATGAGTGCGGCATGGGCCTGCCGCAACTCCATCCTGTTGATCCTGTGATCCTGTCCTGCCCGTCTGGACTGTCCCGGGCTGAATCGTTCCGACCAAGTCCTACCGGCGCAGGCGGCGGCGCAGCAGGGCGGCGGCGGCGCAGAGGCCAAGCAGGCCCAGCGAGGCGGGTTCGGGGATGACCGTGAGCACGAGGTCCTGGTTTCCCGCGTCGATCGACAGGGTGGCGCCGAGGCCATCCACCGTTCCGGTCGTGCCCGCGCCGAGGCCCGAAATGCTCGTGGCATTGATGAGTGTGTACGTGCCCGGCCCGAAGCCGAGCCCCGGCAGGAACGTGAAGTTGTCGAAATCGATGCCGCCGAGGACCGTCGTCACCGCCATGATCAGATCGCTCGAAGTCCCGAGGTCGTATTCCAGTGTCGCCCCGCCATCGAGGGTCAGGTCCCCGACCGTCAGCGTCCCGGCGCTGTTGCCGGGATTGATCGCGGCACCTGACGCCACCGTGACCGCCGCCAGCGTGCCCGTGCCCGCCAGCGTCGCACCGGCGTAGACGGACATCAACCCGCCGCCGCCGTGGGTTCCCTGGACGCGCAGCGTACCGTTGGAGACCAGCGTCGGACCGGCGTAGGTGTTCGCACCGCTCAGTTGCAACGTTCCTGCGCCCGTCTTGACCAGCGGGATGCCGGCCGCGCCGGCGATGATGCTCTGGACCGACTGGGTCGTGCCCGCATCCGTGTCGAACCCGCCGCCCGCCGTCGCAAGCGTCACCCCGCGGTTGGGACTGATGGTCATGCTGGCAGTGTTCTGCAGCAGGCCGCCGCGGAGGTTGAGCTGCCCCGCCACGTACGACGCCGGCGTCGTGCCGAGGTTGGCCTCGGTCGAGACCCGCAGCGTGCCCGCCGCGACCGTCGTCGAGCCGGAGTAGGTGTTGAGCCCGCCGAGGGTCCACGTCCCCGCATTGGTCGCCCCGCCCGCGCTCTTGAAGAGCGGGCGCGCGCCGGAAATGATGCCGCTGATCTCGCCCGACCCGTTGCCGCGGAGCAGCAGGTTGCCGCCCGTCCGGTTGTCCGCGATGTCGCCGCTGATCGTGAAGTGGCCCTCCTCGGAGAAGAGCGCGGTGTCGACGGACCCGGTCACCGTGATGGGGCCGGCCCACGTGTTGGCGCCGCTGATGTTGCGCAACGCGCCGGCCGCGGTCTGGATTCCGTCCACCCCGCCGACGCCGGTAATGATGACGCTCTCGCCCGCAACCGTGATCCCGCCCTGCAGGCCGAGCGTACCGCCGGGGAGCACGGTCACGCCGCCGGCCGTCGTGCCCAGCGCCGTCGCGGAGGCTGCGGCCAGAACGCCGGTCTGGACGGTCACGGCGCCGATGAACGTGTTGTTGCCTTCGAGCGTAAGCCTGCCCGCGCCGGTCTTCGTCCACGCCGCCCCGCCGTTGATCTCCGCCACGTTCTTCAGCGTGCCGGACTCGAGTTGCAGGACGTTCAGCGGGCTGGCTCCGCTGCCGATGGAGAAGCCGGCCATATCGAGCGTCGCGCTGTTGGTCATCATCAGGGCCGCCGTCGCCGGCCCGGCGCCGCCGCCGCGGATGATGTTCCCGCCCATCGTGATCGTGCCGCCGTAGAGGTTCAGAAGGCCGTAGGTGGCCGTCCCGCCCGCCCGCGAATTGGTGGCAAGAAGCACCGACCCGAGGTTGACCGTGCCGCCGCCGATGTGGACTTCGCCGGTCATGACGCCATCCGATGTGCCGGAACGGAGGCCCACGATCATGCTGGTTGCGTCCAGCACACCCTGATCGAAGTAGAGGTAACCGGCGGAGTTGCCGGTGTTGCTGCTGGAGCGACCGCCGTTGGTGACGCTGCCGAGGTACAGGCTGACGTCGTGCCCGCGCAGGTCGAGAATTCCGGTCTGGTTCACGGCCGTGCCAAGACGGTTGACCCCCACCGCAAGATTGGCCCGCCATGTCCCGGCCAGATTGGACAGCGTCAGGCTTCCCGAGGCCCCGTCGAACAGCATGTCCGCCCCGGTCTTTCCGCCCGCGATGAAGAGATTGTCGGCATACAGGGCGTTTACGCCGGCGCCGAGCCGCAGCGAACTGCCGCCGGTCGTGCTCTGGACGACGTCGCCGACGCCGATCAGCGAAGCGGCGATCGTGCTGTTCGTCGCCAGCACGACCACGTTGGTCGAGATCCCGTTCGATCCGGTCCTGGGGCCGACGCGGAACACACCGGTCTGGAGATCGACGCTGAGCCCCCCGAGCGCGCCCATGTCGATGACGGAGGTGCTTGTCTCGTGGGTGCCGGCCTGGAGCAACCCGCCCGCGTCGGTCACCGTAAGCGTGCCGGCGCCATCGAGGCGCAGACGCGAGATGTACCCGCTGGCGACCACATCGTTGGTCATGAGCCCCGCCACGTTGAGCGACTGCCCCGCCCCGATGTGGATCCGGTTCGTGACCTCGCCATTCGACGCCAGATGGAGCGAGCTCACCGTCTGGCTCGCGTTCGAGAGCGCCAGCGCGCCGGCCGTCGCCCCCTCGCCCATCGTAAGCCCGCCGGTTCCGAGCGCGCCGGCGGACCCGACGACGACCGTGCCGTTCACCAGCCGGGTACCGCCAAGGTAGGCGTTGGCCGACGGCAGCGTCAGCTCGCCCGTGCCGCGCATCGTCAGCGTCCCGCTGCCGGTGATCGGGTTGGCGAACGAGAAGGCGTCGGACCGGTTGAAGGCGAGGTCCGCGTCGTTGCTGACCGCCCCGCTGCCGAGCGTGCCGGACGTGCCGCCGTTTCCGACCTGGAGCGTGCCGACGGAAATCAAGGTGCCGCCGCCGTACGTGTTGGCACCTGGAAGGACGAGCGTGTTGTTGCCGAGTTTCACGAGTCCCAGCGCGTTCGCCCCGCCGTTGGGGTTCGCGATGGTGCTGCCGTATTCGAAGTCGCCGGACGTCGTATCCAACGCCGCAAACGCACCGTTCCGGAAGCCTGCCGCGCCCGTTCCGAGCCCGAGGAGGAGGTCGAGGTCGGAGGCGGTGAACTCCCCGATCCCGCCGACGTTGAAGCCCAGCGCGGCCCCCGCATTGACGACGAGCTTTGCGGTGGTCCAGTTGACCGGGTCGGCGCCGTAGAGAGACTCGCGCCGGCCGAACTGCAGCAGGCCGCCGTTGATCGTTGTCACGCCGGTGTAGGCATTGGAGCCCGTCAGCACCTGTACACTTGCGCCGTTCTTGTTGAGCGTCAGCACGCCCGTCGTCTCGTCGCGGATCGTGCCGCCGAAGGTCGTGGAGCCGGACGTGCCGCTGAGGGTGAAGGTGCGGGACGTCCCACTGTTGGGCCGCACAGTGCCGTATTCGCCCGCGAGGCTCTTGTTCGTGGTGACCGCGTTGATGCGATACGCGCCGCCGTTGATGACGACGGCATTGTCCGCGTCGACCGCCGCCACGTTGTTCACGAGGAAGCCGCCCTCGTTGATGGTCACCGTCCCGCTGAAGGCGTGCGCGTTGTTCAACTGGAGCACGCCGGCGCCGGTCTTGACGATCGAAACCGGATTGGCGCCATTGTCGGTGATAGGAGCTGAGATGGACAGCGTCCGGCCCGAGGCGATGCGCGCAGCCAGTTCGTACAGCGAGTCCGCGCCGGGACCGACCGTCAGGGCTCCGCCCGCCGTCGTGTTGAGGGTCACGTTGTCGGAGCCGGAGAAGATCAGGCCGCCCGCGTCGATCGTCAGGGTGTTGCCGCCCAGAGCGAAGACGGGGTCGGTCCCCGCGGCACCGGTGACCACGAGGTTCAGCGAATTGACCGTCCGGTTCCCGGTCAGCGTGGTCGTCGAGGCGACGGCCATCGAGTGCTTGACGTTGTCCGCCGCAAGCCACGCCGACTCGGCGCTGGTCACGTAGGCGCCGAACGTGGTGACCGAGCCGATTGTCGTGTCGTAGGCCGCGAACTCGTTCCCGACGTAGGCCCAGCCGCCGATGATGCCGTCATCGGGCGTCGGGGCCGTCGTGAAGGCGATGCGGTTGCGGGTGTTGGTGCCCAGGCCGGCGCCCTGAAAATCGATCGCGGCGCCTGCGGACCGGCTCAGCGAGCCGAACGCCAGCGTCGAGGTCTGCCCGCTGGCCGCCTGCCGGTTGCTGACCATGTTGGCGCCGGCCAGCAGCGTCAGGGGCGTCGTCTGCGCGATGTTGGGGCTGACGGTGCCGGCATCGTGGCCGGAGCTGTAGGTGCCGCCGCTCATGAAGATCGTCGCCGCCGTCTTCAGGCGGGTATTGTCCAGGTCGGCCGCAAGGTTGTAGAGGCGCAGGGCACCGCCACCGCTGATGTAGAAGTTATTGGGGTCGTCGAGCTGTCCGGCACCGGACAGGATGATGGTCCCGCCCGCCACGCGGATATCGCCGTTGAGGTTCTGGTTGGCCGTCAGCGTCAGCGTGCCCGCGCCGGTCTTCGTCAGAGCAATCGTCCGGTCGGCGGTTCCGATAACGCCGCCGTACGTGGTGGTGCCCGTCTGGACCACCGTCAGCGTCGGCGTACCCAACGCCGCCGCCGCCGCATCCTCGATGGCGCCGCTGCCGGACAGGTCGCCGATCGTCTGCGAGAACCCGTTAAGAATCAGCTTCGCACCGGCATTGACCGTCAGCGGCGTCCCATGGAGCACATTGGCCGCACCCATCCGGATCTGCCCGCCGTTCACCGTGACCGGGCCGGCAAAGGCCGCGACCCCGGTGACGAGGCTCGACGAGTTCAACTGCAGGACGTTGTTCGCGTGGTTCGCGTTCAGCGAGAAGCCGCCGGTGCCGCTGAGTGCCGCGGATACCGTCACCGTCCGGGCCTGGACCGCACCTTCGTCGATCAGCTGGAAGACGCCCTCCGCCGCCCCGAAGCCGAGCCGGCCCCCCGCGATGCCCGCGTCGGCGCCATAGGCAAGAATCGCCCCGCTCGTGACCGTCAGCGTGCCGCCCGCCGCGTTCGTCAGCGCGCCGCCGGCCAGGCGCAGCGCGTTGACCGTCTGATCCGCGGCAAGCGTCTCCGCGCCCGCCAGGTTCACGTTGCGTGTCGGGGAGGCCCCGGCGACGGTGGAGTCGTATTCGCCCGCGTCCAGCGGCCGCAGGCCGCGCGTCGCATCGTAGGTGACGAGATCGCTTCCGGTTCCCGTCATGCCTTGGGCGCCGAGGATCCATGGAACGATCGACACCTGCGGACCGCTTCCGCCGCCGCCGGTCAGCGTCGGAGGGGTCGTCAGGAAGATGTGCGTTGTCCCGGCACCGGGCGCCGCGCCGAGGTTCGTCCCGCGCACAAGCAGCGACTGCCCCGGGTCGACGCGCACCAGCGAGGCGGTGGTCAGGTCCACCTGCGCGCCGACCGCCGTGTCCAGCGTGAGGACGGGGCGTTCCGAGCCGGAGACGGCGATCGCCCCGATCGTCTCGTTGACGTTGGCCGCGGCGGAGAGGTTCAGGAATGACGTGCCGCCGAGCGAGAGGGTCGAGGCGTCGTTGACGCGGCTGTTCTTGCTCACGGTCTCGTCCGTCGCGCCCAGGACCAGCGTCCGGCCGTCGGCCACGAGGATGTTCGTGGTGGCAGAAAGATCGCCCGATTCCATCACCCGGAGGATGCCGTTGCTGATCACGGTGCCGCCGCTGTAGGAGGCGGTGTTCCGGATCGTGAGGGTGGATGCCCCGAGCTTCTTGAGGATCGTATCGGGCTGCTCTTCGGAGATCGCCCCGTCCAACGTGGTCTCCACCTCGGTCGAGAACGTCCGCGTGCCGCTGGCCACCGTGCCCTTGAGGGTGACGGGGCCGAGGAAGGTCACCGCGCCCGTGTAGGTGGCGGCCTGGCCGATGATCGCCGCGTTGTTGTTGCCGGCGCCGACGTTGATGTGAACCGCGTTGGTGAACACACGCGCGGTCTCGCCGGTCGATGACAGCCGGGCGTTCGAGTTGAAGCTGATCGTGCCGGAGCCGAGCGCACCGTCGTGCCCGGCGCGCGTCGAGCCGCCCGCGACATTGAAGGTGCCGAGGAAGGTCGCACTGCTGTCCGCTTGGAGCCAGAGCTCGGTCGTTCCGGTGATCTTGGCCAGCGTGGTCGTCGACGCGCCGGTGACGGGGGCGTTGAGCTTGAGGAACGTGTTGCCCGCCATGCCGGCGAAGCTGATCGTGCCGGTCGAGCCCGAGATCGTGAGGCCGCGCGTCGCCTCGAACTCGCGACTGACGCTGATCTGCAGCGTGCCGTCGCGCAATTCGATCTGGTCGGCCGTAAAGACGCCCGGCGCAGCGCCAAGCGGATTGGCCGCCGAGTTCGTGATGACCAGCGTGCCGCCGCTGATCAGGGTCTTCCCACTGAACGTGTTGTCCGACGCGCCGAGAAGCCGGAGCGTGCCTGTGCCGGTCTTGGTGAGCCCGCCCGTGTTACTGCTGTCGATGACGTTCGTGAGGCCGACCGTCTGACCGTCGGTGTCGAGCACGATGGCGGACGAGCTGTTCTTGAAGCGGGTCGACCAGTCCGTTGCGGCCGACGCCACGCTGTAGCGAAGCGTGCCGCCGGTGAACGTGATGTCCCCGCCGCTGCCCAGCGCGCCGGAAACCCCGACGACATCCGCCGCGCCCGCGACGACGATTCCCTCGTTCAGCACCGTGGCGCCCGAGTAGGTGTTCGCACCCGACAGCGTCAGGATGCCGCCACCCGTCTTCGTCAATCCGAACCCGCCTGAAATGGCGCCGGCAGCCGATACGTTGCCCGCCGCGTGGACCGTACGAGCGGCGTCCAAAGCCATGTCAAAATTGAGCGTCTGAAGCGAGGCGGACAGGTTCGTAATGCTGCCGCCCAGCGTGATCGCCTTGCCCGCAAGCGTATAGGCAACGGCCTCGCCGAGAAACGAGATCGACCCCACGGTCAGCGAGGAGATGTCGTTGCTCGTCGTCAGCGCGGCCACGTTGACGTTCGTGGCGAACAGGAGCGCGTCGCCGCCGACAGGCGCCAATCCGCCCTGCCAGTTTGCGCCTATGCCCCACAGCGCGTGATCGACGACGTTGGTCATGTAGATGACGTCCGCCGCGGGGGCGCGAGTGGGCGACCCGCCCCATGCCACAACGATCGCCACAAGAAAAGCGGAGATCGTCTTCAAGGAAACCCCGGAAACCCGTTCAGCATTCATGGCTTTCCTTTCAAGACCCGTCCAGCCGCAACGGCCATCGCGACCCGAATCGGCGCAATCCTATCGGCTCCAGAAGCCGCATGAGGAAGTGTGCCTCAATCCCGCCCCCGAATCCAGCCAGTTATCCCTAGAATATTCACTGCTCAACCTATTGTGGGGCACCTTGTTACAATCCACTCCTTAGAGAGGAAACCCAAAATAGACACGAGGAGGAAAATATCGGCGGGGCGGGATGCGTTATAATTGGTTGCTTTCGATCCGACACGCCGATCGAAGGAACCACCATCAGCCGCACGGCGAGCCGGACATGGCGACCGGCGCCACCTTGCGCTCCGCAGCCAACTCCCGCGCCCGACGGATTCGGGGAGAGTGATGAACCCGGGAAGAGCCGTTGGACAGGATGTACAGGATTGCGACGGAGTTCATTACAGAAACTGGCGACTTCATCAGATGAGTGCAGCATGGGTCTGCCGCGACTCCATCCTGTTGATCCTGTCATCCTGTCCCGCCTGTCCGGACTGTTCCGGAGATGAATCGTTCCGGAAGAGGAAAGTAAGAAACTCCAAACTCCAAGGAAGTGGAAAGGCGAAAGGCGGAGAAGGGAAGAAGGCCGGATGAACCGGGGCGCAAGCTGACCCTCCAAGGAGAGGGTATCTTTCGGGGCGCCCCCTGATGTGCGCCCACAGACCCTCCGACTTCCCACCTTTCCCCTTTGTACTTCCAACTTCCTTGGAGTTTGGAGTTTCCTTGCTTTCCGGATCGATACCCCCGGATCCCCTCACCTCACTCCGGCTCAGTCCTGCCGGCGCAGGCTGCGGCGGCTTCGCGATAGCTGTGCCGGAAGAAGGTGGTCCACTCCGTGAGCAGCGCCTGGCGGTCGGAGGCGGCGCCGGCATCCAGCGCAGTCTTCCACGTGAGTGCCTGCGGACGGTCGGGCAAGCGGCCGAGGCGTTCAAGGGCGCGGGGTTGCCCTTCCGGGCCGCCGGCGCGGATGACCGCGCCCCATGCCGCCTGCAATTCCTCCTGCGAGTCGATGCACATCGCACGGATGATGTCGCGCAGCACGCCGAAGTGGGCGGAGGTCCAGCGCGGACGGTAGACGAACCCGCCGGCCAGCCGGTACGGATCGATATCCGTCGCCGCCAGGTTCTCGCTGGCATGTCGCAGGTGCTCCTCGTGAACCGACTGCAGGGCGGCATCGGGCGAGGGGTAGAAATCGCGCCGGATCGGGAGGCGCCGCAGCGCGTACTGCCGCGGGCCACCGGGCTCGCCGACCCGGTACGACCAGAGCCGCTGGCCCTCCGCACCGAGGACGAAGGTCATGAAGCGCACGGCCGTCTCGCGGCGTTCCGCGCCGCGCAGCAGCGCGACCGGATCCGCGCTGACGCTGGATCCGCCGGCGGGCGTCACGAACCGCATGCGTTCGCGGCCGTCCGCCCCGCGGCTGTACTGCTCCTGAAACCGGGCGTAGAAGTCGATCGCCAGCCCCGCCGCGACCTGCCCCGCCCCGACGTCGATCGGCGTCTTGCTGGACGAATCCGTGAAGTACCGCGCGTTGGCGCCGATTCGCTGGATCAGGCGGACGCCGTCCAGCCAGCCCTGCTCGACGGCCCGCTGGTAGGCCTCCGGCACGCCCTGCGGAACCTCTCCGGGGGGCAGCTTCGCACCCGCGATGGCGGCCTCGAAAACGTCGATGTCCGCCTCGCCAAACCCGGCCCGGCCGACCGCCTCGCGGCACTTCTGGTGCACGATCATCTCGAAGGCCTTCGCAACGCTGCCGCTCTTTGTCGGGTCGGCCATGCCGAGCGTGCGGAAGAACGCGGGGGAGGCCAGGTCGTCCCACGTCGCCGGTGCCGGCGCGCCCAGGTCTGCAAGCCGGTCCAGATTGTAGGCGATGCCGATGGTGCTGAGCGCCGCGCCGAAGTAGGCGTCGGTCCGCCAGATCTCCCCGCCCGCCTTTGCCGGAATCAGGTCGACGCCCGCGTCGTCCGTGAACAGCCCCGCGGGCGGGTGGGCCGCGGGCCACGGCGCCACAAGCAGCCCCTGGCCCGCCGCGCGGTGGAAGTCGTACTGGCCGCCTCCGAAGAAGACGTCGATGCGGCTGGTGAACTCGCGGGGATCGTCGGCGGCGCGGAACGCCAGCCACAGGTCGCGGTCCTCGCGCCAGCGCGCCTCCGCGGCGGCGACGCGTGCGGTGTACGCAGCATCGCCCTCCCCCTCCGCGCGGGCGACGGCCGGCGGCTTGGACGCATCGAACTTGCGGTCGAGCATCCGCTCGCCCATGCCCGGACGCCACGGCTTCCCCTGCCGCCTCCACCACGCGCGGGCGGCCTCGGTGTACTGGGCCTCGAGGTAGCGGGAGATCTCCGTCGTGCCGCCAATCACGATCCACTGCACCTCGACCGGCGCGCCGTGCCGCTCCGCGTGCCACGCCGAGAAGGCGCGGCCGAACTCGCGCCGGATCGCATCGTTGTGCGGCGTGATGACCGTCAGCGTCAGCCGCGCCCCCTCCGGCGCCGCGCCGGGCGGCACCGGCGCCCGCTCGCGGAAGAGGAACGGCAACGCCACGATCAGCGCCGCGGCGGCGAGGATGACAAGGTTGCGCATCACGGACAGCGAATGACTCCCGGCGATTGCATCGGCGGACTCTAATCCGCATGCGTCTGCCGGACAAGCGGGCAAACAGCCAACAGCCAATTTCCAACAACCACCATCCAACGGGGAAGGGGAAGCACGAAACAAGCACGAAGCACCGAACGCGGACATGCGGAAAACCTGGAAACGGACGAGCCGTTTCGTGCCTCCGGCCGGGTAGCGCCACGGCTACGACGTGGCGCGCCGGGGCGGTCGCGGATGCCGCAGCGCCGCAGGTCGTAGATGAGATGAGAAGGCCGGTTCCTAGAGTGGTAGAACCACCG
>CAYRFK010000070.1:19511-20193 GCA_964423465.1 uncultured Verrucomicrobiota bacterium | reverse complement strand
AGTGCAGCTTCGCGTCGCGCTCGACGAAGGGCCAGACGTTGTCGCCGTCGCCTGCAGCGTTGTAGGTGAGGAAGGAGAAGGCATTGACGCCCTTGCCGGCGAGATAGTTGAGCGCGCCAATCAGGCCCTTGCCCTTCCCGTCGCGCCACGTCGGGTCGCCCGTTTTCCAATCGCCGCCGTGAGGCGCCCAGGTCTTGAGCGGCGCTTTGTCGGGTTTGCCTGCGACGGTGTTATCGAAGTCCGTAAACGCCAGCAGCGTCTCGGGCGCATCGGGACCGGCCTTCAGGAAGTACACTTTGGACCCGGCGAACTGGAGGTGGTGCTTGCCGATATAGTGCAACCGGCCTTGTGCCCGGAAATCGCGGCCCGTCTTGTCCGTCTCGGCGATCGTAAAGCTGCCGGTGATGCCGTCGAATGGCGCGACCGGCTTCCCGCCGCCTTCCAGCGCAACGCTCTTGCCGCTGGCGAACGACACGGCGTACTTCCAGGTGCCCGCCTTGTCCGGCGAAAGATGCGCCCGCCATTTCGTGCCCGACTCGGCGGACGAATTCGCGGCATCGCCATCGGCCGCAAAGTAGCCGGGCACGGTGTATTGCGGCGACCCGCTCTCGTGGGTGAGCGTCAAGCATAGCGCATGATCCGTGAACGGATTCGGCTGCGTGTCCCG
Organism: uncultured Verrucomicrobiota bacterium; assembly: GCA_964423465.1. Lineage (GTDB taxonomy): Bacteria > Verrucomicrobiota > Kiritimatiellia > PWTM01 > PWTM01 > VGWF01. The sequence goes on along the minus strand of CAYRFK010000070.1, from coordinate 19,526 downwards.
CTCGTGCGCGAACGG
>CAYRFK010000070.1:2901-19501 GCA_964423465.1 uncultured Verrucomicrobiota bacterium | reverse complement strand
CCGTCGAGCGTCAGCGTGACCTTGTGCCATTGCTTGAGTTCGCCGGAGATGACCACCGCGCCGTCGCCGTCGGGCATGCGCGGTTGCACGAGTGGCACGAGCGGCTTGGCTGATGCAGCCGCGGGTTTCTCCGGAAGGGCCACACTCGCCGCCGCCTTCGTGGCCTCGTCGGCCGGCTGGAAGGTCAGCCGCGCGATGCGGGCGCGGCTGTGTTCTTTGCCGTCCTCGGAGGCGATCTTGGAGCAGACCGTCACCCGATCCCCCTGTTTTAGCCCGATGCTCTTCCATGTCGTGTGGAACGGCGCCCCTTCCTCAAAGGTCTCGCCGCTCAGCGGGCAGGTGAAGTCGCCGACCATTGCGTCGTTGACCAGCACCTGGTAGGTCGATTTGCCGTCGCTTTCGCCCACGGCTTGGAGGGTGACATGGTACTTGCCGCTGGCATACGGGAACGAAGCCACGGTTTTCGCCGACTGGTTCTTCGCCGGGTTGATGGCAAGCCACTTGCCTTTGTCCAGGTAGTAGCCCGAGTCCTCCAAGGGGAAACTGGCGGCCTCCATCTTCAAGCTCGTGGCGTCGGCCGTGGCACCCGTGTCGAGGTTTCTGGGCGCCGCCGCGGCCCCGGCCACTTCCGGGAAGGGCGCGGGGATCCGGCCCGCCTTCACGTTCACAGCCGGGCCCGTTCCTTCGGGCTGGAACGCCTTATTGCTGGCGAGAACGAATTTGTCCATCTCGAAACCATCTTCGCGCAACGAGAACATGATTTCGTGATCCCCCGCCTTCGCGATATCGAGGAACAACTGCATCGGCACGCCGGTGTGAACCTGTTCGGTGCGCTGCTTGCACTCCCAGGCCCATTGTCCCTTCTGGATGGTCTGCCAGCGCTGGCCGGACTCGGACCACGTGCCGTTCAGCCCGACGTGCACCCCGTTGTCCTCACTGCCGCTGGAGAACGCACGTACCCAGACGTAGTAGCGGCCCGGTGTGCGGACGTGGATTTTGTAGTACAGCTCCGCCATCAGGCCCGGCTCGTCGGTGAAGTTCTCGCCCTTGATGAGCTTCTGGCCATGGTTGGCGCGGGTGTCGGGCAGGATCTCGAGATACGCCCCGCCGCTCGCGCCCGCCACGTGCGCCGGATCGGCATCGGGGGTGATGTCCGGCACGCTCTTTGAGGACGTGATGTGCCACGCCCGCTTGTCGGTGAGCGACTGCTTGTAGAAGTGCTCGGCCTCGACCGCAACGATGCCGCCCACCTCGTCGAACACGAGATCCGGCGGGGCGATGGGATGCGTGGAATCGGAGGCAAACGCGGTCAGCCTCGCTGCCAAGGCGGCAAGGATCATCACCGTCTTTTCATTCGGTTTCATGGGTTCCCGTTCGGTTGGTGGTCCTCATCTTGGTCGCCGCAACATTCCATCGTAGATGTTTGGACTGACTTGTCCCCGCAGTGGGCAAAGGCGGCATTTTACGATTGCCGGCCGGCGAAGCAAGGAGGCACTTGCCGGGAATCAAGCCCCGCGAGACTGGAAGCCCGCGCCGCGAGATCCCCGAGTCTCGGAAGATGCGCGGAGGGCGGGATTGTGACATGATGCTCGGGCATGCGCTACGCCATCGTCTCCGACATCCATGCGAACTGGCAGGCCTGGTCGGCCGTGCGCGACGACATCCGCAGGCGTGGCGTGGACACCATGGTCTGCCTGGGAGACATCGTCGGCTACGGGCCCAGCCCGACGCGCGTTTTCGCCGACCTCGAGACGCACTGCGACAACTTCGTACTGGGCAACCATGATGCGGCGGCGGCGGGCGATCTCGATCCGTCCATTTTCAACGAGAACGCTCGCCGCTCGACGGCGTGGACGGCCGCGCAGTTCGACCGCGAGGGCCTGCGGCGCCTCGGGGGTGCGCCGCTGGTGCTCGAGGCCGAGGATATCCTGTTCGTTCACGCCGAGACGCCCGCGCCGGACGAATTCGGCTACGTGGAGACGGAGGAGGACGCGCGCGCGTGTTTCGGGGCGACGGACGCGCGGTTCATCTTCGTCGGCCACACGCATATCCCGCTGGTGTTCGCGCTCAAGCCCGACGGCACGATTGCGGTGACGAACGCGTCGGTCACCGTCGCCGAAAGAGGTTCGAGGTACTTGGTGACCGTGGGTTCCGTCGGCAATCCCGGCGACGGAACGGACCTGGCGAGCTACTGCGTATTCGACTCGAAGGCCCGCAAGATCAATCTGAAGAAGGTCCCCTTCGATGTGGCGGCGTTTCGCGCCGAGCTGAAACGGGTTCCCGCTCTGTCGCTGCCGTGGTTCCTTCAGCAGCACGAGGGCGACACCGCGCGTCCGGCATACGATCAGGCCGTGGCCCCCGGGAAAGTCGCGTGCACCAAGATCCGCGTGACGTCGAGCCGCGCGCGGATCCGGGTGAAGGCGAGCGATCTGGCGACTCGCGGGGGCGAGGCCGTGAAGGCCCCGCAGGCAAGGCGCCGCAAGGCCGGCATCCTCGTTGCCCTCATCGGCGCAGTGACGGCCGCCGCGCTCGCTGGGATCCATTTCTTCCTGAGTCGTGACGTCCCGGCACAGGCAACGGGCGCGGACGCGCCGGCCGCCGCTCCATCCATGCGATCGGCCGCCGCTCCGCCGACGGTGCTTCCGGCGTTCGGCGCGGTCGCTTCGGGCGAGGAGCGGGGGAACGGGCGGACCAACCTTGCGCTGATGGCGGTCGATGGGAATCCGGACACGCGCTGGTGCTCGGGCGACGCGCTGGCGGGACACTGGCTGCAGATCAAGCTCGGGAGGACCTTGCGGCTCGGCGGCATGCACATCCGATGGGAGCATCCGGATCTGGCCTATGGCTACAAGATCGAGGGCAGCAGCAGCGCGCGGTTGTGGACAGTCCTGGCGGAAGGCAGCGGGAAGAGCGCGGATCGCATCGCGGTCACCTCGCTCTGTTCGTATGTGCGGATCGCGGAGATCAACCCGCCCGCGAAGAAGTGGGCGAGCATCTCCGAGGTGACGTTCTTCGATGCGGACGGACGTGAGATCAAGACCGCGCCGGCGGTCATCCCGGCGATCATCCCCGAGGTGGTCCCGGTGCAGGTCGCCCGGCAGCCGGAAGTTGTGGCTGCGGCGCCCGGGGCGGCGGTGGAGCCTTACACGACGCTGGATTCGCTCGCCCAAATCGCGGAGGCGAAGGACTACAAGCTTGTGTACGACCTCGACCTCGCCAAGCTTGCCGCGGCGGTCAGCTATGGAGTGGACAACTCCGCCACCGCGCCGCGCTTCGACCGCGTGGCCTATCTGATCGAACTCAAGAAGACGAACGAGCCGGCGCGCTTCCTCTGGGTCTCGATGGACGCGTTCACACCGGATGCCACAAAGCTTGGCGTGCCGACGGCCGGGTCCGGGGCAGTATTCCAGCAGACGGTGGAGAACATCACCGTCCACACCGATGTGGAGGGTATTGCCGCGGGCGAACGCATGGGAGCGGGCAATATCGAGTTCTGGCCCTCGAATTACGGCCCGAAGAACTCGGCGATGGTGCCCGGCGCCAGCGACGGAAACTACGATACCGGAGATGCTCCATCGGACCCGCCCAACGGGTACGGCTCCATGCAGGTACACAACACCGCCGCAAAGCAGACGCTCTTCGCGATCAACAATTGGCGCAAAGGAGGCGCGGGGGCCGACCTGGGCATCGGCAACAGCAACGGAAGCTCGCGGGGCATGCGCTGCTTCGACTGGACATTCTCCGGCAACGGCGGGGCGTACTCGGCAAGACGCCTGCGCGTCTTCGTCCGCCCCGCGCCGTGAGACGGCGACGACCGAGCCGCGCCGCAGAAACAGTACTTGAAATACGGCAACCCGCCTGCAAGATTGCGACCATGGTTACACCCGGCAGTATGTCCAGCCGGTGCTCTACAACCGCTCAGGCGTGGTCGACATCCCCGGGCAGACGGCGAAGGTGGTCGACGACCTGGACGTGGCCCGCGGTTGGCGGAAGGGGAAGATCGACGAATCCGCGATCAAGCGCCCGCACACCGAGGCAGGATTCAAGGAATAGACTGCGCCCGGCCGGCTCCGGCATTTTCGGAAGCCCCGGGCGTGGGCTGGAGCGTGGCGCTGAACGGGACCGGAAGAGCGGCCGCCTCACCGCCCCCCTCCTTCCCACCGGGCAGCCGGTCGAGCAGCGGCCGCAGGCGCGCGGCGTAGACCGCGTAGCCGGCGGGCGTGAGGTGGATGTTGTCGGGCGTGAAGAGATCCTTCTTCAGCGTGCCGTCGGCGTTGGCGAAATCGCTCCACATGTCGAGGACCGTCACCTTCGGATCGCCGTCGAGCTTGAGCGGGGCGAGGGCGAGGTTGGTCTTCTTGATGTCCTCGTAGAAGCGATTGCCGGGCGCATGCGCGGGCAGGATCTTGGCGACGATCACCGCCGCCTGCGGGAACTTCCCGCGCAGGTTGTCCACACAGGCCTTGATGCCCTTTGCGACAGCCTCGATGCCGGTCTCCGGCGTGAAGAACATGTTGTTGTTGCCGATCATCACGAGGACGGCGCGTGGCTCCAGACCCTCCACACCGCCGTGGTCGAGGCGCCAGAGCACGTTCTGGGTCTTGTCGCCGCCGATACCGATGTTCACCTCCTTGGAGTCCGGGAAGTGCTTCTTCCACGAATCGCCCCACTGGATCGTGAGGCTGTCCCCGACAAGCAGGACATCGATCGGCCCTCTGCTGGCCTGTGCCGTCTCGACCAATTTCGCGTGTGTGTCGAGCCAGCTCGTCCCGCCCCAGAAGCCGGCCGACGGCACGACCGGCCACATCTCCGGCTTGTGCTGGTTCGCCTCGCGCCCCGGACGGCGCTCATGTTCCGGAAGCAGCACGAAATTCCGCTCCGCCTCCGTCGGCGGCCAGCCGGCCTTCTGCGGGTCCATCCTGCCCTCGTTGTAGGGGGCGTGGGGATAGTCCATGGCCCGCGTTGAGAGGGAGGCGACGCACACCATCGCGGCAAGGAGTGTCTTCATGTTGACCCGCAGTCTGAGGGAGGCTTCGATGGACGTCATGTCGCAGAAATTGCGACAGGCCCCTGGCGGACTGCTCATTGTCGGCTCACCCGGATGCTGCTACCGTCGGCGCGTCCCCCGCAGGTCGTGATGCCAAACGCGCCGTTCACAACGAAGATGATGGTGGGCCTGCTGGCCTGCGGCCTTCATCTGCCCGGCGGGGATGCCCGGGCCGGCATCCGGATTACGCAGATCGAGACGGATGGCCGGGTGCGCGACGTCCCGGCGGATGATTCCCGGAGCGCCACGCCGCTGCCCATCTACACCACCGTCCGATCGCTGCGCTTCCACTTCACGGAGGCCGACAACAGCGGCAAGCCCACGACGCGCCTGCGCTACAAGCTGGAAGGCCATGACGACACGTGGCAGGACCTCGCCGTGAGGATGCGGGCGATCGTCTACTTCCGGGATCGCAGCGGCCAGGTCGTGGGCAGCGGCGAGTTCCATCTGACGGGCGAAACACCCGGCTGGCGGGGACGCATCGAGGCATCGGATTTCGTTGCCCGAAGCGAAACCGCCACCGCGCCCGCGCGAACGGCTTCGGCGAGGATCTCCTTCCTCTCCCACGGCGGCGACGAGGGCATCGGTCTGTTGGGGGTGGACGGGGTACGCCTGCTCGTCGCACAGGCGGCGGGTGGGCCGCCCCGGGTGCATGATCTGAGCGCCATCCAGGGAACGGACCTGGGACATCCGCTGGGATCCCCGCGCCACTGGGTGCGTGAAGGTTCGCGCGCGGAACTGGCCGTCCTGCTGACGCGGCCCACGCCGGCGCCGCACCCCATCCTGGCCATCCAGGACGACTGTCCGTTCTTCTTCGGCAACTGGGCCCTGAGTGCCTTGGTCCCCGTGGCCCCGGGCCAACGCGTGACGCTGGAATGGCAGACGGCGCACAGCATCGGCGGCAGCGGCGCCGGGCAGGCGGAGTACTCGCGGCTGAACCCCGGGCGCTACTGGTTTCGCGTGGCGGCGGCCCGGGCGAACGGCGAACCGACCGGCCGGGAGGTGTCGCTGCCCCTGGTCGTCGTTGCCCCCTGGCATCAACGCTGGGAGTTCTGGCTGGTGACGGGCGCCCTGGCCGCCGCCGGTGCCGCCTGGGTGGGGCGCGTCGCCGTTCAGCGAAGGATGCAGCGTCAGGTCGTGGCGCTGGAGCAGGAGCAGGCCATGGAGCGCGAGCGAGCCCGCATCGCCCGCGACTTGCACGACCATATCGGCGCCGGGCTCACCGAGATCGCGATGCAGAGCGACTGGGTCTGCGGCGATCTCGAACAGGGACCGACCGCCGACACGCGCCGCCGCGCCGATCGCATCCGCCAGTCGGCCACGGAGCTGGCGCGCAGCGTCGACGAGATCGTATGGGCCGTGAACCCGGCCAACGACACCCTGGCGCGGTTCGCGAACTACCTCGCCCAATACGCCGCGCAGTTCCTCGACGCGGCGGGCCTGCGCGTGCGGTTCGACATCCCGGCCGATCTCCCGGCCCGGCCGCTGCCGGGCAAGGCGCGGCACGCCCTCTTCCTCGTCGTGCGCGAGGCGCTCAACAACGCCGCGCGACACGCCGGCGCCGGACTGCTCCGCCTGGAGATCCGCGCGGAAGGCACGGACCTGCGCATCGTGGTCGAGGATGACGGATGCGGCTTCGAGGCCGCGAACGCAGGCGTTCCGGGCGCCCGCGAGGGCCTCGGCAACATGCGCCGGCGCATGGAGGAACTCGGCGGGACGTTCCGCCTTGCCGCCCGGACGGGCGGCGGGACGCGCATCGAACTGTCCGCACCGATGGAGGATCGGGCCCCATGATCGAGGTCGCCGTGGTCGAGGACGATGCGCGGATCCGGCGGGTGGTCGCCGACGTGCTGGGCACGGCGAAGGACTGCGCGTGCACCGGTCTCTTCGCCGACGGCGCAACCGCGATCGCCGGGCTGCCGGCCCTCGCGCCGGACGTGATCCTGATGGACATCAACCTGCCGGACCTCAGCGGCGTCGAATGCGTCGCCCGGCTTGCCCCGCTGCTGCCCGACACCGAGATCATCATGTTGACGGTCTACCAGGACCCCCGGACGATTTTCGAGGCCCTCGCCGCCGGCGCGCACGGCTACCTGGTGAAACCCGTGATGCCGGCGAAGCTCCTGACCGCCATCCGAGAGATCCGTGCCGGGGGCGTGCCGATGAGCCCGGGCGTCGCCCGCGAGGTGGTCGACTTCTTCCGCCGCGACCCGCCGGCGTCGTCGCCGGCCCCGGCGGACATTGAGGCCGGCCTGGGTCCGCGGGAGAAGCAGGTGCTCGACCTGCTGGTGGACGGGCTGCTCTACAAGGAGATCGCAGCCGAGCTCGGCATCACGATCTCAACCGTCGCCACCTACGTTTGCCGCATCTACGAGAAGCTGCACGTCCGTTCCCGTCGTGAGATCATCGCCCGCCGCAAAGGTTCCCCCGACAAACTCCGAACCCCGGGCCAGTGACCACGGCAAGCTGCGGTTGCCGAGCGCAGCCCACGAGCAGGGGCGCACACAGCAGGGCGGCAAGCATGGGCCGGTTCACGTCCCTATTCTACCTTTCAATCGCCCGGGGAGAGCGCGCGGGCTTCCCGGAGCAACGAGCCCGCCGCCCACGGTTTCACCCCGTGCGGAAGGGCGCCGAGATCGGGCGCCTCCCCCTCCGCGCCGACGGCGTAGGGGGGACACGCCAGACCGGCGCGCCGCGCGGGCGAATCGGCCCGCAGTTCGAACCGTGAGCCCGCCACGAACCCGGGGTCGGTCCCCGGAAACAGGTTGTTCGACGCCTTCGCGCCCACACCCGGCGCGGCACGGACGAGGAAGATGTTGTTGGCCACCCGCGATTCCGGCGTGGGGCAGTGCCTCCAGCCGAAGCTCCAATCCGAGGCGGAGAGCGTGTTGTTGAGCACGAGGATGTTCCGGTTGGTCTCGGGCTTGTCCGCGCGCGAATTCAGGATCAGCGCCCGGTCGACGTTCCACGTGACGTTGTGGTCGACAATGTAGTTTGAACTGCCGTTGTCGAGGTAGATGCCCTTGGAGTTGTTCCCGTGCTTCAGCCCGATGGACGGTCCGTCGGTGTCGTGAATCCGGTTGTGGGAGATGCGCGTGCCCTGTCCGTCGGTGGAGGCCGCATACACGCCGCCGAAGTCCGTCACCTGCAGACCGCCGCCCCAGAGGTCGTTGTAGAGGATCCGCCCGGCCTGCATCCGGCCGATATCGATCATCCGGTGCCCGACATGGCAGATGCTGTTGTGCGACAGGAGCGCACCCCGGCATCCGCCGCCCGTGTTGATGCCCGCCCCCACCCCGCCGGAGTAGTCCACGTCGTGGATGATGTTGTTGGACACGGTGTGGCCCGAACCGAGCAGGGACACCCCGTTGCCCGCACTGAACGCGAGGATGCTGTTTCGCAGCGTGTTCGACACCCCGTCCAGGATGATGCCGGAGTCGGTCAGGCCGGTCTTCCAGCGCACCAGTTCCGAGAAGTGCGACAGGTACCGGGCCTCGATCCCGTCCAGGTCCACCTCGCGGCTGTCCTTGTCCGTCACGATGGTGGCGGCAAACAACCGCAGGCCGCGCACGACGATGTGCGCCCGACCCCGCAGATCGAATGCGAACGGCCGCGCCTTGAATTCCACCACGCGCACCGCCGGATGGTCGCCGTCCGGAGTAAGGAAGCGAAGGGTCCCGCGCGCCGGATCGTGGAACCACTCTCCCGGCGAATCCAGCTCGGAGGCCTTTCCCGTGAGAAAGAACGGATTGCCGGCGCGGGGCTGGTAGTCGCTCCCTTCCCGGAACGCGAAGCGGACCCAGCCGGGCCCGGAGGCGATGACCTTCGCCGTTTCCGCGATCCACACCTTGCCCAGCGCAACGTGCAGGGAGGCGCCGGCCCAGTGATTGGGAGGCTGGTCCAGCGCATCGTGCGTGAGGGTCCCGATCGCCTTCTCCCGCGTTCCGGTGAAGCCGCCGGACGTCGCCGTCAGCTTGACCGGGCGCGACACGTCCAGCGACGTGTTTGGGAAACGCGCCGCGTTCATCATCCGGCCGTCGAGGAACAGTTGGTTGCCTTCTCCCAGGACCATGGGGACGGCCGCCTCGAACCCCCGCCCGCCGTCCGCCCGCCATGCATCCGCCGGCACAGGCTCGGCCCCGCTCACGGTCACCATCTCCCGCTCAAAGGCCCGGAAGCAGACTGGGCGCCCTGCCGCGCCCGAGCGCGCGGGGCGCACGGTCTCCCGGTAGGTTCCGGCCCGGATGAGAACCGTGTCGCCCGGGAAGGCCACCGCGGCCGCCTTCTGAATGGACTTGAACGGCTTCGCCAGCGTACCGGGGTTGCTGTCCGTACCATTGGTCGCAACGTGGAACTCGCCGGCGTCCAGCGCCGCCGGCGCCGCAAGGAGCAGCAACGCGAGAGGGATCGGGGCGGCGATGGAACCTCCAAAGATGTTTCCGCTCATGTGCCACTCCGTCGTTCAATGCCGGCAACGCGACCGATGCGTCAGTGGCTTCAGAGTCCTTCTCCGGACCAAGCAAGCCGGCGCGGAGCCGGAGGGCGTCCATCTCGTGCCGGTACGGCGACCGCGGGGTGAACTCGATCCGGCTTTGACTCTCCTGCGCGCCGGGCCGGGCAGCTACAGCGACTGCTTCGACAGGAACTCGAAGCTGATGCGTGTGTAGTCGAAGGGCGAGCCTTCGCCGTTGTCCTGCTCGTAGACGTACCACTCGACGCCCGCCTCGCGGCCGGCGGCGAAAACCTTCGCCCACGGCACCGAGCCCTGGCCGAGCGGCACGAGCTTCTTCTTCGTGCCGTCGAGGAGCACATCCTTCGCATGCACGACCGGGCAGCGGTTCTTCAGCGTGGACCGCATGTAGGCCGGCACGTCGACACCCGCGGCGTGCGCCCACGCGATGTCGAGCTCCGCGTAGAGGTTCTCCGGCTTGGTCTCGTCCATGAGGATCTGGTGCTTCGTGCGCGGATCGCCCGGGAACTTCTCGAATTCCATGCCGTGGTTGTGGAAGCCGAGCCGGATGCCCTCGGCGCGCAGCTTCGCGCCGATCGCGTCGAGCCGCTTGCAGCCCTTGATCCACGCCTCGAGGCTGCCGGTGCAGTCTTTCATCATGCCGCCGGGCGCGATGTCGGGGCAGCCAACCGTCTTCCAGAACGCGACCTCCTTGTCGAAGCTCTTCTCGAATGCCTCCATGCCGGTGTGCGCGGCGATGCACGTAAGGCCGGCCTTGTCGAGCGCGGCGCGGACCTGGTCCGCCGGCAGGCTCGGCATGCCGCTCCACTGGACGTGTTTCCAGCCCATCTCGGCGGCCTTCGCGAGCGTGCCGGGAAGATCCTTCTTCGCGGGATCCCGAAGCGTGTACATCTGCAGCGCGATGCCCGCCTTCTTCGCCGCCGCCCCTGCGAACGGCCCGACCGCCCCGGACAGCGCCATCACGCCCAGCGTCCCGAGCATCTCCCGCCGCGACATCCCGACCTGAATCATCTTCATGCCATGCTCCCCTCGCCGAATGAACGGTTCCTCGCGCCGGCCCCGGCGGTCTTCGCCGAGTCCGCGCAGCGAGGCCACGGTAGGACAAATCCCGGGCAGGCACAATGCGGAAGACCCTCTGGCAACCCGCCACGGCCCGCCATCACAGCCCCGAGAGAATCAGCGCAGACGGTTCAGCTGCATGCGCACCGTCCTGCCCGGTGTTGCCGAGGGGGAAGCGATCGAGCGCGGGGGTCATGATCCTGACACCTTCGTCCGTGTGGCCGCCACCGATGAGAACGAGTCCGAGCTGGAAGCTGCGCTTCAAGTCCTCGTGGAGGGCATAGTGCTTCGGCGTGCCGCGGGTGGCGTGTTCCGAGGTGCAGGTTCCCGGGTTCGGGTCGGTCATGGGCGCGATGTGCCGGAGCGCAAAGGCCTGGGCCTTTCGCAGCGCCCCGGTGAGCCGTTCCTCGCGATACGCCGGGTTGAACTTCTGCAGATCCATGAGTTCCTTGGTCGTGAGCATGAAGTACCCGAGCACATCCTTGTCCTTGGGGTCGTCGTCGTCCCGAAGGCTGTAGTGCCAGAAGCCATCCGCCTTCTGCGCGGGAAGGATCTGCCTGTAGATGCAGGTGTCGGTCTTGTGTTTCAGCCGTTCGGAAAGACCGGGGTCGATCTCGCGCACGAAGCCGCTGACGATTCCGGCCGCCATCGCGATGGCGGCCGTCTTGTTGATGATGGCGGGTTGGGTCATCGGCAGCTTGGGCTCGCCGGTGTCCACGTCGATCGTGGATGCCCACCAGCCGTCTTCGTTCCACGGATACCGGTCGAGCACCGTGGCAATGTAGGTGAGGTCCTCGTTTCGCCCGCCTTCCTTGTGCAGGATGTAAGCGACACTGGACGCGTAAGCCCCCAGCGCAGGAGGACCGCCCCCGATGATCTTCCCGCCGCCGGGCTTGTCCTTCTCCTTGATCGGCAGCACGCCATGCTTCGTCGCTCGCATGTCCTTCAAGACCTGATCGGCCAGAGTGATGGCCGCCTGGCGGAACTTCGGGTCGCCCGTGACCTCGAACATCAGATAGAAAGCGAGCGCGCCATTGCCTTCGGCCGTCTTGCCCTTCATCCCGGCCACGGCACCCTCCGCGTCAAGGAGCTGATTCAGGTGCCGCGTCATCGTCGCCTGGAGCTTCGACGCGAAGCTCGCAGGCAACGGCGAGTCGACCGCATGCGGCGCGACCGGCGGCATCAGGAGGAGGGCGGTGAGGCATGCCAAGAGGTATTTCATGGTCAACGAGCTTTCTGTTCCACCCGCGCCGAGAACGTCTGCTGCCATCCTCGCGGTAGAAACGTAGGCCACCGGCCCCGGTCGATCAATGCAATAGGCCCGGCCCCGCGCCGTTGAATGGAAATCGGCGCAAGCGCCGAAAGGAGACGGACCATGAAGGCGATCGCGCGGCGGGACTTTCTCAAGGCGGGGTTCATGGCGGGGGTGGCGCTGTGGGCGGGACGCGGCGCGGCGGCGGACAAGGACCGTCCGAACATCGTGTTCATCCTCTCCGACGACCACGGGCTGGACGGTGTCGGGTGCTACGGCTCGGACCGCCACAAGGACCGCACGCCGAACCTCGACGCCCTTGCGGCCGGCGGGATCCGTTTCGAGCGGTGCTATTCAACCCCGCTCTGCGGCCCCACGCGCTGCCAGATCATGACCGGGCGCTACCCGTTCCGCACCGGCGGGCTGACCAACGGCTCCGCGGGACAGCCGAAGGCGACGGACGAGGTCCCGCTCGCACGCATCCTCAAGGAGGCCGGCTACGCGACGTGCCACGTCGGCAAGTGGCGGCAGGTCGGCGGCACGCCGGCCGACTGGGGCTTCCAGGATTACGTCACCGACCCGACCGCCGGCGGCTACTTCTGGGAGAAGACCTGCACCCGCAACGGCGAGACGGTGGATTTGAAGGGCCGGTATTACCCTGACTTCTGCCACGACCACGCGCTGGAGTTCGTGCGAAAGAACAAGGACAAGCCCTTCTTCCTCTATTACGCGTCGCACCTCGTCCACGGCCCGATCCTGCGCACGCCGGACACGAAGCCGGGCACGACGGACCCCAATGGACTCTACAACGACAACATCGCCTATCTCGACAAGCAGGTGGGCGAGGTCGTCGCGGAACTCGACAAGCTCGGGCTGCGCGAGAAGACCGTGATCGTCTTCTCCGGCGACAACGGCACCGCCGGGCGGTCCGGCACCATCGGAGGACGGCAGATCAACGGCCAGAAGGCCACCATGCTCGAAGGCGGCTCCCGCGTGCCGCTGATCGCCAACTGGAAGGGCACCGCCCCGGCGGGGAAGGTGCACGCCGACCTCATCGACTTCAGCGACATCCTGCCGACCTTCACCGATCTCGCCGGCGCCAAGCCGCCTGAGAGCATGAAGTACGACGGCCTCAGTTTCGCGCCCCGCCTTCGGGGCGCCGGCTTCACGCCGCGCGAATGGATCTACGTGCAACTGGGCCGGAAGTGGTACGCACGCAACGACGGCTGGAAGTTGACCGAATCCGGCGATCTCTTCGATATGAAGGACGCACCGTTCGTCGAGGCGCCGGTGGCGGCCGATACGAAGGATGACGCGGCGGTTGCGGCTCGCAAGCGGCTTCAGGCGGTCCTCGCCGAGCTCAACCCGGCGGGCGGCAGGACAATCTCCGAGGCCGACGTGGCTGTCGAGAAGGAGCGCTTCCGCAAGCGGCTCCAAAAGAAGAAGGCCCGCTGACCGGCAACCGCGACGAACATCAACATCCAACAGCCAACGTCCAACACCCAACATCCAACCGGCGGTGATGGAGGGCCGAGCTATGCGAGGCCGAGGGGAGGATCCTCCGGGATCGCGGCGTTCGGGCTCGCGGTAGCTCGCCCCTCCAAGACGCGGGCGTGGGGCAGACACTCCTGTCTGCCCCGCACTCCCTTTCGAGCCGTTCGCGTATTCCGCAGTTCCGCCGGCCTCGCCAGCCTCCTACGGCCGGATCCGCTCGGGCTTCCCGGGTTCGAGCGACAGGGTTTCCTCGCGGCCGGAATGGCGGAGGCGGACCATGACCGGCTTCTCCGACGTCAGCGTCGCGGACGTGAGGCGCCCCTTTGACCACGCCATGTCGACCTTCACCGTCCCGCGCGCCCGCAACCCCTGCACCTCGCCCTCGGGCCAGGCGGACGGGAGGGCGGGGAGGAGATCGATGAGGAAAGGGGCGAGGGTCGCGGGGCGAGGGGCGGACCGGTCGACAACCTGCTGCGCCCCTCGTCCCTCGTCCCCCGTCCCTCGTCCCCCGGCCTCCCTGCTCTGCACCAGCATCTCCGCGATGCCCGCGGCGCCGCCGAAGTTGCCGTCGATCTGGAACGGCGGATGGAAGCAGAAGAGGTTCGCCGACGAGCCGCCGCCGCCCATGTAGCGCATGCCCTCGGTGTGCGCCGGGCGCAGAAGCATCGCGAGCAGCTTGTGCGCGCGCTCGCCGTCGCCGAGCCGCGCCCAGAAGTTGATCTTCCACGCCAGCGACCAGCCGGTGCCCTCGTCGCCGCGGCTCTCGAGCGAGGCGCGGACCGCCTTCGCGAGGTCCGGCGTGCCGTCGGGCGTGATCTCGTTGCCCGGATGCAGCCCGTAGAGGTGCGACACGTGGCGGTGTTTCGGCTCGGCCTCGACGTAGGGCTCCAGCCATTCCTGCAGCCGGCCGTCCGGGCCGATCAGGTTCGGCGCAAGCCGCGCGCGCTTCGCAAGCAATTCGCCGCGCAGGTCCGCATCGAGCCCGAGGACCTCCGCCGCGCGCGCCGTGTTGCCGAACAGCTCGCGAAGTTGCTGCATGTCGATGGTCGGGCCGAGACACACGTTCGCCGCGCGTCCGTCGGCCATCTTGAAGCGGTTCTCGGGCGAATTCGACGGCCCGGTGACAAGCCATCCATGCTTCGGCTCCTCGACGAGGTTGTCGAGGTAGAACAGCGACGAACCCTTCAGGATCGGATAGGCCCATGCGAGAAAGTCTCGGTCGAGGGTGGTTGCGTAGTGCGTCCAGAGGTGCTGGCACAGCCACGCCGACCCACCGGTCGTCGAGCCCCACGATGCGCGCTCGCCGGGCGCCGTGAAGCCCCACGGGTTCGTGATGACATGTGCGACCCAGCCGCGCGCGTTGTAGTAGGCCTTCGCGGTCTTCGCGCCGGGTTCGACAAGCGAGGCGATCAGTTGGTGCAGCGGCTCCTGCAACTCCGACAGCCCGCAGACCGGCGCGGGCCAGTAGTTCATCTGCACGTTGATGTCGAGGTGCCAGTCGCCGTTCCACGGCGTCTGCACCTCCTCGGCCCAGATCCCCTGCAGGTTCGCCGGCAGCCCGCCCGGCCGCGACGAGCCGATCAGCAGGTAGCGGCCGTAGTTGAAGTAGAGCGCGGCGAGCGCGGGATCGGGCGCGCCCTTTGCGAAGGCGGCCAGGCGGCGGTCGGTCGGCTCCGGCGGACCGGACGGAGCAGGCAGCCGCAGCGCCACCCTCCCGAACCACCGTGCATGATCCGCCTCGTGCGCCTTCGCGAGCGACTCGAACGTCTTCGCACCTGCGCGGTCGAGGTCGGCCGCCGTGGCGGCGGCGGGATCGCGGAGCTGACGGCCCGCGAAGCCGCGGTAGTCCGTTGCGGCCGCAACGAGCAGCACGGCCTCGTCGGCGCCCTCGACACGCAGGCGGCCGCCGTCCGCACGGACCGTGCCCCCCTTCGTGGCAACCCGCAGGCGCGCGACGTACGTGACGCCGGTTCCGCCGAGGCCGTCGTTCAGCGCACCCGCCATGACGAGTTCATTCGACGCGGCGGACGTTGCGAAACGCTCGGGACGGTCGAGGGAGATCTCGAACGACAGCGCGCCGGGGCGGTCGGCGGTGAGGCGGCTTGCGAAGACCTCGTCCGGCGCGGAGACGAAGTGCTCGCGCGTGAACGCGACGCCGTCGCGGCGGTAGGTCACCCGCGCCCGCGCCGTGGAGAGGTCCAGTTCGCGCCGGTAGTCCTCCGCGGCAGCCGTGCCCGCGAACTTCAGGCGGAGGCTCCCGAGGACCTGGTAGCAGCCGAAGGGCACGTTCGCGCCGCGGCCCTGGCCGGAGCCCTTGTTGGCGCAGGTGAAGTTGGCGTTGACCAGCGCCTCGGCCTCCGGGTTCTTGCCCTCGATCAGCAAGCGGCGGATCTCGGGCAGGGCCTTGTGTGCGTCGGGGCGGTCGGCGTCCTCGCGCGAGCCGGACCACATGGAACTCTCGTTGAGGACGATCCGCTCCTCGTCGACACCGCCGAAGACCATCGCGCCGATGCGTCCGTTGCCGAGCGGAAGCGATTCGAAGAAGCGCGCGGCGGGGCGGTCGAACCGGAGGGTCTCGGTGGCGGCATCGCCCGCAGGGGCGGCGGCGGCCAGCAGCATCACCACCGCGATCGGACCGATCTTGAATGTGACCCGCAAGCTGTTCTTCATGCCGCCCTCCCCCCGCCCCGCGGGGCGTGTTGGCGGCGATGAAACATCGGCCGGCGCCGTGCGTCAACCGCGCGTTTAGGAGACCGCGAGGATCTGGTACTCGTTCTTCTCGCCGGCGATGCGGATCTTGAGCTTGTCGCCCTGCTTCCGGCCGACGATCTGTTCGCCGAGCGGCGACTGCGGCGTGATGACGAGGATGGTCCGCTTCTCGTGCACGACCTCGGTCCCGCCCGCGCTCGGGCCGACGAAGTAGAGCGACGGCTCCTCACCCTTGGCCTGAAGGTCCACGAGCGCGCCGAGGTCCACGGCGTCCTTCGGATTGAATTTGCGTACCTCAAGGCCCTGATAGTCGCGGATCGCCTGCTCGGTCTCCGCGGTTTGGCGGGACTGCCCGGCGGCGAGATAGGCGGCCTCGAGGCCGCGCGTGTCGTACTGGTCCTCGGCCTTGTTTTCCTCGTCCGTCGCCTCGGCATGCGCCGCGCGGGCCGCGTCGACGTGCAGCGTCACGCGGGCGGTGAGGTCGTCGATGATCTTCTGCAAGATGGCTTTTTTATTCATGGCAAAGGCGGAGAGGAAACTCGAACGGTCGGCGCGGTGCAATCTAAAA
>CAYRFK010000070.1:0-2801 GCA_964423465.1 uncultured Verrucomicrobiota bacterium | reverse complement strand
GGGAGAGCCGACGACTACTTCACGGCGGCGCGGTAGCGAAGGAGGGCCTCGAGGAAGTAGTAGTCGCCGTAGATCAGCGGCACGTCGATTTCCTTGCCGCCGGGCAGATGGCCGACGCAGTGCATCAGCAGGAAGTTCCCGTTCTCGCCGGTCTTCGCGAAGTAGGCGGACGAGGCGAGCGAAATCAACTGGCGGCGCGCGAGATCGAGGAACGCCTTCCCTTCGTCCCCGCCAGCAAGGCCGGCCAGTTCGATCAGCGCAGAGGCCATGATCGCCGCGGCCGACGCGTCGCGCGGGGCGTCGGGAATGCCGGGCGCATCGAAATCCCAATATGGAACGGCATCCGCCGGAAGCCGCGGGTGCTTCATCAGGAAGGTCGCGATCCGCCGGGCCTGCGCAAGGTAGTCCGCGTTCCGCGTCTCGCGAGCCATCATCGTGTAGCCGTAGAGCCCCCACGCCTGCCCGCGCGCCCACGCGGAGTCATCGGCGGCGCCCTGGTGCGTCTGCTTGACCGCGGCCTTGCCGGTGGCGGGGTCGTAGCCGACGACGTGCCACGTGCTCGCGTCGGGCCGGAAGTGGTTCGCCATCGTCGTGTCGGCATGGCGGAGGGCGATGTCGCGGAACCGCGGGTCGCCGCCCTCGGCCGAGGCCCACGTCAGCAGCTCGAGGTTCATCATGTTGTCGATGATGACGGGGTACTTCCACTTCGGGTTGTCCCACGACTTGATCGCGCCGACCGCCGGGTTGAAGCGCGTCGCGAGTGCCTTCGCGCCGTCGAGCAGCACGTCGCGGTAGGCCGGCGTCTTCGTCAGCCGCCAGCCGTTTCCGTAGCTGCAGTAGAGCATGAAACCGACGTCGTGGTTGCCGGTGAAGCTGCGGATGCTCTCGAGCCGGCGCGTATAGGCGGCCGCCTCCTCTCGCCAGCGCGGCGCCTTCGTGAACTCGTGCAGGTACCACAGCGCGCCGGGAAAGAACCCGCTGGTCCAGTCCTTCGGCCCCACCATCACGCGCTTCCCGCCGGCCGTCGTCCGCGGCAGCCCGGGGTCGTCCTTGATGGCCGCCAGCATCCCCTCGTATTGCGCCGCCGACGCCTCGAAGGCCGCGGGGATCTTCTCCAGCAGTTCATCCGCCGGCGCCCCAAGCGCCCCGAAGCCGACGCAGCCCGCGAGCATGGCGATCCGTGCATTCATGGTGGTGTCCCCGCGCCGGCTCCGGACGCCCCGTCCGCGCCGCGCCCGGCCATCATGCCGCGACGGCGACGGCGGATCAACCACCGAGGAGCTCTACTCCTTCAAACCGAGCTTCTTCAGCTTCGGCCGGATCACGTATTCGCAGTAGGGCTGCGCCTTGTTATTGGTGTAGTACTCCTGGTGGTACGCCTCGGCCGGGAAGAACTCCTTCGCGGGCTCGATGACCGTCGCGACCGGTTTGCCGAGCGTGCCGGAGGCATCGAGCGCGGCCTTGGACGCCTCGGCGGCCTTCTTCTGCGCCTCGTCATGCGTGAAGATCGCGGAGCGGTACTGCGTGCCGACGTCGTTGCCCTGCCGGTTGAGCTGCGTCGGATCGTGAACGTGCCAGAAGAGGTCCAGCAGCTTCTCGTAGGTGACCTTCGCCGGATCGTAGGTCACCTGCACGGCCTCGGCGTGGCCTGTCTTGCCGGAGCAGACCTCCTTGTACGTCGGATTCGCCTTCGGCCCGCCGGTGTACCCGGACACCGCCTTCACCACGCCGGGCGTCTGTCGGAAGGCTTCCTCGATACACCAGAAGCATCCGCCCGCGAAGGTCGCAGTCGCGGTCGCCACCGCCGTCGTTCCCGTCGCCGCCATGGCCGGTCCTCCCACGACCGCCAACGCGGTCGCCGCAATCCACAGGGTTTTCATACGGCCACTATACCCGCGACGGGCGGAGGTTTCCACGAGGGAGGCTGTTTGAAGGTTCCAGCAATGGAGGGCCGAGCTATGCGAGGCCGCCGGGCGGATCGCCGATCCATCGCTGCATGACTGGATATCAGAGTCTGATACGGCCGTCCCTCTTCCGCGGCTCTGGCCTGCAAGCCGATGACATCACGATCCGACAGGCGGATGCTTCGACTACGGTCTCATCCATCGGGGCCAGGTGCTGCATTGCCCCGTCTGAAATCTTAACCCAGGGGGCTGGAGCACCCGCCTTGTACGTCACATGAAGCACCGAGTCTCCGTCGCGATATTCGACAATGCCGCCAAGCAGGTTGTTGCCGTACGGGGAGTATTGCTTCGTACGTGAGAGCAGCCTGGCAACCTGATCCTCCACCTTCTGACGTTCCATTCCGGCTTTCAACTCCACCTGATGCAGTCGAGATACGGGGATCTTCTGCTTCTCAAATATTTCCCTGATCTTGGCTTCGTTTTCCGCCGGTTCAATTCGGAGAAGCGACATGGCGTTGGTATGTTGGGAGAGAAAGAACACGTAGAGGGAGTTCGTTTGTGCCTTCCACTCGATTCCAGATCCAGTGTAGTTGCCGTAGTATACCCTCATGTCTTCGGGGAACACCGGGATGAACTCCTTGTAGACCACCTCAAGTTGGTTCGTTTGTTCCTGTCCCCAGATGGTGCGCAAGGGAGAAATCGATACGATCAGAACACGGTTGCCGGGTCCGTTTGTGGAGACACAGGAAACAAGTGTTCCAACAACGGCGACCGTTGTCTTCGGCACCACGGCGTCGGTCTTGTCCCACCCTGGAGCTTCAGATGCTCGAGCCAGGAATGGCGCAAACACGGCCAGCAAAGCTGCGCATATGCATTTCATCTTCATTTACCCCAACG
>CAYRFK010000069.1:0-20282 GCA_964423465.1 uncultured Verrucomicrobiota bacterium | reverse complement strand
GAAGTAGAGCCGCCAGTCGGCGACCAGCGCGCCGCCCCACGTTTCGGCGTTGGATTCGTGCGTCCACAGGCAGCGGCCCGAGTCGGCCTCGAGGCAGTAGAGTTTGCCGGAGAGATCAGTGACGTAGACGAGTCCGTCCGCGACGGCCGCGGTCGCCATCGTCCGCTCGATGCCGTCGAAGCGCCAGAGGCAGCCGGTGGAGGTGATATCGCCGGTCCTCGTCGCGTCGATGCAGTGGAAGAGCCCGCGTCCGCGGCCGTGTGCGGGATCCTGGCCTATGCCGACATAGATGCGGCCGCCATGGAACGTCGGTGTGGCGATGATCTCGCTCGGGCCGAGATAGGTTCCGTCGCTCTTGTTGGGACCGTCCTTCTTGCGCCGGTCGCCGCGGGTGTAGCGGATCGGCTCGCCGTCCCTGAAGCGGAACTCGGGCGGGTTGCAGTCGTAGGACCAGACCTTGCGCAGGTCGGCCACGCCTTCGCCGGCCTTCGAAAGGGCCTCGAAGGCGTAGCAGACACCGTCGCCGCCGCCGAGGAAGAGCAGCGGGCGCCCGTTCACGACGCCGAGCGAGGGCGAACACCATTGCGCGTGGAAGAGGCGGGCACTGATGCCGTCGCGTTCGCGAGCCGCAAGCCGTCCGGTGCGCTTGTCGAGCGCGATCAGAACGGGCGCATCGGGAAAGGGGACCACCTCATGACCCTTGTCGACGCCGTTGGCTGTGGTGGTGTAGACGAGGTCGCCGTGGACCAGCACCGCGCAGCTCGCGGCGTCGTGGATCGACACGCCCAGTTCGCGGATCATGTCGTAGCGCCACAGGATGTCCGCATCGGCGGCGGTGACAGCGACCGGCGCGTTGGAAGCGCCCGCCATGTAGGCCGCCTCGTCGGTGAAGGGCCCCTGGTTGCCGTTGGTCTGGCCCGCGAGGTCCAGGCAGACGACCTCGCCGGCGCTGGTGACGACGTAGACGCGGTCGCCGTCGACCGTCGCGGAGGAGCAGGTGCCGAGGTGCTGTTGCGAGAAGTGCATCTCGACCGGCACATCGGTCCGTTCCGGCGTGACGAGCTGCCACAGGAGGTCGCCGGTGGCCTCGTCGAGGCACTTCACGAGGCCGCCCTTGCGGTGGGTGAAGCGTGCGTCGGCGTTCAGCGTCTTGACGTCGGTGCCGACGATCACCCGGCCGCGGGCGACGACGGGGTTGCCGTAGGCGAACGAGCCCATGCGTGCCGTCCAGCGCACGTTGCGGGAGGTGCCGGCCACGATGCCGCCATTCTGCAGATCCCGCTCCCCGGGCGCGAAGGACTGCGGAAGACCCCGCTCCCGACTCACCATGTTGCAGTCGTCGTCGCCGCCCCAGCGGGGCCAGTCGCCGGCGTGAATGTCCGGCGGCAGGGCAGGCATGAGGAGGATTCCCAGAAGAATCAGAATCACCGCACGGTTCGCAAGGCATTCCCCGCAGCGGTCCGATGTCGTCACGGAGGCAGTTGTCCGCATGGCCCGCGATCCTAAGGCCCCGGCGCGGCCGTGTCACGCGCCGGAATGTGACAACCGAATGGGGACAACCGAATGACCGGGCCATCTGCGTCACGTGCCGTCAAGCGCCCCGGGATGCTGGAGGGCCTAGCTATGCGAGGCCGGGGATGCGACCACCGTGGCCTGTGGTTCGGGCTCGCAGTAGCTCACCCCTCCAATTCCAAGGCCGGAATCCGTGACGGGATGAGGAGGAACCCGGCGGTTACCGTGGGGCCCGGCCGACCCATACGTAGTCGAGGCGGCAGGTGCCGGTGAGGGGGGCGCCGGTTGCGAGGTCGATCCGCAGTTGCTTCACGCGGCCGGCCCAGCCGGGCGCGCCGGTCATGTCGATGCGATAGACGCGCGTTCCGGTGTCGTCGGGAACCACATCGAACTCGCGCACGCGGGTGTCGTCCCAGCCCGCAGCGTCCGCCGTGGTGAAGCGAAGGCGCATACGGGTTGCCGGGGTTCGGTTCTGGACGCGCAGGGTGACCGTGGGATTGCGGGCGCCGTCGAGGTCGAGCGCATCGGGCGAGAGGAGGTGCGCATCGCGGCTTTTCTCGACGGCGACGATGTAGTGTCCGCCCGCGACGTACTTCACCGGGTGCGAACGGCAGTTCTCCCACTCCTGGGTCTGCGTGCCCGTGCTGGCTTCGGTCCAGCCCTCTTTTTCCAGCGGCCGGCTGAAATCCCACGCGCGTGCGACGGCCGTTCCGGCGGGCAGGACATGCACCTCGGCCATGTCGCTCCGCCACAGTTCGCCGTCGTCGGCGACGATCCGGAGCAGGTAGTCGCCGGGCGCGGCGAAGCTCGCGACGGTGGCGGGTGCCGTGGCATCGGCGAACGACACCGCGCCGGGACCGTGGAGGACCTCCCACGCGATCCGCACCTTGGCCGGCGTGCGGCCGTCGTCGGCGACGGTGCCGGCGAGGCGGGTCTCGGGCCGGTCTGTCCACACGTCCGGCCCCGCGCTGACCGCGGGCGGGTCGTTGTACGGCATGGCGCGATCGAGGTCGGCGTCGGAGGCATGGTGGGTGTTGTCGCGCACCTCCCATCGCGTCATCGACGGGGCTTCGTTGGTGAAGAAGGCGACGCCCGGGTTCAGCACGAAGCCGTTGTCGCGGACGAGGCCGCGACTGCAGCAGACGTCGGGGCTGGAGGAGCGGCCCCAGATGAAGACCTCGGACGGCCCGAGCTTGCGCGCCGTGTTGTTGCGGAAGAAGCGCGACCGCGCGATCTCGAGATCCTTCACCTGCGGACTTTGGAGGCCAAGCACCTCGATCGCCGCGCCGGCGTTGTTGCGGAAGGTGCAGGCGTCGACAAGGCATCCGATGCCGCGCGCCTCGAAATCGATGCCGCCCTCGTCGTGGGAGCCGGAGTCCGGTTGGTTCAGGAAGTGGCAGTTGCGGATCACGAGGTTGTCGCAGTCGACCAGCATGATGCCCATCGTCCCGGCGTGGGCGTGGAAGCCCGGCGCGTCGAAGATGCTGTTGCGGAGGTACGACCGGCGGGCGCCGACAAGCGCGGGGTGGGGCGAGGTGTTGAAGGCGTGGTTGTCGTGGCAGAAGACGCGGTCGACGGCAATGCCGTTGCCCTTGGCAAAGAAGCCCCAAGAGCACTGGAACATCTCGCAGTCGCGGATGGCGACATCCTCCGCGTCCGCGCCGTACACCGCGATGCCGGCCGAGATGTGCAGGCCCATGTCGCCGGTCGCGCCGCGCCGGTCACGCCACTCGGGGATGCCGTGGCTGTTGAATCGGTAGAGGCCCTCGATGTGGTGGGCGATGCAGTCCTCGATGACAAGCCCGCGACGGCCGCCGTGTTCGTAGGCGACGACGAGTCCCTTGCCGGCGAAGCAGACGACCAGGCTCCGGATGCGCAAGTACTGCGGACTGCGCACCAGCACGCAGCGGTCGTCGATGTGCCAGGAACGGCGGATCACGGGCCGCGGGCCTTCGCCGTAGGCGCCGATCTCTGCCCACGCGTCCGTCCGGCCTTCCGCCGAAAGCTGGAGTTCCTGGTCGAACACGCACCCGCGATTGAGAAGCAGCCGTTCCCCCGGACCGAGGGTCCGCCCGTGGATGCGCGTGAAGTCGCGCCATGGCGCGTCGGGCGAGGTGCCCGCGTTGGCGTTGTCGCCGTTGGCGCTGTCGATGTACCACGTCGTCGCGCCCGCCGGCGGTGCGGGCGGCCCCGGCGGTGCTGCGCCGACCGCGGGGTCGGCGGCGGGCAGGAAGGCGAGGGTGTGTCCGCCGGAGACCGGCGCGAAGCCTTGGCCGGTAATGCGCGCGGTCGCGGTGGCCGTGACCGCGTCCTCGGCGCGGACGGTCCACGAGACGGTCCGCTCGGCCCCGGATGGCATCGCGCCGAGGTCCTGCGCTGCCGCGCCTTCGACGACGGCGGAGCCCTTTGTGGGCAGAACGAGGGCGACGGAGCATCCGCGGGCCTCCGGGCCGCAGTTGCGGATGACCGCCGAGATCCGTTCGGGACGGCCGGCGCGGAGGAGGATGTTCTCGTGCAACCAGTCTGCGACGTAGAGGACGGGCCGCCGCGGGTTCGCGATCCGCAGGTTGGCGAGAAGCCCGTCGAACGGGCCGAGCGTCAGCGGGGCGACGCCGGGCGCGGGCATGCCCGAGCGATGGACGCGCGTCGATTCGCCGTTCACGTCGAGCGTCAGGAACCGGCCGTCCCAGCCCGCGACGATTCGGTACCACGTGCCCGGGCGGAGGCGCTGCTCGCCGCGGACTCGCGGCTCCCATCCGCCGAGCTTCACGAAGTAGGCGAGGTTTCCGCCCTCGGCGGCGGGGTCGACGCGGAGTTGGTACTCGTCCTGCTTGCGGAGGATCGTCACGCCGTTGGATGGGATGCTCTCGAAGCGGACATCGCACGCGATGCGGAAGCCGGCCGCGGCCTGGAAGTCGGGGTGGGCCGGCACGGGGAGGTCCCGCCCGCCGGTCCGCAGGGCCTGCCCTCCGCGAGCGGCGGCGAACACGAGATTCGTCGCAGCAAGGTCGTGGCCGCGGCCGGTGGCGTCGCGCGCGTCGCCGTCGAACGGCCACCACGCGACGGCGAGCGTGTCCCGTGCGGCGGGATTGTCGATTCGAAGGTTGTCGAGGGCGCCGTCCATCGGGCCTACGTCGAGCGGATCCATGCAGGGCGCGGGCGTGCCGGTCCGCGGGCGGCTCCGGGTCTTTCCGTCCACCGTCATCCAGAGGTTGGAACCGTCCCAGCCGGCGGCGACGTTGTACCAGACGCCGGTATCGACGCGCTGGACGGAGTCCACGCGCGGCTCCCAGCCGCCGAGATTGGCAAAGAAGCCGAAGCTGTGGCCTTCGTCGGCCGGGTTGACGCGGAGGACGTATTCGCCGTGCGAGTAGTCGCCCTTCATCGCGACGGTGGCCCATCCGCTCTTCGGGAGGGTGTCGAACCGCACGCGGCACTCGATCCGGAGGCCCGGGGCGAGTCGCAACTCGGGCGCGTCGGGGATCCGGGCGGGGCGGGGGCCGGGACGCAGCGCCTGACCGTCCGCGGTTTTCTCGAAGGCCGGTGCATCGAGGAAGGCGTCGTGCCCGCGCCCGCCGCGGTCCGCGAGGTCGCCGTCGAAGCTCCAGTGGCCGGCGGCCGTGCGGTTCGACGCTTCGCTGCGGGCCATCGTTGACCCGAAGATGCACAGCAGGCAGGTCCACACGCCAACGATCCGGGTATGAGGCTTCATGTTCCGTTCGGTGTTTTCGGGCGCCGTGCCGGCGGCCCCTTCCATAATTGCGCTATCGGGCATCCTTCGGGCGGCGGATGTCGTAAACGAACAGGCGCCCGTCTCCGCGGAGATGGAGCCGGCCGTTGCAGACCACCGGGTGTGCGAGATAGGTGTTGGCGGGGCGGCGGGGCAGGTCGAACCGGCTGACGATGTCGAATCCGCGGGGCTTGACCTTCAGCAGGAACATCGCACCCTGGTAGCCAAGCGCGTAGATCATGCCGTCCGCCCACGTGAGGCCCACCTTGCCCATCGTGCGGTCCTCTTGGAAGGATGCGCCGGTGGCGAAGTCGACGCAGTAGAACCGCTTTCCACCCTGCCGGCATGCGGCACCGAACAGCATGCCGTCGACCAGGATCGAGCCGGAGTGGCAGTTGTCGAGTTCCTCCCGATGCCAGGCGACGGAGGCCGAGCGGGAATCGTCGGTGATGCGGATCAGGGTTCCGCCGGAGGAATGGCCGCAGGCGACGAAGATGCAGCCGTCGCGATAGACGGGCGTCAGCGAGTTCTGCGGTGAGCGCGGAGCGAGGGGAACCGTCCAGAGCAGGCGGCCGGTGCCGGGATCGAGCGACACGACCGACTTCTGCGTCATGCTGACCCACTGGCGGATGCCGCCATGGGTGAGGAACGTCGGCGAGCAGTAGGCCGCGGAGTGCTGGATCTCCGTGTTCGCCCAGATCGTTGCGCCGGTCCTCCTGTCGAGCGCGACGACGCGTCCCTTGACGCCGCCGGGCATGCAGTAGACGCGGCCGTCCGCGACCTGGACGTTCTCGGCCAGCCCCCAGACGCCCCAGCCTGCCCCGAAGCGCTCCTCGAGTTCGACGGTCCAAAGCACGCGCCCCGTGCGTGCCTCGCAGGCCGTCAGCCGGCCCTGCGGGTTGAGCATGAACACGGCGCCGTCGCTGTAGGTCGGGGTGGACCTCGATCCGGGGCTGGCCTTCGTCCACGCCGGGCCGCTCGGGGTCTTCCACGCGGGCCGGCCGTCCATGTCGAGCGCGACGATCATCTCCTCGTCGCCGAAGTTTCCCGCCGTGAAGATCAGGCCATCCGCGATCACGATGCCCGAGTAGCCCGTGCCGCAGTCGGCGTTTTCCCAGAGCATCTTCGGGCCGCCCACGGGCCATTGCGTGAGAAGGCCGGTCTCCGGCGAGAGGTTGGTCCGCCCCGGCCCGTGGTGCTGCGGCCATGCGGCGTCAGGGACAGCCGCGCCAGGCGCCGCGGGGTCCGCGGCGCGGATCGAGAGGGATATGAGCAGCGCGGCGGTCCATGCGGTGATGTGCGGGGCATTCATGAGCCCGAATGACAGCAAGGCGCGGGCGGAAACGCAAGATCGCAGAATCATGACCGACGGCGCCGGATTCCCTCACCTTCAGACGTCGAGGTGCGAGCGTTCGAGCATCTTCTCGAGGCGGCGCTTCACGTCGGCCTCCTCGCGGTCGGAGAGGGCGAGTACGCCCTTGAGGCCGAGCGCGAGATGGGGGATGTAGAGTTGGATATAGTCGCGCTTTCGCATCGCCTCGGCCTCGCGGTGGCGGCGGCTGAGGAAGACGGACAGGCGCCGGCCGCATTCCTGCAGCGCGAACGTCGCCTCGCGCAGGATCTCGGCGTAGGAGGCGATCGCGTCCTTGCTCTCGCTCGTGAACGGAACCCAGACGCTCGCCATGTGGAGCATCAGCACAACCGGACCGACCGGCATCGAGCCCTTCGGCTGCGACAGACCGTAGGCCTTCCAGTTGACGGAGGTGACGGCCTTCGTGATCGCGCAGCCGCCGGCCTGGTAGAGCAGGGGGACGCGGTTGGCGAAGCGCAGTACGCGCACGGGGTCGTCGGCCGCCTGGTCCGCATTCTCGCCGGGCCGCGAGCAGGCGAGGCCCGCCTCGATGACGAACGGGTTGCCGCGGTAGACGGCCGGATCGCGGGTGACGGCCGTGTAGAAGTCAGCCTGGATCTCTTTCTTGAGTCCCGCGACGATCGCTTCCTCGCCGATCGGCGAGAGACAGTCCGTCGGCGGCCGCATCAGCTTCGTCTCGGCGATCGCCTTGAACAGCGCCTCGCTCTCGCGGTGCGCGATACGGGTCGGATTCGCCTTCGGCTCCAGCCCGGCGCGCGTGCAGATCTCGAGCGCCGTGCGGTCGCTGACGCGTGAGAAGTCGCTCGCCAGCGCGCCGCGAAGCGTCCGCGACGCCGTGTCCTTCAGCATCTGCATCAGCACGCCGAGTTCGACGCCGTGCGGATGCGGTTGGATCTCGCCCGGCGGCGGCGGCAGGTCCTTCACCGCCCGCCGGTACGTTTGCCACGCCCCGCCCGCTCCGCCATTGGCTGTTGGCTGTTGCCCGTTGGCTGTTGGTTGTTGGCTGTTGGATGTTGGAAGTTGATCCTTCTCTTCCTTCGCCAGCAGCGTCACGCGGTAATGAAGCTGCAGGTGTGGATTGACGATGGCGCATTGCTGGAGGAACTCATCCACGGAGAGTCGGCCGCGCACGTAGGCGGCCTCCATCTCGATCGAGACGCGGGTGCCGTGGCCCGCAGGGACGGACGGGTCGGCGGGCTTGTCCGGGTTCGGGAAGGCGGGCTGCCAGTCGGTTTCCTCGTCGCGCAGGATCACGGGCTTGTTCGCGCGCGTGTCGATCTGCACCTCCATCGAGTGCGCGGCCTTCGACTTCGCCGTGCGCGACAGGATGCGCGTCGACTGGCCTGTCGTGAGCTGGCCGTACATGCCGGCGGCGCTGATGCCGATGCCCTGCTGGCCGCGCGACATGCGCAGGCGGTGGAACTTCGAGCCGTACAGAAGCTTCGCGAAGATCTTCGGAATCTGCGCGCGGACGATGCCGGGTCCGTTGTCGGTGACCTCGACGCGGAACCGCGCGGCGGTGGTCTGGGTGATGTCGACTCCGATCTCGGGCAGAATGCGCGCCTCCTCGCAGGCGTCGAGGGCGTTGTCCACCGCCTCCTTGACCGCGGTCAGCAGCGCGCGCCGCGGACTGTCAAAGCCGAGAAGATGGCGGTTCTTGAGGAAGAACTCCGAGACGGAGATCTCCCGCTGCCGCTGCGCCATCGTTTCGGCGGTTTCCGCCGCCTTGGACCCTGTCTTCGCCATGCGTTCCACCCCTTCAAAAGGCCCGAATATGCGGGAGCGGCGTCAGGGGTGCAATCGCAAAGCAACTACTGGACGGAGCAGTCCAGCGTGAATTCCACGGGGAAGTTCACGGCGGCGCTCAGGGGGCAGTATTTCTCGGCGAGCTTGACGGCTTCCTGCATCTTCGGCACGTCGTCGGCAGTGGCGACGCGCGCGGTGATGCGGACGTCGATGCGCGTGAAGCGCAGGCCCGACGCGCCCTTTTCCATGGCGCCGGTCGCGCGGCTGGTCCAGCTCTTGAGGCCGATCTTGTTCTTCGTGACGAAATACATCGACGTGAGCAGGATACAGGCCTCGACGCCGCCGACGAGCAGGTCCTCGGGCGTCCACTTGCCCGCCTCGCCGCCGAACTGCGTCGGGGACGAGATGTCCAGCGCCAGCCCGCCCTCGGTCCGCGTCACCAACTTCTCGCCGCCCTGCCATTCCGTCGCCGTGATGAACGAATGCATCGAAGTCTCCTTCTGTGTACCGGAAGCATAGCCCGGCGCGTGGCGCGAAGGAAAGGCGGAAGAGAGTGATGAGCGATGAACGATGAGTGATGAGTGAGGAGTGGTGGGATCCCGCCGACCTCAGACTTCCGACCTCCGGCCTCTGCGGCCTCCGCGTCTCTGTGTGAACTCCTACGCCAGCATCGGGCCGAGCTTGTGCCACAGTTCGGCGGCGAGGTCGCGGGATTCGAAGGCGGCGAGGCGGCGGCGCTGGGCGGCGAGGATGCCGGCGCGCAGCGGGGCGTCGCGGGCGATGCGGGCGATCATCTGGGCGACGAGGTCGAAGCGTTTCTCGCCGAAGAGCACGCCGGCGCCGCCGAGCGTTTCCGGCACGGCCGCGGCGGCGTGGGCGAGGACGGGGACATCGTGGGCCATGGCCTCGACGACGGGCACGCAGAATCCCTCATGCTCGCTCATGCACAGGAAGACCGACGCGGTCCGGTAGCAGGCGGCGAGTTGGGGCTGCGGGATGGAGCCCGCGAAGACCACGTCGCGCAGCCTCCATTCGCGCGTCCGCGCGCGCAGCAGGCTCAGGTAGCGCTCGCAGCCGGCGTAGGAGCCGACGTGGATCAGGCGCGAGGCCGGCTCGACGTAGCGCTGGAGGTAGTAGAACGCGGCGAGGAGGTCCTCGATGCGCTTGTTCGGCACGCCACGGCCGACGAACAGCACGTTGATGCGTCCGTCGCCGTACTCCCGCAGCAGCGCGCGGTCCGGTGCGGCGCGGATGTGGCCGAAGTCCAGCGCGAGCGGGAAGACACCCACATCGCGGTGGCCCATCGCCTCGAGCTCGGCCGCGTTGTAGGCGCTGTCCGCCAGCGTGACGGCGGCCGTGCCGGCGAGGGCGCGGGCCTGTTCACGCCCGTGCGCCAGCATGCGCGCGGTGGCGTCGCGCACACCCTCGAACCACTCGGGCGGCGTGATGTTGTGGTACAGGATGGCCTTGCGTGCGCGCAACGCGGGGAAAATCTCGTTGGCCGGTGAGCCGATGGAGAGATGGAGCAGGACGGCGTCGTCCGGCCCCAGGTCCGTCGCGGCACGGGCGAGGTCGCGCACGTCGCCGCGCAACTCGGGCAGAATCCGGCCCGGCTCGCAATAGATCTCCGACGCGAGCCCCCGCGCCCGCGCCAGGGAGCGGATCTTGAGCGCCTCGTTGCTGATCGCGTCTCCTCGGCTGAAGCCGGCGACCAACTGGTGCAGGGAGCGGGCGCTCACAGGCGGCCCCCGGAGGAAGACGGAAGACGGAAGACGGAAGAAGCGAACATCGAACACCGAACATCGAACACCGAACATCGAACATCGAAGGACGGAGGCAACAGCCAACAGCCAACAGCCAACAACCAACAACCAATTGAGGACTGCGGACCTGTGAACCTGTGAACCTTTGAACCTGCGAACCCTCTCCGCCCGCAACCCGGAACGCGGAACGCGGAACACAGAACAGGCCTGACAGGATCACAGGATGTGCAGGAGGTGCAGGCCATCCTGTCGATCCTGTGATCCGGTCCACGTCCGGGAGCGTCGGGAGGGCTGAGCCTGTGTGCCGGCAGCGCGGAACGCCGGGCCCTTGGGCCTCCGGCTTCCAAGGTTTGGAAACAACGGTTCACAGGGCGTCCAAGGCTTGGAAGAGGCGTGCGTCGACGGCGGGCCAGGAATACTCGGCCTGGACGAAGCGGCGGCCCTGGGCGCCCATGCGTGCGCGCAGCGGTTCGTCGGAGAGCATGCGGTCGAGGGCGGCCTCGAAATCGGGGTAGTGGCGGAACCAGAGGCCGGCGCCCGAGCGGCGGCACTGCCACTGGAGGACCTCGCTGCCCTCGTTGACCAGTGCCGGGGTGCCGGCCATGAATGCCTCAAGCAGGACGATGCCGAAGCTCTCAAGGCATGAGGGGTGGCAGAAGACGCGGGCGCCCGCCATGGCCTCGCGCTTCTCGGCCTCGGAGAGGAGCCCGGCGTCGAGGATGAACGGATGCGCATCGACCGGCCCGCTGCCGGTCATCACGAGCCGCACATCGCGGTGGGTGCGCTCGCGGAAGACGCGGACATACTCGGCGAGCAGCGAGGTGCCCTTGGCGGCTTCGCGCCGCCCGCTATAGAGGATGTACGGCGTGTCGAGTCTGTGCCGCGCGGCGAAGGCGGCGGGGTCGGGGTCGAACGCCTCGATCCCCATGCCCACGACGCGGCCGCGGTCGGCCGGCAGGCCGCACACGCGGGCGGCGAGGTCGCGCTCCGGCTCGCTGTTGAAGAGGCAGCCGCGGACCGCGCCGAACATCTCGCGGATGAGGGACACGTAGGCGAAGGGTTCGTCGTGAAGGCACGGGACGAGGAGGGTGCGGTCAGGGTGGACGCGCGCGGCGCCGACGGTCAGACCGAAGAGGTAGGGGCCGGCGAGGATGCGGTCGTAGGCGGCGCTGCGGAGGTGCGCGTAGAGCGCGCGGCTGTGGACGCTGTTCGCGAGCCAGACCTCCTCCTGCGCGCGCGTCAGCGTCGTGCCCCGGCCCATGGCCTGCTGGTGCTCGAGGAAGACGCCCGCGTCGCGGTCGTCGACAGGGAAGTACTCGACCTCCAAAGGTCCGTCGCGTACGACGCCGGCCGGCCGCTCGTTGGCCCAGGTGAAGTGGCTCTTGGCGCAGGTGGTCAGCAGCCGCACGCGGTGGCCGGCGTCGGCGCAGCGCAGGGCGAGCTGGCGGAGGAGCGTCTCGGCGCCGCCGACCATGCCGCCGTCGGCGTGGCGCGGCACGACGACCGCGATGGAGGAGGCGGCGCCCATGTCAGCCGGCCTGCGCCCCGCCGCCGCCGGCCTTGCGCTCGAGTTCGGCGATCCGCTCCTCGAGCCGGCGGATCTTCGCCGCGTACTGCTCGTCGATGCCCTCGAGCCCCGCGGCGAGCATGCCGTTGACCTGGTTCTGCTGCGACCAGAGGCGGTAGGTGTAGAACTTGAGCAGGCCCCAGATGGCCTTCTTGAGGCGCACGAGGACGGGGGCGAAGCGGGCGCGCCGCTCGCGGATCTCGAAGTCCGAGATGTCGACCTCGACCGCATCGCGAAGGCTGCGCAGGTAATGCGTGATGAACGAGCCGTCGCGCCGGATGTTGACGAGGTTCAGCCGCTCGGCCCGCGCGATCCGGGCGTCGGCGTAGGCGCCCGACGCGATCCGGGCGTCGACGGCGGCCTGGATCTCCGCGTTGATCGCGGCCGCGTCGACGCCGTCCGCGCCGATCTGAAATGCAGGTTCGCTCATGGCTCTCCCGGGCCGTCCCTGCGGCCCGCCCGCATGATGCCGCCCGCGCGCCCGGGAGTCAACGAAGGTGGAGGGTGGAGGGTGGATGGTGGAGGGAGGCATTCGCACCGTCCCACCGCCATACAGTCACACTGCCACACTCCCTCATATCCTCGCGGCTTCACTCCGGGCTTCACTCCGGGCTTGGATCGCGACTGGGGAATGCCGACACTGCCGGTCGTGAACCTTATTCTGATCCAGTCGGCGGAGGTGGGGGCGGAGGGGCGCGTGGTGCTGCGGGACGGGCGTGCGGCGCACCTGCGGACGGTCCTGCGCGTCGCGCCGGGGGACCGTGTGCGTGTTGGGCTTGTCGACGGCGCGGCAGGGACGGGCGAGGTCGAGTCGGCCGGGCGCGAGGGCGTGGTCCTGCGGTGCGCATTCGACGGCCCCGTGCCGGCGCGGCCGGCGGTGGACCTCCTGCTGGCGCTGCCGCGGCCGAAGGTGATGAAGCGGCTGTGGGCGCAACTGGCGGCGATGGGCGTCGGGCGCATCCTCGTGACCAACGCGGAGAAGGTCGAGCGGATGTACTTCGACACGCACGTGCTGGAGCCGGCGTTCATCCGCGAACGGCTGGTCGAGGGGCTGCAGCAGGCATGCGACACGCGGCTGCCCGCCGTGACGGTCCATCGTCGATTCAAGGTGCTGGTCGAGGACGAACTCGACGGGCTGTGTCCGGAGACCCTCCGGGTCGCGGCCGACCCCTCGTTCACGCAGCCAGTGGCCTCGGTGCTTGCGACTCGCGGTGGGCGCCGGCTGCTGCTGGCCGTCGGTCCGGAGGGGGGATGGACGCCGTATGAACTTGATCTCCTCGTGCGGCACGGGTTCGCCGGGGCGGGGATGGGGCCGCGGATCCTCCGCGCTGACACCGCCTGCATCGCGCTGCTGGCTCAGGTGCAGGCTGCAGTCGAAGGCTGCTGAAGTGCGTTGCGGCTGCGGCGCGGCGTGACTTCGGGGGCCTTTGCGCGTATAAAGAAGCGTTTTTGCCGCATTGGGCGGAGTGGATACAACGCATGAACTGGCTTCTTAAGAAAATCGTCGGCACGAAGAACGAGCGGGACATCAAGCGGATCCGTCCGCTGGTCGCCCGCATCAACGAACTGGAGGCCGGCCTCCAGTCGCTGACCGACGAGCAGGTCAGGGCGAAGACCGTCGAGTTCCGGGAACGGCTGGCGAAGGGGGCGACGCTGGACGACATCCTCTGCGAGGCCTTTGCCGTGGTCAAGAACGCCTGCCGGCGCCTGTGCGGCACGACAATCGACGTCTGCGGCCGCCCGCTGAAGTGGGAAATGGTCCCGTTCGATGTGCAGCTCATCGGCGGCATCACCCTGCACCAGGGCAAGATTTCCGAGATTGCGACGGGCGAGGGCAAGACGCTCGTGGCGACGCTGCCCGTCTATCTCAACGCGCTGACCGGCAAGGGCGTGCATGTGGTCACGGTCAACGACTACCTCGCCCGGCGTGACGCCCAGTGGATGGGTGCGCTGTACACGTGGCTCGGCCTGACGGTCGGCTGCATCCAGAACTCGATGGATCCGGCCGAGCGGCGGGCGATGTACACCTGCGACATCACCTATGGCACGAACGCCGAGTTCGGGTTCGACTACCTGCGCGACAACATGGCGGTGCGCGCGATGGACCAGGTCCAGCCGGGCCACCAGTTCGCCATCGTCGACGAGATCGACAGCATCCTGATCGACGAGGCGCGCACGCCGTTGATCATCTCCGGCCCGGCGCCGTATTCGACGAAGCAGTATGTCGAGCTGCGCCCGGCCGTCGACCGCCTCGTCCGCCGCCAGCGCGAGCAGTGCAACAAGCTCGCGCAGGAGGCCAAGGTGCTGCTCGAGAAGCCGGAGCGCACCAAGGAGGACGAGGAGGATGCGTCGCTCAAGCTCTACCAGGTCGGGCAGGGGATGCCGAAGCACCCGCAGTTCCTGCACCTGATGGAGGATGCCGCCATCCGCCGCATCTACGAGAAGATCGACTCCGCGATGCTCACCGACATGCGCAAGGAGGAGGCGCGAGAGCTTCGCGAGGAACTGTTCTTCACGATCGACGAGAAGGGCAACGACGCCAGTCTCACCGAGAAGGGCTGCGCGGCGCTGAATCCCGACGACCCCGAGATGTACGTGCTGCCCGACCTTGCCGCCGAACTTGCGGTGCTCGACGGCGATGCGTCGCTGACGCCCGAGGAGAAGCTGTCGCGCCGGCAGAAGATGCAGGACGTCTTCGCCGACCGCAACGAGCGCATCCACGCGGTCGACCAGCTCATCCGAGCCTACAGCGTCTATGAGCGCGACGTGCAGTACGTGATCCAGGAGAACCAGGTCGTCATCGTCGACGAGTTCACCGGCCGCCTGATGCCCGGCCGCCGCTGGAGCGACGGGCTCCACCAGGCGATCGAGGCGAAGGAGGGCGTGAAGGTCGAGCGGGAAACGCAGACGCTGGCGACCATCACGATCCAGAACTACTTCCGCATGTACAAGAAGCTCGCCGGCATGACGGGCACGGCGGAGACCGAGGCGGACGAATTCCACCAGATCTACAAGCTCGATGTCGTCGTCATGCCGACCAACCGCCCCGTGCGGCGGGTCGACCAGAACGACCGCGTCTACAAGACGCAACGCGAGAAATACAACGCGGTCATCGAGGAGATCTCGAAGCGGTATGCGGCGAAGCAGCCGATCCTTGTCGGTACCGTCACGGTCGAGCATTCCGAGATCATCAGCCGCATGCTGCGGCGGAGCGGCATCCCCCACAACGTGCTCAACGCGAAGAACCACGAGCGCGAGGCCGAGATCGTGTCGCGCGCCGGCGAGCCGGGCGCGGTGACGATCGCGACGAACATGGCCGGCCGCGGAACCGACATCAAGCTGGGCGAGGGCGTCGTCTGGGTGCCGCGCGAGATCATCCTGTCGCAGACCCGCCTGTCCGACGCCTACGAGGGCAAGCCGCTGAAGCAGCAGTTGCTGGACAATCCCTGCGGCCTCCATGTGCTCGGGTCCGAGCGGCACGAGGCCCGGCGCATCGACCGCCAGCTCCGCGGCCGTTGCGCCCGCCAGGGCGATCCCGGCTCGTCGACGTTCTTCGTTTCGCTGGAGGACGACCTGATGCGTCTTTTCGGCTCCGACCGCATCTCGCGGATCATGGAGCGTCTCGGCATCGAGGAGGGCGAGGTGCTCGAGCACCCGTGGCTGAACCGGTCGATCGAGACCGCCCAGCGCCGCGTGGAGCAGCAGAACTTCGCGATTCGCAAGCGCACGCTCGAGTACGACGACGTGATGAACACGCAGCGGACCATCATCTACGGGTTCCGCGGCGACGTGCTTCGCGCGCAGGATGTGCGGAGCTATCTGATGGAGATCGTCGAGGACGTCGTCTCCAGCCACGCCGAGCCCGCCGCGGAGGGCGGGGAGGACGGCCTGCGCGATTTCGTGCAGTGGGTGGACATGACGTTCCCGGTCGGCATGACGCAGGCCCACCTGCCGAGCCCCGCGACGCCGGAGGCCCTGACGGCCGCCGTCATGGAGCGCGTGCGCGCCGCCTACGACCTGAAGGCTTCCACCGAGAACCCGGAGGAACTGGCCGAACTCGAACGCCAGATGATCCTCTTCGCCGTGGACAACCACTGGCAGGAGTACCTGCGCGGCATGGACGCACTGCGGCAGGGCGTCGGGCTGCGCGCCTACGGCCAGCGGGATCCTCTCGTCGAGTACAAGCGCGAGGCGTACGACCTGTTCTCCGACCTGATGGACAAGATCAAGATGGACGTCGCGACGCGGATGTTCCGGTCGTCGACCTCGCTGGAGTCCTTCGAGCGCATGATCCGGGCGCTGCCCCAGGCCTTCGTCCATGCCGAGGTCCAGACCCTCGGCGGCGGCGCCCCGCCGCCGTCGGGCGACGATGAGCCCGCCGACCCGGCGCCGGTCTCCGGGTCGGATGCGGCGATGCAGGCCGCCCTGCGCGCGCCTGCGCAGCCCGTGCGCCACGAAGGTCCCAAGGTTGGCCGCAACGATCCGTGTCCCTGCGGTAGCGGCAAGAAGTACAAGAAATGCCACGGCGCCTCGCTGGTGTGACGGCGGATCGCCCGGATTCGGCCGATCATGCTGCATCCATCGAAATCGGTTGAAGATCCGGACGTGAATCGCGCAGCGCTGCGGAGAATCGCTCCGTGGCGGTGGGTCTGCGCGGCGCTGTCCGGCGGGCTGCTGTTCGCCGCGTTTCCCCCGCTCGAATGGGCGGCATGCGTGTGGATCGCGCTGATCCCCCTGTTCGCGGCCGTTCGCGGTCTCTCCCCACGCCGGGCGGCGGGGCCCGCTTTCCTGTCCGGCGCGGTCTTCTGGCTTCCGTCGATCGTGTGGGTCGGCTGCGTCACATGGGCCGGGTGGGCGATCCTCGCACTCTACTGCGCCCTCTACACGATTCCACCCGCGGTGGTCTTCGCATGGTTGCAGTCGGAGCGCGTCCGCGCATGGCCGGCCTCGCGCATGCTGTTCCTGGTCGGGACGACCGCGGCGTGGACGGGCTGGGAGCATCTGCGCGGCGTGTGGTTCAGCGGCTTCGCCTGGAACTTCATCGGCGTGAGCCAGTACGCGAACCTCATGATTGCCCAGCACGCGGAATGGGGCGGGGCGGCGGCGGTCTCGGCGCTGGTGGTGTGGGTCAATGCGGCCGGCGCGCTGATGCTGGAGAACCTCGCCACCCGCGGCGGACTCCGCAGGTCACGGCCGGAAGTCGCCCTCGGGTTCCTGGTGGTGACGGCCGCCGCGTTCGGCGGTTGGCGCATGCTGGCGCGGTTGCCGGAGCCGGATGGGGCGGTGCGTTTCGGGCTCGTCCAGCCGGCAATCCCGCAGTATGAAAAGTGGACCCTCGAATTCTGGGATTCGATGTACGGCCGGCTCGACACGCTCAGCCGCGCCGCGCTTCACGCGCGGCCCGACATCATCGTGTGGCCCGAGACCGCCGTGCCTGAGGACCTGCGCCGCAGCGAACGCATCGTCGCCATGGTGGCCGGCATCGTGTCCAACGGCGTGCCCCTCCTCGCCGGCGGGATCGACTCGGAGCGGACGGATGCGGGCGAACTGCTCTCCTACAACACGTCATTCCTGATCGGCCCCGGCCCCGGAATCTGGGAGACCTACGACAAACAGCACCTCGTGCTGTTCGGCGAGTACGTGCCCTTCGCAAAATGGCTTCCGTGGCTGCGCCGTCTGACGCCGATTGAATACGACGTGTCGCCCGGCCGGAAGACCACGGTGTTTCGGTTGCGCGAGCCCGCGGTGCCGTTCTCTGTGATGATCTGCTTTGAGGATACCCTGGCCCCGATGGCCCGCCGCTTCGTGAGGGCGGGAGCGCGGCTGGTGGTTGTGCAGACGAACGACGCCTGGTTCGACGGCACGTGGGGCCCGCGCCAGCACATGATCCAGAGCGTCTTCCGCGCCATCGAATCGCGCGTGCCCGTCGTCCGTTGCGCCAACTCCGGCTTCACATGCTGGATTGCACCCACCGGCCGCGTCGGCGGCGAGGGCGGTGAGCGTACCGGATCGCTTCCGCTCACCGGGACCGACGGCCGGCCGGCCTCCGGCTTCCTCACCGCCGAGGTCCCGGTGCGAACGGACGGCGCCCCGTCGACCTTCTTCCTCCGCCACGGTCCGGTCTTCGGCTGGGCGATGGCCGTCCTCGCCATTCTGCTTGTGATCCCCGCGTGGCGGACAAAGGACGCCGCCCCTGTCTGACTTGCATAGGAACCGGCCGTTTCGAGCCCGATACAAATGGGACCGGTGATGGAGGCCGAGACGGCGGTGCGGGCGTGTGACTACCTTGTCCTTTCTGCTCGCGCCGGAGGCCGAGCCGGTTACACTCGCCGGAGGTGGTCGGTGGTTCTTCCGTATTCGGTCTTCCGTCCACCCTGCGGGCGCAGCCCGCGTGGAGGCAGGGGGCCATGAGGCTGGGCGATTACGAGCTGATTGAACGCATCGGCGAAGGCGGGATGGGGGAGGTGTGGCGCGCGGAGAACGTCCATACCCGCGTCGCCTACGCCGTGAAGTTGCTGCCCGTTGTCGCCACAGCCGATCCCGGATTCGTGAAGCGCTTCTTCGACGAAGGCAGGCTGATGGCCGAGTTGGAGCACCCCGGCATCGTCCGCGTCCACCACGTCGGCCACGATGAGTCGTCCGGCCGCTACTACCTCGTCATGGACCTCGTCCGTGACGCCGCGGGCCGGTCGGTCAGCCTTCACGACGCCCTCGCCGCGGCGCCGGAGGGCCGCCTGCCCGAGACGCGCGTTCGCGAACTCGCCCTCCAGATCGCCGAGGCGCTTGCTTTCGCGCACGGCAAGGGCGTGGTCCACCGCGATATCAAGCCGGCGAACGTGATGATCGACGCCGCCGGCCATGCCCGCCTGACCGACTTCGGCCTCGCCAAGGCCCTCGGTGGCGAGTTCATGAGGACGCAGATTCATCAGAGCATCCATGCGTCGATGTCCGACCGGTCGATCAACTCGATGCGGACGAGGCGTCCTGGAGGGCCCGGCTCCATCCGGACCGGTGGCGCGGCCGACACGGAGGTCGGCCCTTCAAGCGGACCGGACCCGATACGTCCCGCCGCCGGCGCGGAGCGGTCGGTGAACTCCATGGACACGCTGGAGCGCGCGGACGGCCACGGCTCGTCCAGCGAGAGCCTGATCGGCACCTACGACTACATGAGCCCCGAAGCCCGCGGCGAGTTGTCCGGCGTCGAGGTCGGCCCGCGGGCGGATGTGTACTCCTTCGGTGTTATGCTCTACCGAATGCTCACCGGCCGGAGACCCGCAGGCATGGCGGAGCCGCCGTCGGAATTCATACCCGGTCTTCCCACGGCTTGGGATTTCCTGGTCTGCGGGTGCCTCAAGTACAAGCCCAGAGAGCGTTTCAAAGATGGAAAGCGACTGCTGGCGGCGATTCGGCGAGGCAAGGGACCGGCATCGACGACTCTGTGCGATCAAGAGAGCATACGTAGGCCGCTTGTCGTGCCGCGCATGTTTCGTTTCGTCGTCGAGGCCATGGTTCTGGCGGCATTTGTCTGGGCGGCGCGGGAATACGTATGGAAGCCGTACGAGGCCTCGATGGCGCGGTGGAACAAGGAGACCGCCATGGTCGAACCGGAGCAGAAGTCCAATGCTCCAATAACGGCGGGTGAAGAGAGCCTCCATCAGCCGTCGAGGATGGCGGCGGTGTTTTCAGGAGTCTTCAAGGATACGCGCAAAGCCGTTGGAACGGCCCTTGCGGGACACAAGTCGTCGATCGGATTGGGGCAGACTGCAATCCGCTCCGGTCCGACCGAGGGGCAGGACTGGATTTCGCCCGAGACCGGGATGGAGTTCGTGTGGATTCCTGCGCTCAAAATCTGGGTTGGCAAGTACGAGGCGACCAACGGAGAGTACCGGAAGAAAGTCCCGGACCACGACAGTGAGGACTACGAAGGCAAGTCGCTGAACGGCGACCGGCAGCCGGTGGTACAGGTGAACTTCGACGATGCGAAGGCGTTCGCGGAATGGATGACGCAGCGCGACCGGGCAGTCGGCGCGCTACCGGCGGGCTGCCGCTATCGACTCCCCTCCGAGCAAGAATGGCAGATCTTTGCCCAGTGTGGGGTTGATCGGATGTACCCGTGGGGCAATACGATGCCGCCGAGATCCGGCAACTACTCGGATTC
The DNA here is from genome assembly GCA_964423465.1 of uncultured Verrucomicrobiota bacterium. Taxonomy (GTDB): domain Bacteria; phylum Verrucomicrobiota; class Kiritimatiellia; order PWTM01; family PWTM01; genus VGWF01. The sequence goes on along the minus strand of CAYRFK010000069.1, from coordinate 434 downwards.
GCCGGCGTACGATGTGCGCGACGGTTACCGTGATGGCTTTCCGGTTTCGTGCCCCGTCGAACAAAGTGGCAAGAATGAATGGGGTCTGTACGGAGTAGGAGGCAACGTATGGGAGTTCGCGGCCAGCGACAAACTTGACGAGTCCTTTGGGGCGTGGCGCGGTGCGTCGTGGGGCACCTGCGGCCCTGCCGATCTTCAATGCTCGTTTCGCATCGGCGGTGGAGGGTTGGGTCGCGTCAGCAACCTCGGGTTCCGGTTGGTGCTGTCGCACGGAGGGCATTCGGATGAGTCTCGTCAGGTTTTGCGGGCCCTGTGATCCGGCGCCCTGTCGTTGGCAATCGCGCGGTCGTGATACTGTCGCAGTGCAGAGAGGTGAATGGCCATGATCTGCCCAAAGTGCCGATCCGACATCCCGGATGGGTCGAAGTTCTGCA
>CAYRFK010000068.1:0-20320 GCA_964423465.1 uncultured Verrucomicrobiota bacterium | reverse complement strand
CCACGCCTACGCACTGCAGGAGGCCGGGCTGGACACCGTCGAGGCGAACCAGGAACTCGGGTTCGATGCCGACCTCCGCGACTACTCCGCCGCCGCGCAGATCCTTCGCGATCTCGGCGTTGACGGCGTGCGGTTGATCACCAACAATCCCAAGAAGGTCTCGGGGCTTGAGAAGTATGGCGTGAGCGTATGCGAGCGCGTTCCGCTGGTCATCCCCCCGACCGAGGACAACGAACGGTATCTTCGCGCGAAGAAACAGAAACTCGGACACCTGCTGTGAGGACAACATGCTGACATCCACTCCCGGGCCGGACGCCGCCGCGCCGCCGGATCTTGGTGCGGTCCGCCAGACGTCGGGAACGCCCGATGCGGCCGGGCTGAGGTTTGCGATCGTGATCGCGCGGTTCAACCTTTCGCTGACCGGGCAGTTGCTCGCTGGGGCGGTCGCGACGCTGAAGCAATGCGGTGCCGCCGATGCGGACATTGAGGTCTTCTGGGTCCCCGGCGCCTTCGAGATTCCGTCCGCTGCGGAGCAACTGGCGAAGCAGGGCCGGTACAGCGCCCTGATCGCTCTTGGATGCGTCATCCAGGGCGAGACGCCCCACGCCGGACTGATCAACAGCACGGTCGCTGCGGCGCTGTCGGACATCGCGCGGCGCCACGCGGTGCCGGTGGTCGACACGGTCATCCCCGCGAACACCGAGGCGCAGGCGGTTGCGCGATGCACGTCGGGGCCGGACGGCCGCGGCGCCTACGCCGCCCGGACCGCCGCGGAAATGGCCCGCCTCCTCGCATCCATCCGGTTGCAGACGCCATGAGCAGCCGACACGAAGGCCGGTTGATGGCGGTGCAGTTCCTTTTTCAGCGGGACTTCAATGACGGCGACATGGCCGAGGCTCTCGCCGATTTCTGGCTCGCCCGCAAGACAAGTCCAAAGCTTCGGAGCTTCGCGGAGGAGTTGATCCGCGGTGTGGAGGCTGCGCGGTCGGAACTCGACGACCGACTCAAGGGCTACGCGACGAACTGGGATCTCTCCCGCATGGCAGCGGTCGACCGGAACATTCTCCGCCTTGCCCTCTATGAAATGATGTATCGCGAGGACATCCCGCCCGTGGTCTCCATCAACGAGGCCGTGGATCTCGCCAAGGAATTTGGCGGGCGCGAGTCGGGGCGCTTCGTCAACGGCATCCTCGACCGCGCCGCCAAGGACGTTCAGCGTCCCGCGCGGTGCGCGGCGCCGGATCCCCGGCTTCTGACGGGCGGAGGCGGCTGACATGGCCTCGTGGCTTTCCGCGCTTGCGAGGACGCGGGATGCAATCTCGGGCGCCCTGCGCAGGCTCGCAGGCGGGCCTTCCACTTCGGGGCCGGCTGCCTCCGAACTGGAGGAGGCTCTGGTTCGGGCCGACGTCTCGGCGGCGCTGGCTGCGCGCGCGTGCGACGGCCTCGTTGCTCGCGCCCGCGAGATGAAGGCGGATCTTCCCCATGCGCTCGCCGCATCGCTGGCAGACCTCCTTCCCGAACCCCCTGTGCCATGGGCGCGAGGGGACGGTCCCACGACGATCCTGGTGGTCGGTGTCAATGGATCCGGCAAGACGACCACCTGCGCCAAGCTCGCCCGCCGCGTGGCCCGGGATGGTCTTTCCCCGTTGCTTTGCGCTGGCGACACATTTCGCGCAGCCGGATCGGACCAGCTGCGCCTGTGGGCCGACCGGCTCCAGTGCGAGGTCGTGGCCGGCGCCACGGGGGCGGATCCCGCCGCCGTGGCGTATGACGCCATGGGTGCTGCGATCGCCCGGCGCGCCGACGTGCTGATCATCGACACCGCCGGTCGGATGCATACCAAACAGCCCCTGATGCAGGAGCTTGTCAAGGTCAGGCGGTCCATCGGAAAGCGGAGGCCCGGGGCTCCCGAGTCGACGTGGATCGTGCTGGATGCCGCGCTCGGCCGGAATGCGATCTCACAGGCGAGAACGTTTCACGAGGCGGTCCCTCTCACGGGCGTTGTGGTCTCGAAGCTGGACGGATCCTCGAAAGGCGGTTTCGTGTTCTCTCTGGCGGACGAACTCAGGGTTCCGATCGTCTTCGCGGGGCTGGGGGAGGGGGCGGATGATCTGGTCCCCTTCGACCGGAACCTCTTCGTGCGCGGACTGCTGGGGATGGAAGGCGGCCGCGATGGATGATCGATCCATGGACCTCGTCTGGATGTATCGGGCCTTGGCACTTGCGCGTCGCGGCGAGGGGCTGACGAGGCCCAATCCGCCCGTGGGCGCGGTCGTTGTTCGCAAGGGCCGCGTCGTGGGAGAGGGCTGGCATCGCAGGGCCGGCGGTCCGCACGCGGAGATCCATGCCCTCCGGGCCGCGGGTGTCTCCGCCCGGGGCGCGACGGTCTACGTCACCCTGGAGCCGTGCAGCACCCACGGCCGCACGCCGCCATGCACGGAGGCGCTGATTGCGGCCGGCGTCGCCCGCGTCGTTGCGGCCACCCGGGATCCGAACCCGTCGCACCGCGGCCGCGGCCTTCGCCGCCTTCGGGCCGCCGGCATCCGCGTCGGATGCGGCGTCGGCGGGATGGAAGCGCAACGGCTGATTGAACCGTTCGCGCAGTGGATCACGAGCCGCGAGCCATGGGTGGTGCTGAAGCTTGGTCTGACGCTCGACGGACGGATTGCCGATGCGTCCGGCGCCTCCCGATGGATTACAGGCCCCGAGTCGCGGTCTGTTGTACAGGAGGAGCGTCGCAGGTCCGATGCGATTCTTGTGGGGATCGGAACCGTGCTTCGCGACGACCCCTCGCTGCTGCCGCGGCCGGACCGGGGCCGGCATCCCTGGCGAGTGGTTGTGGATCCGCTGGGCCGCACGCCGCGGGGTGCGAAGATCCTGGGTGACGGGGCGGCCGGACAGACGTTGATCGCCGTCGGCGCAGGTTGTGATCCGGCCCGGGCGATGGAGTTTCTGCGGTGCGGCGCCTCGGTCGCTGTGATCGACACGATGCCCGACGGGCGGCTTTCCGTCCGCGCGATTCTGGATCATCTCGGAAAACTGGGCGTACTGCGTGTGCTCTGCGAAGGCGGGGCCGAACTGGCAGCCTCACTTCTTGACGCACGGGCGGCGGATGAGCTTCTGCTCTTCTATGCGCCGCGGGTCTTGGGCGGGCGCACCGCGGTGCCCGCGGTGGGCGGGGCGGGGCGGCTTCTGGATGCGGCGCTGGGGTATCGAATCATGGAAACCTCGATGTGCGGTCCGGACCTCATGGTCCGGGCGCGCCCTGAATGACGGGAGGACGGCTCATGTTTACAGGCATCGTGCAGCGGATGGGGCGGATCGCGGAACTGGACCTGAATGAGGAGTGGGGACGCATCGGCGTGGAGGCCGGGACGTGGGATCGGCCGGTCGAGATCGGCGAGAGCGTCGCCGTATGCGGAACCTGCCTGACGGTGAAGGAGTGCGTTGGTGGCATCCTGCGCTTCGATGTGCTGCGCGAAACGTTCCGCCGGACGAATCTCGGCGAGAAGGTAATCGGGGCGGCGGTGAACCTCGAACGCGCGCTGCGGTGGGGCGACCCGCTCGGCGGACACATCATGATCGGTCACGTCGACGGCATCGCCCGCGTTCGGGCTGTCCAGGCGGTAGGGCGCGACTGGCGGTTCGAGTTCGAGTGCTCCAGGGACCTCATGGACGGCATGGTGTTCAAGGGGTCGGTGTCCGTCGACGGCGTCAGCCTTACGATCGCCGACATGACGGCCGACTCGATCGGGATCCACATCATCCCGCATACCTATGAGATCACATGTTTTGGCGGATACCGGCCCGGCGATGCCGTGAACATCGAGGTCGACATCCTCGGCAAGTTCGTCCGGCGTTATGTCGAGCGTGGAGTGGCTTTCCCCGGCCTGACGTGGGACGCGCTGCGCGAGTCGGGTCTGATCCGGGAGGAAGAGGGCGGGGTCCGTTGACGCGCCCTGCGGAGCCGGCGATGCACAATTTCACTGCACATCGTTGACGCATCGTTCGGGGTTGGTTATCGTTCGAGCATGTGTGCAACGGGAGGAGGACGGCGGTGCTGAAGACACTTCAAGACCTGCTGCGGCTTCAGGAACTCGACCGTCGCGTAATCCAACTTCGCAAGGATCTGGATGATATTCCCGGACGCAAGGAGCGGACCCGCCTGCGGTTGCAGGACCGCGAGGATGCTTTTCAGAAGGCCGAGGGTGCATGGAAACACGAGTCCATGGGCATCAAGCAGATCGAAATGGATATCGACACCGCCAAGGATACCATCCGTCGCTACCGTCAGCAGCAGCTCGAGGTCAAGACGAACGATGGGTACCGGACGCTCGTGCATGAGATCGAGGTTGCCACAAAGAAGATCCGCGAACTCGAGGATTCGGAGCTCGTTCGGATGGAGAAGGCGGAGCAGCTCAAGGCGGTCCTGACGCAGGCGCGGCGCGATGTGGATGAGGAACGTCTCCGGGTCGAGCGCGAGAGTGCCGAGATGGACAAGCGATTCGCGGTACTTCAGGAGGAAGTGGCGGGACTCGAGTCGGAACGTCAGGCGCGCACCGAGGGCGTCGACGAGCAGTGGTTGGGCCGCTACAACCGGATCATGAAGCATGTGGGCGACGCGGCCATTGTCCCCGTCGACCACGGCACCTGCGGCGGATGCCACATGAAGCTGCCGCCCCAGGTCGTGCATGACACACGCCGAGGCGATGCGATGACGGCGTGCACGTTCTGCGGCCGGATGCTATACTGGCGCGAGTAGGAAGCCGGTCGGTCCGGGGTGCGCGGTCGCTCTTCCCGTTCGCGGGAGGGGAGGAAAGTCCGGACTCCACAGGGCAGGATGCCCCGTCGCAAGGCGGGGGGCCCTTCGCCAGATCGAAGGGTACGGAAAGTGCCACAGAGACCATACCGCCCCGATTCGTCGGGGTAAGGGTGAAAAGGTGGTGTAAGAGACCACCGGTCCCGCATAAAGCGGGGCGCAGGGCAAACCCCGTCCGGAGCAAGGCCAAATAGGGAACCGGAGGCGGCCCGTCTCATGTTCCGCAAGGGACGAGGTTCCGGGTTGGCCGCATCAGATAAATGACCGCGGACAACAGAATCCGGCTTACGGCCCCGGCCGACCGGTGTTTCCTACGGGCATCATGAACGGCATGGATCGGTGGAGCGGTTCGGAGTGGGCGAGCGCCGCGATTCGCGGTCTCGCATGGCTGCTTGTTGCGGCGCTGGCCGCATCCGCGGCTTTGGCATGGAGATTTGTCCGGCCTCCGGATGCCGCACCTGCGGTGGAGGGCGGCGTGAGGATTCCGCCAAAGCCGGAATGGCTGTCGCCTCCCGCCATGGGCACCAGGGAATGGGGGGTCTTCCGGGCATCGTCCTCGTCCTGGCTTGGAACTTCCGTGTCCTCCAATGCGGTCCCCTCGCGATATCGTCTGGCCGGAACGTTTCTGGTAGCCGACGGACCGGAGTCCGCGGCGGGCGGCTATCGAAAGGCCATCATCGACGACACCCAGGCCAAGCAGCAGCATCTGCTGGCGGAGAACGAATCGGTGGACGATCTTCGCGTTGTCCGCGTGTATGCGGACCGGGTGGAGGTGGAGATCGGCGGCCGCGTGGAGGTGCTGGGACTCGGGTTCGCCGCCGGCGCTGGGGAGGCTCCGACGCGCGTGAGCGCGGTGACGGCGGCCGCCGCGGGCATGGAGGCGCTGGAGACAACCCGGTTCGGCAAGCGCGTCCAGGAAAACCGATGGGTTCTGGATCGCGAGTCCCTGATGACCTACTACCGTGAGGTTCTCGACGAACCTGAGCGCGTGGCCCGGCTGTACGAGACCTTCCGGCCGGACTATACCGCGGAAGGCCGGATCGCCGGCTATGAGATCGCCATTCAGGGCGAGAAAGAGTTCCTGCAGGACGTCGGACTGAGGGAGGGCGACAAGGTGCGCATGGTCAATTCGATGAACATGACGAGCCAGTCGCGCGCGGAGTTTTTCCTTGGCGAGTTCGTGAAGGAACGTTTGAGTGCCGTCGTGCTCGACATCGAGCGCGAGGGGAAGCCTCAGAAGATCATCTACCTCATCCGCTGACGCGCAGGCCGTCCGGCTCCCCGCCGGGGCCGCGATGCCGGGGCTTCTCCGGCGGGCCGGAAATCAACCAGCTTCCGGTGCGTGTCGACACCGATCACTTCGACATCGATCGCGTGTCCGGGAGCGGCACGCGAGGTGCGGCCTCCCCGCAGGCAGTGAATCGGAATCAATCCGCGCTGAAGGGTTGCCACGATTTCCACCAGCCAACCTCGGGGGATGATGCCCGTCACGACGGCGGGAAGGGGACCCGCCGGCCCGCGCTCCAGCATGTCGCGGTAATACTGGATACGCTTGATGTCGACGCTCTCGCGCTCCGCCTCCGCGGCCGCCCGTTCGGTGCGTGACGAGTGCGCCGCGATGGCGCCGATTTCATCGTGCGAATAGGGCGGCATCCGTCCGGTCTCGATCGCGCCGAGAATACGATGCACCACGAGATCCGGATAGCGGCGGATCGGCGATGTAAAATGGGTGTATGGCTTGAAGGCGAGACCAAAATGCGAGGCGCATCGGGGCGAGTACTCCGCCCGTTTGAGATGCCGGAGGATCGCAACCGCCGCGGGGTATTCCACCGGGGTGCCGGCGATGCCGGCCACCAGGTCATTCAGCGACGCGCCGTCCGGCGCGAAGCCGCGAACGCCCAGCTTGTCGAGCGCCTCCGCCATGCCGGCCCACTGTTCCTCATCCGGAGGCTCATGGATGCGGTACAGGGCCGGCACCCGGGCGCGCGACATCCGCCGGGCGACGGCGCGATTCGCCGCCAGCATGAATTCCTCAATCAGGTTGTAGGCTTCGGCGGCGCCGCGGCGGCGGATGGCGGATACGCGTCCATCGGGGTCCAGCTCAATGCGCACTTCCGGAACGTTAAACGCCATGGCCCCGTCGTGCAGGCGCAGATCGCGCATGCGCCGCGCCAAACCGCCCATGTTGCGCAGTGCGGGCTGTACATCCGCCGGAATGTCCCGGCCGTCGCCGCCGGCGAGGAACGCCTGGACGGTGTCGTAGGTGAGCCGGGCGTGGGAGTGGATCACGGAGGAGAACGTATCCTCCTCAAGGACGCGTCCGTCCGCATCGAGGATCATCCGGGCCGTATGACTGAGCCGGTCGACGCCGGGTTTCAGGCTGCAGACGTCCGTGGTCAGGTCGCGCGGAAGCATCGTGAGCGTGCGATCCACCAGGTACACGCTGGTGCCGCGGGCGCGCGCCTCGCGGTCGATCGCGCCGCCCGGTTCGACGTAGTGGGCCACGTCGGCGATGTGCACATGGAGTACCCACGAGCCGTCCGGCCGCCGATCGAGCGACACGGCGTCGTCGAAGTCCTTGGCATCCACGGGATCGATCGTGAACGCCGCCATGCCTCGCAAGTCGCGGCGTCCTTCCATCTCGGAGGCGGAGACCCCTGCTGATGCCTGGCGGGCGGCATCGCGGACGTCCTCAGGGAATCCCTCGGACAAATTGTGCTGGCGAAGCAGAACCGCCATATCGACGCCGGGGGCATCCGGCATGCCAAGATCCTCGACGAGACGTCCGGCTAGAAGCGCCGCCGAAGGATCCCACGGATCGAGACGTACCGCCGCCATGCGACCGTCCTCGCGACGGATGCCGGACGCCGCATCGCGAATCCGCACGGTGGCGGGGAACCGCGGATTGGATGGAATCAGGTACCAGGAGTAGGCCGTCCGCTTGACGAGGCCGGCCAGGACGTCATGACGGCGTTCGATGACCCGGCGGATGCGTCCGCGGGCGGTGGATTCATCCAGAGCACGGGGCCGGCCGTGCCGCCGCGAACCGCGCCCGGGGATCCGTTCGACCACAACGCGGTCGCCGTGGATGGCGTTGTGCAGGTCCTCCGGTTCGATGCGGATCTCCACGCCGGGCCGGTCCGGATCGTCCACGGTGCCGTGGCCCCGGGCATGGACGGACAGCTCCGCAGTCACCAGACGGCCGGAGTCGGGCCGGGCCCAGCGGTTCTTCCGAAGCAGCACGATTTCGCCCGCCGCCTCGAGGCGGCGGAGCAGGGCGCGGAGGTCCCGCCGCCCGTCCGGCGGGACGTGAAGGGCTGCGGCGAGCTCGCTGCGCGTCATCGGACGGTAGCGCGGCGAGTCGATGAATTGTTTGAAGGCATCCTCCAACGATGGTAAGAACTCACTCATACGGGTGGAGATGGTAGCAGCCGCGGGCCGGCCGCGCCAGCGAACGCCCGTCCGGGTGAAGCGTGAAGGTCGTCTTCTGCAGCAGCGAGATCGCCCCGTTCGCCTCCACGGGCGGGCTGGGGGAGGTATCCCGTTCGCTCCCCGCCGCCCTGCACAGGCTGGGGCTGGACGTCTGGCGCGTGATGCCGATGTACCGCCAGGTCATGGAGGGCGGTCACAGCCTCAGCGACACGGGACTGCGCCTGAAGATCCCGATCGGCTTCCGCGTTCACACCGCGGAGGTGTGGATTCATCAGGACAACGAGGCGCCGACCTACTTCATCCGTCGCGACGAGTACTTCGATCGTCGGGAGTTGTACGCGCTTCCGGAGCGGGACTACACGGACAACTTCGAGCGGTTCGTCTTCTACCAGAAGGCGGTTGTGGCCCTGATCGATGCGCTCGGGTTCGCTCCGGACATCGTGCATGGCAACGACTGGACGTCGGGACTCATTCCGCTCTACCTGCGCAACGGCATCGGTGGAGTGGGGCGGGCATGCCGGGAACGGTCCGTCTTCACGATTCACAACCTGGCGTACCAGGGCATCTATCCGGGCGCCGAGTTTTCCATGACGAATCTCCCCTTCGCATGCTTTTCCATCGAGGGTATCGAGTTCTTCGGGAACATCAACTGCTTGAAGGCGGGGCTCACGTCCAGCGCGGCGGCCACGACCGTGAGCCGGAGCTATGCCGAGGAGATCCGGACGGTCGAGGGCGGTTACGGGCTCGACGGGGTCCTTCGCGCCTTGAAAGACCGCCTCGTGGGAATCCAGAACGGCGTGGATGAGGAGGTCTGGAATCCCGCGCGCGATCGTCTGATCAAGTTCACCTACGATGCGGCGAATCCCGCCGGGAAGACCGGATGCAAATCGGCCCTGCTGGCACGATCCGGGTTCGCGCGATCGATGGATGTGCCGTTGATCGGGATGATCTCCCGGTTGGTCGACCAGAAGGGATTCGACCTCTTGGCGGAGGCGATGCCTGCCCTGATGGAGATGCCCTTGAAGATCGTCCTTCTCGGCAGCGGGCAGGAGAAGTATCAGGCCCTGTGTATGGAGTGGGCGCGCAGATGGCCGGACCGATTCAGCGCGACGCTGGGGTTCGACCACAAGCTGGCGCACCGGATCGAGAGCGGGTCGGACATGTTCCTGATGCCGTCCCGATCCGAGCCCTGCGGCCTGAGCCAGCTGTATGCGCTGCGGTACGGGACGATCCCGATCGTGCACGCCACGGGCGGTCTCAAGGACACGATTCACGAGGCCGCCGAGGATGGCGCGGTCGGCAACGGATTCCTCTTCGACGAGTATACCGTGCCCGCGTTCCTGGATTCCGTGCGCCGGGCGCTGGCGTTCCATGCCCGCCGCGACGCGTGGGCTCTGCTCATGCGCCGGGCCATGGAGGCGGATCATTCGTGGCGCAGGGCAGCCGGCGTGTACGTGGAGCTCTACGAGCGGATCATGGCCGGACAGGCCCCTGTGAATAACCGCCCGTAACGGCGTCCGGTGGCCGGAGTCCCTGTAGCGCTCTCGGAGCCTGTTCATAACCCCGCACAACTACATATGGCGTACCGAGTGCCCCACAATGCGACATAACATATATTATGCGACGTTGCATGGATAGGCTGATTGATACCCGATTCTGGTGATTCTCCGAGTCCTGGAGCCCTCGCGGTGTCCGGTGGTGTTGCATCGGGGTTGCTCCCGTCCCGGCGTGCCGATATAGTCGGCCAAACAGCAGCACCCTCGGCACGTCGTCCGATGCGTAGGCCGGCGGCTTGGGATCTCACCCGAAGGCGACCGTGAAGAAAGTCATTAACGACCTCATTCAGTTGCAGGACCTCTTCGAAGCCCGTGCCCAGCAGGAGGCGCTCGCCACCCGCGGCCGGCTTGCGCAGCTCGACGAATCTATCCAGACGATGCTCTCCGGTCTGCCGGCGGACACCGGCTCCCAGTTCCAGCGTCTTCAGAAGCGCAGCCATCAGGCGATCGTGCCCGTGGTCAACGGAGTGTGCGGCGGATGCGGCATGGCGATCCCTGTCAGTCAGGTGCACGCGGTGCATGCCGCGATCACTCTGCATACCTGCCCGGCCTGCAGCCGATTCCTGTACTACCCGGATGACTCGGCTCCCCGGAGGGTGCCCACCAAGCGGTTGGCGAACGAGCCGCTGAAGGTGGGCATCGCCAGGTTCTCGGCGCCCGGTCTGATGATCCCGGAACTGGCCGCCGCGGAGCGCGACGACGCGATCGCCGAGATCTGCGCCACCATGGAAGCCCAAGGCTTCGTGAATAACGGATCGCGCCTGGCGGAAGAGGCTCTGAAGCGCGAGGCCATCGCGAGCACGGCGTTCGATCACGGGCTGGCCTTCCCTCATGCCCGCGGCGTCGAGGGCGGCGGCCTGAGCCTCGCGATGGGCATCAGTCCCAAGGGCATCCGGTTCGGGGCGGATCCGCGTGCGCTGACACACATCGTGTTTTTCGTCGCGATCCCGACGGCCGCGAGCGCATTCTACCTGAAGCTGCTGGCCGGACTGACGAAGACCTTTCAGGAGGAATCTGCGCGCGCCAAGATTCTCGAGGCCGGAGCGCAGGACAAACTCTGGAAGACGCTCTGCCAGTTGACGCGCCGCGCAATTCCGTAGCGACGCCTGTTTTCGGTTGCACTCCGGGGCCCGGTTGTGGCAGATTCGTCCCGGATGCGTAGCTCAGTTGGTAGAGCAGCTGACTCTTAATCAGCGGGTCCGGGGTTCGAGTCCCCGCGCATCTACCAGATTTGCCCCACGCCGCCCGGGTCTCCGGAATTCGGCGTGGGGCCTTTGCTTTCCCGCTACTTAACGATTCCCAGAATCGCGCGGAAGGCATCGCCGGAGGCCACGCGCTGGAGTTCAAACAGGGCCATCTCCACGCTCGTCACGGCGGCGCCTTCCCGGGCCAGCCGATCCAGGGCGATACGACGGTTCCCGGCGGAGCGCGACGACACGGCGTCGGCGACCACCTCGACGTGGTACCCCGCATCCAGCAGGTCGCGTGCGGTCTGGTACACGCACACGTGCGTTTCGATGCCGCACAGCAAGATCTGTGGACGGCCCATCGAGCGGATGCGATCCATGAATGCCGGGGCGCCGGCACAACTGAAGCATGACTTGCTCAGCGGCGCGCGTCCCCCGGCCGCCTCGGCCAATGCCGGCACTGTGGGGCCGAGCTTCTCCGGGATCTGCTCCGTGACGATCACGGGGACGCCGAGTGCCGCGGTGCCGCGGAGCAGGCGCGAGATCGATTCGACCAGCGCATCGCGTTCGTGCATCGCCCCGAGCAGCCGCTCCTGGACATCGATCAGGACGAGGACCGTGTTCTCGAGCTTCAGCATGGCCATGTCTCCCCCACTCCACTCACATCAGGGCCCCGGTCAGTTCGAACGCGATCTGAATGTCGCGCGTGCCGCCCCGGTAGGCATCGGGCAGCGGCTGTAACCGCGGAACCGTCTGCAGCGCCCGGATCACCGATGCGTCCATCAATGGGTGCCCGGAGGTGCGGATCACATCGCGCTTGAGAATGGACCCGTCGCGGGCGACCCGCACCTCGACGATCACCTTGAGTCCCGCAGATGCGGACAGGCCGCCCGGTTGCTCCCACGCGTCGTACATTGCCTTCCGGACCAGCGCAAAATACCAGTCGAAGGGAAAGTCGCTGACCGGTCCAACCGGGCCAACGGGTCCGATCGGACCGACAGGCTTGCCGGACGCAAGCAGTTTGCGAAGTTGCTCGGCGGTGAGCGGCTTCGACTTTGGAGGCGCCGGCTGGATGTTCGGACGTGGGACCTTGACCTTGCTCACTTCGACTTTCGGCTTGGGCTTTGGCGGATCCTTCGGCGGTTCCGGGATGTCCTTGGGCGGATCCGGTGGCTTGGGTTCCGGTGGCTTGGGCTCAGGCGGCTTAGGTTCCGGCGGTGCAGGCTCGGGTGGTTGGGGATCGGGCGGGGTCGGGGGCATCTGCAGGTCTGCGATCGTTGGCGAGGGCTCCTGCATCGCGATGAAGGTAACGATCTCGCGCGGCTTGTGCGGGATGAGACATCCTCGCAAGAACGAGGCGGACAGGACGGTTACGATCACCGCGGCGTGCACCGCCGCGCTGCCCCACAGCGTCCGGTCTGCGGCATCGGGTTTCATTTGGGCTGGTCGGATTGATGAACGAGGGCCAAGCGGGCGATCTTCGCCGCGTGCAGGATACGGAGGACCTCGGCCACCTTGCCGTAGGCCACGCCTTCGTCGGCCCGCACCATGACCGTCACATCAGGGTCGGCAGCGCCAAGGGCATTCATCTCGGTCGCCAGCGCATCCTTCTCGATGGATTGCTTGTCGAGAAAGAGCAGACCCTTGGTGTCGATGGTAATCGTGCGCGTCTGGCGCTCGGGCAGATCCTGCGCCTGCCCGCGCGGAAGGTTCACCGGGATCCCCTGCTCGATCAGCGGAAACGTGATGATGAATGTGATCAGCAGCAGGAACGTCAGGTCGATCAACGGCGTGAGGTTGATCTCCTTGATCTCGTTCAGGGCGACGATGGTGGTGCGGCGCGACATCGGCTCACCCGCGGCTGAAGGCCCGCTGGATTTCGGCAACGAACTCCTGCGAGAAGTTGTCCATCTGCACCGCCAAGGTGCGGATCCTTCCGGCGAGGACGTTGTAGCCGATGGAGGACGGCAGCGCGACGAGCAGTCCGACCACGGTGGTCAGCAGTGCGCCGGAGATACCCGGGGCGACCGCCGAGAGATTCGCCATGCCCTTGAGTGCCATGGCGCCGAACGCATCGAGCACGCCCCACACCGTGCCGAGGAGTCCCAGCATCGGGCTGGCGCTGACCGCCGTCATGAGGTGCCCCATGCGATTCTCAAGGACGAGGGCCTGGTCGGCCACCGTGCGCTCGGTGACCCGGCGGATGACCTCGACCTGGAGCGCGGAGAGCTCGATCCGCTGGATGCGGTCTTCATCGAGCAGCAACTGCGGCGCGCGGCCGGTCTCGCCGACTTCCGCGCCGAGCGCGGTGCAGCCGGCTTCGTAGACGCGGTAGAGCGGGCTCTCGGGAAACGCCTGGTTGCGCAGGAACATCGCCAGCGGGTGGCCCTCCCTGCGGAAGGCCGACACAAAACGGTCGGAGGCCCGCTGCGCGTTGCGGAGTTCGCGGTATTTGGAGACCATGACGCTCCATGCAACCACGGAGGCGACAAGGAGGACGACCACGATCAACTGGCCGGAGAGGAAATTGCTGTCGCGAAACGCCTGGACGACGTCCGCCAGGGGAAACGCCATTCGGATGTCCGGAATCAGGCCCATGGGTCTGGCTTCGCCTTTCTCGGGGCGGCACCGGTCCGGCTGCCACCCATGACGAGCATGATAGTCGCCGGAGGTCGGCGGGGTCAACCGTGCCGCCGCCGTCAGACCGCGAATTCGACGATTCCCCTGCCGCCGGCCTTGACCCTTCCCACGCGGGGTGCTAGGAACCCGCCATGCAATCCCGTGCGTCAGCGGTGTGTCGAAGGGGGGCGGTGGCCGTTACCGCACTCTCATGCCTGCTGCTGGCCGGGTGCGGATCCGGAGGCCCGGGGGGCGAGGCCCGGGAGGAAAACCACCCCCAGATGCGCCGGGCGCTTGCCCTGAAGCACGCAAACGATATTGATGGCGCCATCGCGGCGTACACGAAGGTCCTGGATCGAAACCCGGGAATGTCCCGTGCGCACCTGCAACTGGCCATGCTGCACGACCAGGAGCCGCGCGAGGATTTCATCCGGGCGGTCTACCATTACGAACGGTACATGGAGTTGGGCCGCGACGAGAAGACCCGCGCGTACGTGTCGGAACTCCTGAAGCGCGCACGGTTGTCCTATGCGGTGAGCCTGCCGGACCGGCCGTCGGAGGCGATCCAGATCATTGCGGAATTGAAGACGGAGAACGCATCGCTTCGCGAGCAGATCGCTTCTCTTCAAGCCCGGCTCGCCCCGCGGCCTGCGACATCGGGCGCCGTCCGAACTGTTTCGCACGGCGCCGCCGTGCCCTCCCCTTCCGTTTCTCGTGGCAAGCCTTCCGCGCCGGCGATCACGAATCCGGTGAGCCGGGGAACGTCGGGGCTCGCCCGACCTTCGCCGGCTCCGGCCGTCGCGCAGGCACAGACCTATACCGTGCAGTCCGGCGACACCCTGTCCGTGATCGCCGGCAAGGTCTACAATGATCCCAATGAATGGCGGAGGATCTTCGACGCCAACAAGGGCGTCCTGAGCGGTCCGGGCAGCGTGCGTCCCGGACAGGTTCTGGTGATTCCGCGATGAAGGAGAACAGCCATGCCCAACCGTGATTTCATCGACCACGACCTGTACACCCCGCGGGAGGAGATCGCGCGCGTCAAGATGGGCCCGGGTGACGAACCCACCCCCGCCCATGCGGACCTGCTGGGTGCCGAATCCGGCGGACGCGGAGTGTCCGAACTCAACCTGCCCCTGATGGCGCGCCACAAGCAGGTGATTGATCAGCAGGCCGCCCAAAATGCGCAGGAGATCGAACGCCTCCGCCAGATGCAGGAGGATCTCGAGAAGGAGAAACGCGATCTCGAGGATGCGCGGCGCAAGCAGGCGGACTTCATCAAGGGCCGTCAGGAGATCCTGGATCACCTGAGCCAGAGCCTCGTCATGATGGAGCGGAACGAGTTGAAGGCCGCGCAGGCGGCCGAGTTGCTTCAGAACACGCGGACGCGGTTCCGCACCATGCTCGAGGAGATCACTTCGATCCGCGAGGACGAATGGACGGACGAAACGGTACGCGAGCGGATACGGGATGCGATCGTCCGGGTTGATGATGTCCGCATGGAGTACAACAAGTCCATGGCCAGGGTGGAGGCGGTCATCGGCGGCGACGATCGCGGCGGCGAGCCCCGTCACTCCCCCGTGATCTTCGACGACCACCGCCCCGCCCCGGATCCGGAGCGGTCGCTCGGCAAGTGGTTCGTGATCGGTCTTGTGGTCAGCCTCCCGGTGATCCTGACGCTGCTCGTGCTGACCGTGCTCTTTCTTCTGCATGGAAACGGGCTGATCTGACGCCACGGAAGCGAATCGAATGCCCCGTCCCATCCAACGCCCATCGACCGGCCTCGACGCCAAGCTTCAAGACCTCGACCGCCAACTGCGGGAGGTCAAGAAGGCGCTGAAGGATGCCGCGCGGGGAAAGGCCGTGGTGGTGCCGGCGGCCGGCCCGCCTCCGCGCCCTCCGCGGTTCGCCAAGGATCCGCCCAGGCGCGAGGAGCCGGTTGCGCCGCCATCGCCGGCTCCCGCGGAGCCCGAGCCGGGCAAACCGCAGGCTGAACCGGATCCGGCTCCCATCCCGCCGGGCTCCCGGATCCGTCCCGGTTCCAGCCCCCGCCCCAATCCGTACCGTACGCCGGAGATTCCTCCCAGAACCACGCAGCCCTCGCCGGCCCGCGCAGGGATGGGGCCGCAAGCCGATAAGCAGCGCTTTGCGAGCTACTTCAGCGGCAGCTTCATCGGCGGGCGTCCGATGCGTGAGGAGCGACGCGTTCAGCGCAACCGGGCCATTGTCATGATGATCGTTGTGGTTATCGTGGCCTATATCGTCTATTCCCTCGTCAGTCGCTAGATCCTGCCGGCGCCGGGTGCTCAGGCGGGCATGCCGGCGTGTTTGACTTCCACAGGTGCAGAGGGCATTCTCCCGCCTTTCGTGTCTGGCCGGGTGTGCCGGACGGGCGCTGTATCGAAAGGAATGCTCATGAAGTCGATGATGCGGTGGGTGACGGCGATGGCGGTCGGTTCGACGATGGCCGCGATGGCTGCGGCGGACAAGCCCGCCAAGGAAGCCCCCAAGAGCGAGCCCCTGATGATTCCCGATAACCTGTTCGCGCAGTCCGCCGCCCCCGTCGCCCCCACCACCGTGGTGGCCGTCGTCGAGGGGAAGAACCTGACCCAGGGCGAGATCAACGAACTCGTCGACCGGGCGCTGATGGCCAACCAGGGCCGGATCCCGCCGGAGCGGGTCGCCGAGTTCCGATCGCAGATCAGTGAACGCGCCCGGGAGGAGATGGTCATCCAGATGATCCTCGAGCACGAGGCCGATGCGCAGTCCATCACCGTCAAGCCGGAGGAAATCGAGAAGGCTCGCAAGAGCATTCCCCTGCCTCCCGGGCAGACCCTCGAACAGGCGCTGGCCGCTCAGAATGTGACGCCGGCTCGCCTGGACGCCGACCTGAAGCGCGCACTCAAGATCAAGGCGTTGCTGGACAAGACCGTGCCGAAGTCCGTCGTGACGGACGCCGCGGTGAAGGAGTTCTACGAGGGCAACCCCGAGAACTTCAACGTTCCGGAGCAGGCCACCGCGCGGCACATCCTGATCCAGGTTCCCGCCGGTGCCACCGATGCCGTCAGGACCGAGAAGAAAGCCAAGGCCGAGGACGTCCGCAAGCAACTCGTCGCCGGCGGTGACTTCGCCGCCCTGGCCAAGCAGCATTCCGAGGATCCCGGCAGCAAGGACAAGGGCGGTGAGTACACCTTCCCTCGCGGTCAGATGGTGAAGGCTTTTGAGGACGCCGCCTTCACGCAGAAGCTGGACGAGATCGGTCCGCTCGTGGAGACGCAGTTCGGCTATCACATTATCCAGGCGATCAAGCGCGAGACCGAGCGCAAGATCGAGTTCGCCGAGGCGGCTCCCCGCATCAAGCAGATGCTGGAGAACCGCACGCAGGGCCAGGCCATGCAGGAGTACATCCGCGGACTCCGGGCGAAGGCCAAGGTCGTGATTCCCGGCAGCCCGGCGAACTGACCGCCAGGTTTTCATCCCACGAGCGCGGGATCAACACCCGGCGCACCGGCGGTGACGCCGGTGCGCCCGGAGCATTCCATAGAACCGCAGGGTGTCCGAGAGCGGATGGATCTTGCTCTTTTCGTCGCCGTAGATCGTGCGGATCCTCACCGAGTCGATGGCGATACCCCGAGACGCCGCATGCAGGAGCACCTCGGACTCCGCGGCGAAGCGCTCGGCACGCGTCTGGACATGCGGGATGATGTCGCAGCGGATCAGCCGATACCCGCACTGGGTGTCCGGGACATACTGCCCCATCTCGCGGCTCAGCAGCCAGCTCATGAACCGGTTCGTCATGCGCCGGACCCACGGCATGCCGGATGGATTCCACAGGCGGTTGCCCACGAGCACCGGGATGCCGGTCCGCTCATAGGCCTCGATGAACTTCGGGATTTCCGCCGGGTCGTGCTGGCCGTCCGCATCCAGAGTCACCGCCGCCTCGCAACCGCGCGCGCTTGCCTCCCGGAATCCGGTCAGCAGTGCCGCGCCTTTCCCGCGGTTGACGGGGTGGCGGACCACGGTCGCGCCCGCGCGCCCGGCCGCATCCGCCGTGGCATCGTCGGATCCGTCGTCGATGACGATCGCCTCCACCCCCTGCTCCATCACCCGGCGCACCGTGTCGCCGACACGGGCGGCCTCACGGTACGCGGGGATCACCGCGCAATAGCGCCGTGGCTTAGTCGCCGCTTCCATGACTCTCTCCGGCTGGCCGCGATCCGTCTGCATCCGGCGGAGGCACCGGGTTCCAGAAATCGCGGAAGATGAACCACTGGTACGGGTACTCCCCGATCACGTCCTGCATCGACGATACCACTGCGGCCTGAATCTCGTCCACCGACCGGCCATCGGGCGTGATCGGAGCATGGAATTTCATCAGGAAACGGTCGTCGACCTGCCGGAGCATGAAGGCGGGAACGATCGGTGCCCCGGTCTTCATGGCAAGAATGGCCGCCCCCAGGGGAAGCCGGACTTGGGCTCCGAAGAATGTGCACGGGTGACCGCGGCCCGTGAAATCCCGGTCGGCGAGCAGCGTGATGATGCCCCCCGCCCGCAGCGCCCGCACGAGGCCCGACACCGCCCGCCCCAGCGGAATGAGACGGATGCCCCGGCGCTGACGCGTACTGGTGAACATGCGGTCCAGGTGGCGGACGTTGAACGGGCGGTAAACCGCGGTCACCGGCAACCCCATTTGTGCGAGCACCAGCCCTCCGAGTTCCCAGTTTCCCACATGCGCCGTCACGGCGATGACCCCTTTACCTCCGCGCGCGGCGTCGGTGAGGTACTCCAGGTGCTCGATACTGACCTTCCCCTCGATCTCAGAACAAAACGCCTCGGAGTAGCGGAAGAAATCGATCAGATACTTGCCAAAGTACTGGTACGTCTTCCGGACCATCCCGCGGGTCGCCAGTTCCGTCGCCTGGACCCCGCGGTGGCGCTGGATCCGGGCGAGATTCTCAGCAACCCCGGCACGGCCGCGCTTGTCGAGCCAGTGAAATGCATCCGCGATCCGCAGGCCGAGCCAGTAGGAAAACGGAAGCGGCAGATGACGGCTCAAAAACGCCGCCGTGCCGTACATCGCGTATTCCAGCATCCCACCCTCCCCCGCGCGCGGTTCCGCCGTTCCATCCTACCGGTCCGAGGAGTCTGGCGTTTGGACGTCCGCCTGTCAATTTTCGGTGAGGATACGGCGCGTCTCCGACGTTGACCCTGCGGCACAGACAGGGGACAGTAAGCCTTTCATGGAACAGACCGTCCAGTTCGACAATGCCCGCGAGGCGCAGGACATCGCCGGGAAGGGACAAACCCATCTCGCGCGCATTTCCGCATCCATGGGATCCCCCCCGTGACGGATGTACTCTCCAAGATCCGACAGCGTCGCTTCCGGAAAATCGGAGGCGGCCGCGTCCGCCCGAATCGCGCCATGGGCCCCGTGTTCCTCGCCGGTTTTATGCTTTGGGCCGGCGCTTCCCTCCTTCTCATCGGCCAGAGCCCCCTGTTCCACGACACCATGGTCGTCGGACAGCGCGCATCGGCGACCATCCTAGCCGCGGCGGAGTTTGAGTGCGTCGACCTCGCGGGCACCCAGTTACGACGGCAACAGGCGGCCGACGCGGTGCTTCCGGTCTTCACCGCCAACCTCGCCCCCCTGTCCGCGCACATGCGGACGGTCGGCAAACTCGTCGGCCGCATCACCACCACCCCGGGTAGTTCGCGTCCCGATGCGCTGTCGGCACCATCGGAACTCTCCTCCGTGCTCGACCTCCTCGGGATCGGGCTCGCACCGGAGGACGCGCTGCGCCTCGTTCCCCCCGGAACCTCGGCCGAGGCGGTCCTGACGGCCATAACCAACGCGCTTCGTACGGTATGGGCCGAAGGAATCGTCGCGGAGCGCGACCGCGCCGGGTCGCTCGCACAGATGGCCCGGCAGGGACAGATCATCGTTGAGCCGTCGGACGCCAGCGCGGCCCGCATTGTCGAGGTCGCGTCCCTGCGTACGCCCCCCGAGGCCGCCGCCAGGTTCAGTGCACTGGTCGCCTCCGCGACAGCGCCGGCGGCCTCGGCGCCGGATGTCCTGCGGCGACTCGTTGAACCCTGGATGATTCCCAACCTCGCCTATTCGCCGTCGTTGACGGACGCCCGCCGCGGCGATGCGGCAGGCCGCATCGGAGCGGTCCGCATGACGGTTCGCGGCGGCACGACACTTATCGATGCCGGGGAGACTGCGACGGCGCAGACCGTCGAGATGCTGTCGGAGCACGAGCGCCGACTGCGCGAGCGGCTCACCCCGCTGGACGAATGGCTCGGCTACCTTGGCCGCGCGGGATTGCTCGCCCTCGCCACTTTCTGCGGCCTCGCCCTTCTTCAGGTCGTGGAGCCGCGCCGTCGCCGCGATCGCACACGCCTTGCCCTGTTCGTCACGCTCGGACTGGTGACGGTGGGACTCTCCCGCCTCGTGTACGCCCTTGTAAGCGCCGGTGTTCTGCCGCGCGCGCTCGGCGACTTCTTCCTTCCGACGGGCCTCGGCGCCCTCTTGGCAGCCCTGCTGGCCGGACGCCGTTTCACGGTCGCTCTTGGCACGTGGAGTGCGCTCTCGGTCGCCGTGTTTGCAGGCAGTCAGTTCAACGTGCTCTTCCTGAGTGTCGCCGTCGTCCTTGCAGCCGCGCTGTCTGCCCGGCATGCCCGCAAGCGGGCCATGGTCTTCCGAG
>CAYRFK010000067.1:13782-20839 GCA_964423465.1 uncultured Verrucomicrobiota bacterium | reverse complement strand
ACCGTCGTGGAATCCGCGAACCGGTCGGAGACCACCCACGCCCCGCCCTCGAGGGCCGGGCGGATGACGCGGCGCACGAGCTGCGCGCGGCTGGCGGCGAAGAGGAGCACCTCCGTCTCCGCATGCAACGGCTCCTGCACATGGTCGTGCTGGAGGATTCCGCGGATCGCCTCGCCGGTGGCTGTGCCGCCGGGCTCGCGCGTGTAGACCGCCCGGATGCCGGACCGGTCCAGCCGCGCCACGAGCCGCCGCGCCTGCGTGGTCTTCCCCCCGCCCTCGGGGCCTTCAAACGTGATGAAGCGGCCGCGCATCGCCGGGCTCATTTCCGCTTCAACTTGCCGCCCTGCGGCGTGTCCTGGACGATCCAGCCGCGTTCGGCGATTTCGCCGCGGAGTCGGTCCGACTCCGCCCAGTTGCGAGCCTTGCGGGCCTCGTCGCGCAGGCGCGCCAGTTCGACCACGGCCGCGTCGGCCGTGTCCGCCTCGGGCTCGACAACCCCCAGGATCCGGTCCCAGGCGCCGAGAACCGCCATCACGGCCGCGGCATCGGCGGGCGACGAACCGCCCGCATCGAGGGCGCGGTTGCCGTCGTGGACCAGGTCGAACAGAACGCCGAGCGCGGCGGAGATATTGAGGTCGTCGGCCAGCGCCTCATGGAACAGGGCCGGTGCCTTCTGCGACCACGCCGGCAGCGGACCGGGTGAGGCGGCGCCGGCCGCGGCGGCGAGACGGCCGCGGAACTCGTCGACCCTTCCCAGCGCGGCACGCGCGCCACCGAGCGAATCGAACGAGAAGTTCAGGCCCTGCCGGTAATGCGTCGACAGAAGCACATACCGGATCTCGCGCCCCGACCAGCCCTTCTCGCGGAGATCGCGGAGCGTGAAGAAGTTCCCGAGCGATTTCGACATCTTGCGCCCGTCGACCACGAGGTGTGCGCAGTGGAGCCAGAACCGCGCAAAGGTCTTCCCCGTCGCGGCCTCGCTCTGCGCGATCTCGTCCTCGTGGTGCGGGAAGATGTTGTCCTGCCCGCCGGTGTGGATGTCGAAGCTCTCGCCGAGGTAGCGCATGCTCATGGCCGAGCACTCGATGTGCCAGCCCGGGCGTCCGCGGCCCCAGGGCGAATCCCAGACGACGTCGCCGTCGGTCTCGTCCCACGCCTTCCACAACGCGAAGTCGGCGAGGCTTTCCTTCTCGTACTCGTCCTGCGCAACCCGCGCCCCCGGACGGAGGCCCGACTTGTCGACGCGTGCGAGGCGGCCGTAGCCGTCGTAGCGGTCGATACCGAAATAGACGGAGCCGTCGTCGGAGCGGTACGCGACCCCCTTGTCGATCAGCCGTTCGATCAGCGTGATCATGTCCGGCACGTGATCCGTGGCGGCGGGATAGTACTCGGCCCGCTCGATCCGCAGCGCGTCGAGGTCGGCGAAAAACGCGTCGGAGAACTTCTTCGTGTACTCGCGAAGCGGCAGCCCGGCGGCCCGCGACTTGCGGATGGTCTTGTCATCGACGTCCGTCAGGTTCATCACCTGCATGACCTCCCAGCCGCACGACTTCAGGAACCGGCGGAGCAGGTCCTCGAACACGTAGGCGCGGAAGTTGCCGATATGGGCGAAGTCGTGGACGGTCGGGCCGCAGGTGTACATGCGGACGGTCGATCCGTCCGCCGGCGCAAACGTCTCCTTCGCCCGGGCCATCGTGTTGTAGAACGTAGGTTCCATGTGCCATCCCCCGCCGCCGCCATCGATGGCGCGTCCGCTATTGATACCGCATGCGCGCACGGGTGGCAAACGCGGGGAGGTTCGGCCTAGATCCTGTGGTGGATCAGGCGGCCGAGGGTGTGGTCGTAGAGGGAGACGACCCAACGGAACGGCGAGTAAATGAGGCGGAGACGCACGACGGCGACGAGCATCTCGACCGAGGCGCGACCGACGCGAAGGTGGGAGCCGGCAGCGTCGTGCCAGGTGGTGGGGATCTCGACGATCCGGTAGCCGTGGCGGCGGAGTTGGAAGAGGAGGTCGACGTCGAACGCCCACTGCGTGATGCCCAGATGCGCCAGCACGTCGTTCATCGCCCGCCGCGTGATCAATTTCGCCCCGCACTGCGTGTCGGCGATGCGGATCTTGAACAGCAGGCGCACGACGCCGTTGAAGACGCGCGAAGCCAGGCGGCGCGACCATGGCTGGGGGGTGATACACGATTGAGCATGCCAGCGATTGGCGATGATGGCGCCGGCGTCGCCGATGCCATGGACGAGGTCGTTGAACGCCTCCGGCGGCGTCGAACCGTCCGCATCCACGAAGCCGATCCGATCCCCGCGCGCCTGCCGGAACCCGATCATGAGGGCGCCGCCCTTCCCGACCCGGCCGGGCTCCACCACCACGCGGACACAGGGCCAGCGGGAGGCATAATCGCGGGCAAGCCCTTCCGTATCGTCCGTCGAGGCATTCACCACGACCACGAATTCGACGTCGCCACCGTACCTTCCGGTGAAATACGGGAGGTAGGCATCCAGCATGGAGCCCAAGCGGTTCCGCTCATTCCTGGCCGGAACTATAATTGACAGTTTCAGAGACATTCAGCGCCTTGCAACAGCCGGATCCCCTCCCTGCGCGGCCGCCAAAATCCACCATATCTCGGGGTTGCCTGCGCGGCCAACCCCATGATATCGTCCGGCCTCAATAATTTAACAGACGGTCGAACCACCCGCAACCCTTGAGGTCGTGCGGGACGGAGGAACAGGCCTTGTATCTGAAGCGGCTGGAAATGGCGGGGTTCAAGAGTTTCGCCGACCGGACGAAGCTCGAGTTTGAGCCGGGCATCATGGCGATTGTCGGGCCGAACGGCTGCGGCAAGAGCAACATCTCCGATGCGATCCGGTGGGTGCTCGGCGAGCAGAGCGCAAAGTCGCTGCGCGGCGCCGGCATGACGGACTTCATCTTCAACGGCACCGACACGCACAAGCCGATGGGCATGGCGGAGGTCAGCCTCACGCTGGCCGAATGCGAGGCGTCGCTGGGGATCGAGTACCACGAGGTGACCGTCACGCGCCGCGTCTATCGTTCCGGCGAGGGCGAGTACCTGATCAACAAGACGCCGTGCCGCCTGAAGGACATCCAGCGGCTCTTCATGGACACCGGCGTCGGCACCAACTCCTACTCCCTCATGGAGCAGGGCCGCATCGACCGCATCCTCAGCTCCCATCCCGAGGACCGCCGCGAGGTCTTTGAGGAGGCGAGCGGCATCACCAAGTTCAAGGCCGACCGGCGCGAGGCCATGCGCAAGCTCGACCAGACGGAGGCCAACCTGCTCCGGCTCGCGGACATCATCCGCGAGGTGAAGCGCCAGATCATCTCGCTGCAGCGCCAGGCGGGCAAGGCGAGGCGTTACCAGGTGCTCCAGCAGGAACTGCGCGGCCTCGACCTGCACTACACGCGCGGACGCATCGAGGCGATCGACTCCGAAACCGGGACGCTCGACGCCCGCCGCGCCTCGCTGGCCGAGCGCGAGGAGGCCATGACCGCCACGCTGCGCGAGGTGGAGTCGTCCATCGACGCCCAGCGAGCCCGCCTCGCCGAGTTCGACCGGGACATCGAGGAGACGCGCGAACTCGCCGCACAGGCCAAGGCCGAGTGGCAGAGAACGCAGGAGTCGATCGCGCACAACGAGGACCGCGTGCGCGAGTACCGCCAACTCAGCGACAACTACCTGCAGGAGCAGGAGGCCGGTCGCAAGCACCTCGACGACCACCGGCAGACGCTGGCCGCGCTGCAGACCGACCTCGAGGGCGCCGCGACCACGCGCCAGACCGCCGAGGCCGACCTTCAGGTGAAGGCCGCCCGCCTTCGCGAGCAGGAGACCGCCGTTGACGCCGCCGGCCAGCAACTCCATCGGATGCGCAAGGAGCTCATCGAGACCGAGAACCGCGTCGCCACCCTCACGAACGACCTCTCCGAATGCGAGGCCCGCGAGAAGGGGACGACGATGCGCCGCGAGCGCCTGCTCGTCGAGCAGAGCCAGTACCGGCAGTCGCACGTCCACATCGAGGCCCAGCGCAACGCCCTCGCCACCCGCATCGCCGAGCAGCGCACCGCGTTCGCCGAGGCCGAGCGCCGCGTGCAGGAGTTGCAGAACCTGATTCGCGATCGCGCCGCCGCCGTCTCGGGCCTCCGCCAGAAGCTGTCCGAACTGAAGCCCCGCGACGCCGCGCTCACGGCACAGATCGACCTGCTCACGCGCCAGGAGGCCAAGTCCGAGGGCTTCCCCGGCGGTGCACGCCTGATCCTCGACGGCACCGTCAAGGCCGACGGCGCCACGATGCTCGGCGCCCTCGCGACGCACCTGCATGCCGAGCCCGAGTATCGCACATGCCTTGAGGCCGTGCTGCGGCCCTGGGCCGACGCGGTCGTTGTGTCCGACGGGGGCGGCGCCGTGGCGCTTCTGCGCGAACTCGACCGCCGCCGCGCCGGGGCCGCCCGCCTTCTCGCCGTCACCGCCCCCGCCCTTCCCGCGCCGCCGGCGCCGGCCGAGGGTGCGGAGCCCCTGCTGGCGCATGTCACCTGCGACGATTCCGTGCGCGAGCTTGTCGCCCGCCTTCTCGGCGGCGTCCACGTCATCGGCGACCTCGCCCGCGTATCCCCGCCGGCGCCCGGTCTCACTTATGTCACGCCGTCGGGCCTGGTCGCGGGCGAAGGCGGATCGTACGAGCTCTGGATGACCGAGGCGGCCGACACCAACCCCGTCGCCCGCCGCCAGCGCCTGCAGAAGTGGCGCGAGGAACGCGACGTCATCCGCCGCGAGATCGGCGCCCACGAGGCGGATCTCGCCAAACTGCAGTCCGACGACGGTTCGTTCGAGGCCCAGCGCGGCGAGGCCCGCCGCACCCTCGAGGTGGCCCGCACCGCCATGGCCATGAGCGAGGGTGAGAGCGGAATCCTCGCCCGCGAGGACCTGGCCGCGCGCCAGCGCGCGGAGACCGTCGCGATGGAACTCGAATCCCTCTCCGGCCAGGACGAGGCCGCCCGGGAACGCCGCGAGCGCATCCACACATCCCTCGACGAATCCCGCGCGCGCCAGGGCGAGGTCCGCCAGTTGGTCGCCGTCCGCACCGACGAACTGCGCACCCTCGAACAGCAGCGCACCCAGTGGATGCAGGAGGTCACCGAGGCACGCATCGCCGCGGCGGACCGTCGCCGCGAGGCCGAGGCGTTGCAGCAGCGCGCCGCGGCGCACGAGGACCGGATCCGCGAACTCGAGAGCCTCGTCCGCGAACGGGCCGACGGCGTCGTCGCCTACCACCAGCGCATCGAGGAACTCCTCCGCACCACCGCCGCCGCGCGCGACAGCCTCCAGCCGCTCGAGGAGGAGACCGCGCTGCACCAGAACCGCTTCGACGCCCTGCGCCGCGAGCGAGAAGCCCAGGCGCGCATCCTCGAATCGGCCGAGCACAAGGTCCGCACCGAGCGCGACGCCCTCGACGAGGCGCGCGAGGCCCGAAACCGGATCGACATCGAGCTCGCCGAGCACCGGATGCGCCGCCAGACGCTGGTGGAGCGCGTCACCTCCGACTACCGCGTCACCGCCGAGGACATCCTGGCCGCGACCGTCCCCGACTGGGGCGAGGCCGGGGCGCCGGCGGACGGCGAGGTGCTCGAGTCCCGGGTCGCGGAGCTGCGCGCGAAGCTCGAATCGATGGGGCCCGTGAACCTCGTAGCCATCGAGGAGTACCAGGAGCTCGAGAAGCGCAACGACTTCCTCACCGCCCAGCAGGACGACCTGGTCCAGTCGAAGCAGCAACTGCACGACATGATCAAGAAGATCAACCAGACCACCACGCAGATGTTCCAGGACACGTTCGTGAAGGTGAACGAGAACTTCAAGGACATGTTCGGCAAACTGTTCGGCGGCGGCACCGCGCGGCTCGTCATGGTGGACGAGGGCGACGTCCTGGAGTCCGGCATCGAGATCATCGCCCGCCCTCCGGGCAAGAAGCTGCAGTCCGTGTCCCTTCTCTCCGGCGGCGAGCGCACGATGACCGCGGTTGCGCTGCTCTTCTCCCTCTACATGGTCAAGCCGAGCCCGTTCTGCGTACTCGACGAGCTGGATGCCGCGCTGGATGACTCCAACATCGGCCGGTTCGTCGCAGTCGTGAAGGAGTTCCTCGCCAAGTCGCAGTTCATCGTCATCACGCACAACCGCCAGACCATCGGCGCGGCGAACGTGCTCTACGGCGTCACGATGGAAAAGCGCGGCGTCTCGAAGATCATCTCGGTCAAGTTCAACCGCCACCAGGCCCCTCCGGGCTACGCCGCACCCGCACCCGCACCCGCCGAGAGCGCCACGCCGCCGGCCGCGATCGAACCGCCCGCCGCGCAGGCGGAGGCGCCCGTGGCGCAGATAGAAACCGCCCCGGCTCCCACGGAATCCGCCGACAGCGCGAGCGAATCGGCCACCGACGACTCCGCCACCGCCGTTGCCGTCGAAGACCCTCCGGCGGGGGCGTAGCGGACCACCCCATCGAGACGAGACGCACCATCAAGTGCTTGGCCATCAACCGTCCGGACATCAACACCCAACAGCCAAGGCCCAACATCCAACAACCAACGTAAACACACTCGCCACCTCACCACTTCGAAGACCGAAATCCGACGTTCGACAGCATGGCGTTCCGGGTTCCGGGTCGGTGTTCGATGTTGGTTGTTCGATGTTGGCTGTTGGATGTTGAGTCCGGCGTCCGCCTCGTCCCTCGCCCCTTGGCATGCAACTTCGCGATTGACCGCGCGGCGCGACGCACCGAAACTGACCGCATCTGCGGAGGATTCATTCATGCGGGGTCCCTGCGTACGAAGCATCGTCATCGTCACGATCGCCGCGGCGGCTGTCGCAGCCGAGCCGGAGTTCCGGACGTGGACGTCGGTCTCCGGAAGCAAGGTCGAGGCACGCCTTGCCGGAACCGATCCGGACGGCGCCGCCATCCTGGAACTGCGCGACGGACGCAAGGTGCGCATCCAGCCCGGGTCCCTCGCCGAGGCCGACCGCGCCCTGCTGGCACCCACGCCCGC
>CAYRFK010000067.1:0-13682 GCA_964423465.1 uncultured Verrucomicrobiota bacterium | reverse complement strand
TCCAGCCCGGGTCCCTCGCCGAGGCCGACCGCGCCCTGCTGGCACCCACGCCCGCGGCGGCCGCATCTGACGCGCCTGCGGCCACGCCTGCCGCGGAAGAGAAGCCCGCAGCGGCCAAGAAACCTTCTGCTCCCAAGGGAGGCACCAAGTCGAAGGCGCCGGCCATCCCGATGGAACCCACCGTGCCGGCCTCCGGGTACGGCACCGCCGGCACCCCGCTCAAGGCCGACTGGCCCCTCGGACAGATCGTCACCAACGTCCCCTGTCGTGGCGATGAATCGATGACCTTTCACCTCTACCTCCCGCGCGGCCTCCAGCAGGGTCGGAAGTATCCGGTGCTCTTTCTGTGCGGCACGACGTCCGGCAAGGCGACCGCGTTCGCGCGTTACCTCGACGGCGCCGAGTTGAATGGCTTCATCCTCGCAATGCCCTCCGTCGGCGCCAGCGAGAACTTCGATCGCGCGATGACTTCGATGCAGGCGACGATCTCCAACGTGCTCGCCCGCGTGCCGGCCGATCCCCGCCGCCTCTACGCAAGCGGCTACTCCGACGCCTCCCGCGTCGCGATCCTCGCGGCAACCGAGTGGTTCGGACACCCCGCGGCGGGCGTCCTGCTGAGCGCCGCCGGCGGCGGGAACGAGGAGATGGGCAAGCTCCCGAAATCCGCCGCCGTCGCGGGCCTCGCCGCATCGGCGAGCGTCCACCGCTGGGACATCGCCTGCACCGTCTACAAGTACTCGAAGACGAAGTACGCGCGAGCGTTTTTCTTCCCCGGCCGCGCGGACTGGGGCTCGCCGGCTCTGATCGCCGATGCCATGACGTGGATGAACGCATGCCAGCTCCGCGACGAGAAGGGCGGGCGCCCCGAGGCCGCGCGCGAACGTGAGGCACTGGTGAAATCGATTCTCGACCGCGTCGAACCAGCCCTCGACGCGCGCCCCGGCTGGGCCGCGGAGTGGATCGAGTTTCTCAAGGACTTTCCCGGCCTGGGCCCGCTCCAGGGCCGCGTTCGCGCCGCCGCCCAGAGGCTCGAGAAAATCCCGGCCGCCGCCGCCCAACTCAAGGCCGCCCCGGAGGTCGAGAAGTACGCCCGGAAGCACTTTGCGACCTCGCCGAAGGCCTACCGCAAGGACAACGCCAACGGCACACCCGAGGCGAAGCGCGACGCCGAAGCCCTGCTCGCGAAGTTCAAGGACACTGAACTCGCGGCCGTCATCACGGAGTTCGGCGCCGCCGCACCGACCGGCGGAGGACACTGAGGCGGAAAGAAGAAGTAAGAAACTCCAAACTCCAAGGAAGTGGTACGTCCAACGGCGGAGAAGGGAGAAGGCCGGGCACACCGTGGGCGTAGGTGGAGGGTGGAGGGTGAAAGCGGCACGCCATGCACCACGACGCTCCCTCCCGGCGTGGATGGTGGACGTTGGATGTCCGCCGACTTCTCCCCTTTGTCCTTTCAACTTCCTTGGAGTTTGGAGTTTCCCCACTTCCCTGATCGATCTTGGTGCACGGGTTGAGGTACCGGCGACGGCGGCTCAGGCGCCCGGCGCGGCGGGGCCCGACCAGCGGCTGCCGAGATAGAATGCGCCCGGCGCGCCTGTGAGGTTGCGGACCGCGAACGGGTACCAGTCCTCGCGCCGGTGATACTGCTCCACGTGATTCCATGAGTGGATCGAGAGCGACAGGTAGTAGTTGCCGGACATCAGCGTCAGCGGGTCGATCGTCAGCCGCACGGTCCCCTCGCCCTCGATCGCATCGATTGAATGCCCCGCGAGCTGCGTGTTGCTCCCGAACACTTGGAAGCCGTTTCCGGTCTTCACGAAGAACCCGAACACCGGCTTCTCGATCCGCCGGTTGGCACGCCAGGCGATGTCGACGTGCATCGCGCGGCCGGTCTCGAGGACACCCGCCTCGACGCCGTCGGCCCCGCGCAGTGTGACGCCCGTGATCTCGGCCTCGCGCGTGCCGAATTCCTGCGTGAACAGCGGACCGCCCTCGCCCATGAACTCGCGGATGTACCGCAGGATCGTCGGAGCCGGCTCGCCGCGCGCGACAATCGAACCCTTGTGCACGAGGAAGACCTCGTGGCAGAACTCCTCGACCGTCTGCAGCGCGTGCGACACGAACAGCAGGGTCCGCCCGCGCCGCTGAAGGTCGCGGATCCGGTCGAGGCACCGCAATTGGAACGCGATGTCGCCGACGGCCAGCACCTCGTCGATCAGCAGGATGTCCGGGTCCGACTCCGCGGCGACGGCGAACCCGAGCCGCACGTACATCCCGCTGGAGTAGTGCTTCACGGGCATGTCGATGAACTCGCGCAGTCCGGCGAAGTCGACGATGCGGTCGAACCGGCGGCGGACATCCTCGCGCGGGATGCCGAGAATCGCTGCGTTGAGGAAGACGTTCTCGCGCCCCGTCAGGTCGGGATGGAATCCCGCGCCAAGTTCCAGCAGTGAACAGATCCGCCCGCGCGCCGTCATGCGTCCGCAGGTCGGGGTGATGGTGCCGGCGACGAGCCCCAGCAGCGAGCTCTTGCCGGAGCCGTTCTGTCCGATGACGCCGACGGTGCGGCCCCGGGGGATCGCGAAGGTCGCGTCGCGCATGGCCCAGAACTCGCCCGACCTGGCGTCGCGCCGGGACGGGACGACGCGGCCGAACAGGGTCGGAGGGAGCATCCCGCGCACGCGGTAGCGCTTCCCCAGCCCCTCGGCCTCGATCGCCGCTGTGCCTTCGTCCGCCATCACTCCACCTTCATGCCCTCACATCCATCCCGCCATCCATCCCATCCGCCGCGACGGCGGATCACAGGAGGTCCGCAAAGTGCCGCTGCGCGCGCCGGAAGGCGACCACGCCGCCCGCGAGCGCCAGGGCGGGGATCGCCAGACCGCCCGCCGACCAGACGGTCCACGTCATCGCGACATCCGGCAGCACCGACGCGCGAGCGGCCGTCAGGAGTCCGGTCATCGGATTCAGCCACACCAGCGGCATCAGCCACGGGCGGCCCTCGGCGAACGGCTCGATCAGCGAAAGGTCGTACATCACAGGGCTCACGAAGAACCAGGCGCTGAGCAGCACGCCCACGAGGTGCTGCGTGTCCCGAAAATGGACATTCGCACCGGACAGCAGGAGCGCGAGTCCGAGATTGAAGACCGTCAGCCAGAAGATCACCCCCGGCAGCGCCCACAGCGCGCCCCCGATGCCCGGGCCGCCCAGCGCGCCGAGGATCGCCAGCACGACGAACTGCACGACGAGGCTCAGAAGGAAGTTGACCAGCGCCGCCGCCGTAACCGCCACCGGCAGCAGCATGCGGGGAAAGAACACCTTCTTCACAAGGTTCGCGTTGCCCGTGATCGCGCCCATGCCCCCCTGCACGCACTGCACGGTGTACTGCCACGCGAAGACGCCGACGATGACCCCCTCGACCGTCACGCCCCGCCCCACGAGAAGGCGGAGAAACACGACATAGATGAAGGCCATGAACAGCGGCACCAACACGGCCCACAGAAAACCGAAGACGGACCCCTTGTATCGTGACTTGAGTTCGCGCATCACCAGGCTTCCGAGCAACTCGCGGGACGCGCGGGTGAAAAGGCCGCCCGGTTGCTGCCGTGCGCCCCGGGGCGTGCTGAGGGTGCAGGGTTCCATCACGCTCATGGCCGGTCACCCGGGGCGGCCCGTTCGATGCCCTCCAGCGTCAGGGCCGCGCGTGCGCGGGTGCTGCCGGGATCGATGGCTTGGATGCGCACCTGCGACGGCCGCCACGGCGGATGCGAAGTCTCGCAGGCCACGATCATGGCCGAAAGGCTGTCGATCGGAACATCGGTGAGAGTCACCTCGAACTTCCGCAGGCTCCATCCACCCTCGACGGGCTCGGCAGGGCCTGCCGTAACCACAGGCGCCGGACCGCCCTGGGCCAGACGGCGCACAATCGCCGCCGGTGTCTCCGGCGGCGCCGACGTGACCGTCGCCAGGACCGCGAAATAGGGATCGATCGCCCGCGATTGCCGCTCCAACTCCGCCAGCACCCGCAGTTCAGCCTCCTTGCGCTCGATCACACGCAGCCGCCCGGGGACGGCTCGCGCGGCCCACAGCGTGCATGCGATGCCCGCCGCCGCCGCCGCAAATGCCGCCGCACGGAGCGCCGACTGCATGCCTCCCCGCACGCCCTTCATGACCGGTCCCCCTGCACCGCGAATGGAACCCGGCCGTCTTCCCCCGCCTCGCGCCGCCGCACTTGGGTCTTGTAGCCCTGCAGGCGGAGAAAGTCGTCGATGCGGCTGCATGCGTCGCGGTTCGGAGAAGTTCCCTCCACTTTCACGGCGGCGTCGGACAACTCCACCACCTCGATCGTGACGCCCGACGCGGCGGCCACGCGGAGGATGCCTGCCAGCCTCGGCGTAACCGAGGGCTGGAACATGCGCGTCACCGGCGCCAGGGCGGCCATCCGCTTCTGTACAGCCTCCTTCGCCATGCGGACTTCCTGTCCCCGTTGGACCCGGCTCAGACGGCCGATTCGCGACGCCTCCTGCTCAAGGCGCGTCTGCACCGCCGCCCCGCGATCGTCGATCCATGCCACGAGGGCGATCTGGAACACCGCCAGTGCCAAGCCTGCGACAATGCAGAGGATCGCCGCGCGACGCCCGGACGACGCCCCCCACGCCGAAAGCCCCGCATGCTCATGCTCGCCGGTACGCAGGTTGCAGTCCGCCGCCGTACCGTCGATCGCGCGCGCCGCAAGCGCCCGCGCCAGAAATGTCCCGGGCGAGTCAGACCGAATCCATGTCACGCCGGGCCCTGCCGACAGGTCGCGCTCGAACGCATCCAGGACGTCCCCGCTCTCCTTCGCAAGAGGCCCCGTCCAGATCCACTCCGCCGCATCCCCGCGACCCAGCGCCTGCCGCGCACGCTGCAGCGCGGCGGACCACGCCCCGGCTCCGTCTTCCTGCACCGGCGCGCGCAGGGGCTCGCGAAGCGTGATCACCGTCTCGAGTTCCGTCCCGCGCCCGACGGCGAGGACCAGCCGGTCCGGCGCCGCATGGGCCACCACGCGCACGTTGTCGCCGGCCGGCCGGTGCTCCGCGAGCGCGCGGTCCCACAGGGCCGGCGCCTCGGCGTCCAGGATCATCGGATCGAACCCCGCCTCCCGCAGCGCATCCAGCCGCCGAGCAACCGCCTCGCGCGGCGCGGCAACCGCCAGCGCGCGCACCCGCCCGCCCGGAAGGCGTCGGAGATCCGGGTAGGCGCTGGCGCAATCCTCCAGGCGGAACGGAAGTTGGACGTCCAGAAGCGACGGCAACACGCGACGGGCGCGCGCAATGGAAGGCAGAGGCACATCGATCCGGCGCACGACAGATTCCCGAGCCGGCATCGCCGCCGCCGTCACCGCGGTCCGCTGCGAGCCCGCCAGCGCCAGTTCCGCCGCCGCCGACCGCACGCGCGCATCGTCCGCAGGCCCGCGACCCTCGCAGACCGTTGTGAAGACAGAGCCCCGCGTCGAACGCACGGCGCGGACTACGGCCGTAAAGCCCTCGCCCGCATCAACCCCGTAGCTGGTGGAAACCCGTATGCCCATGGTCCTCCGGCAGGTCTCTCCCGCCGCCCGGGCAGTATCCCGGCCCCCGCCGTCCAAGTCCAGCCCATCCCACACACGGCGCGGCGGCTCCTACGCGACACGTGTCATCCTATACCCGCCGATGCGGAACAACACGAACCGCCCGAGCCCACGCCCGAGGGCTCACGCAGCACAGCTTTTGTCCACACCCGACTGTTCGATGTGCATTCTATTGCCCTGCCATTATTTACAACCATACGATTTGTTTGCAATGAATGGCCGTGACGGTATACTGATTCCATTCAGGAGGTTGGGACATGCCATTTGGCAACGAGAAAGCAACGCTGAAGCTCACGGGCGAGCACAACCGCAGGTTGGTCTTTCAGCTTCTGCGGCGGCATCGCCGCCTGTCGCGGCAGCAGATTTCGGATTCGACGGAACTGCACCGCTCGACGCTCTCGAAGATCATGTCCGAGTTTCTGGACCGGAAGCTGGTGCGGGAGGTCGGCCGCATCGAACCGCCTGTGAAGCGGGTCGGCAAACGACAGATCCTGCTCGAGATCCGCGGCGACATCGGGTGGACGCTCGGCGTCGGCATCAACATCGAGTGGGCCCGCATGGTCGTCGTCGACGCCGCCGGGAAACTCCTCGGCGAGAGCCGGCTGAAGCTCGGGCGCGACATTACGCAGGTCGCCGCTCAACTGAAGGCGCACGCGGATGCATGGCTGACCGACGACCGACGGCCGACGGGGCGGTTCCACGGCATCGGCGCGGCGGTGCCGGGCATCACGGATGCCGAGCGCGGCGTGCTGATCTACTCCGAGTATTTCAAGATCCGCAACCACCCGCTGGCCGAGTCGATCGCCGCGGCCTTCGCGGCGCCGGCCTCGATCGACAACGACGCAAGGCTCGAGGCCACGGCCCACATGAACCAGCCCGACGACAGCACGGGCGACGACTTCGTCTTTCTCTACGTCAACCACCGCCCCGCGGACGGCGGCTATGTGTTCACGGACTTCGGCTCCGCGATCGTGCTTGGTGGCGAGATCTACCGCGGCGCGCATCGCGGCGCGGGCGAACTGTGGGGACGGCTGCACCCGCCGCCTCCGCCGCCGCTGACCGAGGCGGACCTCGCCCTCATCGAGGCGCCCGACGGCGCGCTGAACGAGCGGCTTGAGGCCGTGGCGGACACGCTGGCCCCCTACATCGCCACGCTCGCCGGCTACATGGATCCGCGCTGCGTCGTTCTGGGCGGGGCGCTGGACTGGCACAACAAGGCCCTGCTCGCGCATCTGCAGGCGCGCGTGAACGCCCAGATCCAGCCGTGGTATGCCGAGCGCCAGATCCGCGTCGAGGCCGCCTGCGTTCCCGGCCCGGGCGCGGCCTACGGCGCCGCGCTGATGGCGTTCGACCGCATCGCCGTCTCCGATCTCGACAACCGGCCCGCCCGCAAGGCCGCGCCGTGAGCCTCGCGGATTACCTGCGGAGGTTCCAGGAACGCGACCGGCTCGCCGGGACGCTCGGCATCCGGCTGGAGGCCGAGGGCGACCACGGCATTGTCGCACGCGTAACGCTGGATGCCCGGCACATGAACGGGGCGGATTGCGCCCACGGCGGGCTGGTCTTCGCCCTGGCGGACGTCGCGTTCGGCGCGGCTTCCAACGCGGGCGGAGTGCTGTCGCTGGGCATCGCGACGCAGATCTCAAACTACAAGGCCGTCACGTCCGGCACGCTTCACGCGCGGCCGAGGCTGCTCTCCGAGACGCGCCGGCTCGCCCACTACTTCGTCGAGATCACCGACGACGACGGCACGCTCGTCGCCGCCTTCCACGGCACCGCCTACCGGAAGAAGGAATCCCCAAGTCCCTACGGCGAACCAGGCACGGTTCCGTAATCCCCGCCCCATCGCCGGTTTCGTGCTTCCCTCCTGGAGGGGCGAGCTACCGCGAGCCCGACCGCTGCTCTCCCGTAGCATCCTCCCCCCGGCCTCGCGTAGCTCGGCCCTCCATCACCTGTTGGATGTTGGGTGTTGGGTGTTCGTCTCCGGCAAGCAGCGCAGCCCCGGAAAGGCGATTACGATCAGGATTACGATTACGACGCGGCATATCACGGAACACGGCTCTTCATACCCTCCTACTCGTACTCCTGCTCTTACTCTTACTCCCCGCCGCCCTGCCTGGAGCATGACACCCGAATGGGGACCACCGATTCATGATGCAGAATCGGGAGGGCCGCCGGCCCCGGCGGCCGAACGACTGACCACGGAGGAAAGCACGAAATCGGAATTCCGAAGCACGAAGCAAATTCGACATACCAACGCGGCAAGCACCAAACGGCCGTCCGTCTCCCCCCGGCCCGGAAGCTAACCACTGATCCGCACTGATTGGCACTGATCGCGTCCCGCTTTCCTCGTGGCCTTCGTCTCCAGCCGGAACGTGAAGAGTGTCGGATGTCGGCCCTGAAGGATGACAAGCGAATGAGGTCGGACGCCCCGTTTGAGTCCTTCCTGCGTTCGTGCTTCGGAATTCCGATTTCGTGCTTCCCTCCTGGAGGGGCGAGCTACCGCGAGCCCGAGCCCTGCATCCCGTAGCGCTCCGTCCGGCCTCGCATAGCTCGGCCCTCCATCACGCCCGATGAGGGCTGCGTCGCGTGGCCGGTGTCGAGCGCCGGCCGATCCCCGTTGGATGCCTGCCCTCCGTAGCCTTGGCGAAGGAGGGTTGGATACTCAGTAGCGCCGGTATCCGACCGGCGCCACCTTGTGTTCCAAGTCGACCGATGCGCCCGACGGATTCGGGCGCCACGGCGGAGGCTGTCTTCCAAGGCTTGGAAACTGACTCGCTGACGCTTTCCAACCCTTGGACGGATGGCGACCGGGGGCGCGTCAACCGAGGATGCGGCGGCTCCGGCGGCCGGTCGGGCCGACCGTTGGCCATCCGAAGGTCGCCGGGAGGCGCCGTCAGCGGGGTTCCGTCTACGCTGCCAGGAAATCGCCGAGGCGGGAGGCCGCCCGGGCGGCATACGCGGCGGCGCGGTCGCGCTTGCCACGCGGGGGCTCCGCGAGCGGCGGCAGGATGCCGAGGTTCGCCTTCACCGGCTGGAAATGCACGGGATCGCCGCGCGAGATCGCGTGCAGCAGCGCCCCTGTCATCGTGTCCGCCGGCCAGACCCGCGGGGCGTCGCCGCGCAGAAGCCGGGATGCATTGACGCCGGCCACGAGCCCTGTGGCGATGTTGCCCAGATAGCCCTCGACGCCGGTGAGCTGTCCGGCCAGAAAGACATCCGGCCGCGCCCGCATCTGCAGGGTCGGCTCCAGGATGCGCGGCGCATTGACGAACGTGTTGCGGTGCATTTCGCCGTGGCGGGCGAATGTGGCGCGCGCAAGGCCGGGGATCATCCGGAAGACCCGGTCCTGCTCGGCATGGCGGAGGTTGGTCTGGAAGCCGACGAGGTTGTAGCGCTCCCCCGCGGCATCCTCGCGGCGCAGTTGCAGCACGGCGTGCGGCCGGTGACCGGTGCGCGGATCGCGCAGGCCCACGGGACGCATCGGGCCGAACGCCAGCGACTCGCGGCCGCGCGAGGCCAGCACCTCGATCGGCAGGCAGCCCTCGAAATAGGTCCCCTCGCCCGCCCGGACGCCGCCGTCGATGGCCTGTTCGAAGTCCTTCAGCGGGATCCGCTCCGCGGCGAGCAGGGCGTCGATGAACGCCTCGTACTCCTCGCGCGTGAAGGGGCAGTTGATGTAATCGCCCTCCTCCGTCGAGCCGCGGTCGTAGCGCGAAGCCTGGAAGGCGACCGTGCAGTCGATCGAGTCGCCGTCGACGACCGGCGCGATGGCGTCAAAGAAGTACAGGTGGCGTTCGCCGGTCAGCTCCGCGAGCGCCGGGGCCAGCGCGGGCGACGTCAGCGGGCCGGAAGCCAGCACGGTCAGCCCGTCGGGAATGCGCACGGCCTCCTCGCGGACGAGTTCGATCCCTGCGTGCCCCCCGACGGCCGCGGTCACCGCCGCGGCAAAGCGGTCGCGGTCGACCGCCAGCGCCCCGCCGGCGGCGACGGCGCAGTCCGAGGCGCACCGCAGCAGCAGCGAGTTCATGCGCCGGAGTTCGGCCATCAGGATGCCCGGCGCACGGTCGGGCAGCGCGGAACCGAGGGAGTTGGAGCAGACGAGCTCCGCGAGACGGTCCGTCCGGTGCGCCCCGGTGGTCCGCACGGGCCGCATCTCGATCAACCGCACGCGCAGACCGCGCTCCGCCGCCTGCCAGGCCGCCTCGGATCCGGCCAGTCCGCCGCCGACGACGGTCAGATCGGGCGCGCTCATTCGCCGTGAACCGGCGGGATCTTTCCGGCCGCCTTGCGGCGCCGGTGGATCCACACGTAGACCGCGATGATCGCCGCGCAGCCGGCGAGGGCGATCAGCGTCGCCTCGCGCGAGTAGCGGTGGATGAGTTCCTGATTCTGCCCCGCGACGTAGCCGATCCACGCCAGCACGGTGACCCAGATGCCCGCACCAAGACCCGTGTAGAAGAGGAATCGCGCCATGTTCATGCGCACGAGACCGGCCGGCAGCGAGATGTACTGGCGGACGACGGGGATGAGCCGCGCGGTGAACGTCCCGATCTCGCCGTGGCGCTTGAAGAACCGCTCGCCCTTCTCGAAGTTCTCCTCATTGATGAAGAGGTACTTTCCCCACTTCAGCAGCAGTGGCCGGCCAAGATAGAGTGCGAGGTAGTAGTTGAACAGCGCACCGAGCCAGCTTCCGACGATGCCCATGGCGATGGCGACCCACAGGTTCATCCGGCCCTCGTGGGCGAGATAGCCCGCCGGGATCATGATGACCTCGCTGGGAAACGGGAAGCAGGAGCTCTCGAGGAACATGCCGAGGACGATGCCGGGATAGCCCAGTTTGTCCACCACGCCCACCACCCAGTTGATGATTGCTTCCATGTTCGCACCCCGGATTTGCTTCGCCGTCGAAAGGCGGGGTATTATGCGCACTTCGCATTCCGATGAAAGGTCAAAACCCATGAACAGCCGCGCCGTGGCCGCGGACATCCTGGCGCGCTGGATGGACGACGGTTCGTTTCCGGACCGAATGGTCGAAGCGGTTGGCAGGGACCGCGCCTTCGTGACGGAGGTCGTCTACGGATGCGTCCGCCGCCACGCCACGCTGGCATGGATCGTCGGCTGCCTC
Organism: uncultured Verrucomicrobiota bacterium; assembly: GCA_964423465.1. GTDB lineage: Bacteria > Verrucomicrobiota > Kiritimatiellia > PWTM01 > PWTM01 > VGWF01. The sequence goes on along the minus strand of CAYRFK010000067.1, from coordinate 2,946 downwards.
ACCGAAACCCCGCCCGCCCCGCCGGTCTGCGCCCTGCTGCACATCGGCCTCTACCAGCTCCTGTTCATGGACCGCGTGGACGCCTTCGCTGCGGTCCACGAAACCGTCGAGGCCGCCCGCGATCTCGAGCTCGGCTTCACCGCGCGCATGATCAACGCGGTGCTGCGCCGGACCCAGCGGGAGCGGAGCGAACTGCTGATCCATCTCCGCCGACAACCGCCCTCGATCCGCCTCTCCCACCCCATCGGCGTGATCGAGCGGTGGGAACGCGAGTTCGGCCAGGCCCGCGCGCACCGCCTGTGCGAGTGGAACAACGACAAGCCGGATGTCTGCCTGCGCATGCGCCCCGGCGCGCCGCCGGCCGCCGAGTACGTCCACCAACTGCATGCGAAGGGCGTCGAGGCCACGCCGCACCCGTTCGCCCCCGAGCGGTTCATCCGCATCGGACACGGCATCCGCATCCCCGACCTTCCCGGATTCTCGGAGGGCTGGTTTTATGTCCAGGATCCCTCGACCGCTGTGGCGCCGGACCTTCTCGCGCCGAAGCCCGGAGAGGCCGTCCTCGACGCCTGCGCCGCGCCGGGCGGCAAGGCCGTGATCCTCGCGGAGCACCTGGACGGGCGCGGATCGCTGACCGCCCTGGACCCGCACGAGGACCGCCTCGCCCGCCTGCGTGAAAACCTCCAACGCCTCGGCCTGCCATGGGTCGGCGTCGTGCGCGTGGATGCGACGATCGTCGACGCCGACACCCTCCGCCGGGCCGACCCGCCGTCGCCGGAGACGTTCGACGCCATCCTATTGGATGTCCCCTGCTCCAACACCGGCGTCATCCGCCGCCGCCCCGACGCCCGCTGGGCCTTCACCCCGCAACGGCTGGAGAAACTCGGACGCACCCAGGCCGCGCTCCTCGACCGCGCCGCCACCCTGCTGCGGCCCGGCGGACGCATCGTCTACAGCACCTGCAGCCTCGAGCGCGAGGAGAACCGCGACGCCGTTCGCGCCTTCCTCGCCCGAACCCCCGGCTTCACCCTCGTCTCCGAACGCCTCCTCTTTCCCCCCGACACCGCCACCGACGGGTCCTACTCCGCACTGCTCACCGCGACGGATCGACCCTCCCGGCGCTGACGTCCTCCACTTCTTGGCGGGTGCCGGAGCGACGAGCCATGCGAGTCCGCGACCCGGATCGATCGGACCGGCTCCACGGGACAGACCGATTCGCACGCGCCGCAGCCGTTGCAGAGCGAAAGGTCGATGGCCGGCGAGGTGTCGAAGCCATCGGAAAGGACCGTGATCGCGCCGTATGGACAGGCCGTGACGCACTGCGTGCACTCGCGCCCGGCGGCCAGCATGCAGGTGCCGAGATCGACCCGCGCCAGCCCGATCCGCCATGCCTTCTTCGCATCGAGCGATCGCAACGGCGCCAGCGCGCCGCTCGGGCAGACCGTCGTGCAGCGGTTGCAGTCGGCGCGACAGTAGTCCTTCGTGAAGTCCAACACCGGCGAGAGAAACGACACGACACCGTGGCGGCCGGGATCCGGACGGATGATCCCCGCCGGGCACGCCGCCGCGCAGTTGCCGCAACGGACGCAGACCGCGCCAAAGCGGGGTCCCTGCACCGCACCCGGCGGGCGCAGCGGCGCGGGAACGGCCCCCCCGGTCGCCCGGGTCGCGATCGCCGCCGCAACGCCAATTCCCGCACCGAGAACCTCGCGCCGCGAAACCGGCGGGAAGCCAGGAACCGCCGGCGCATCGGAACGCCGACGCAGACCGGACAGCAGATCCTGCATCACGCCGAGAGGGCACACCCTCCCGCACCACGCACGCGGAAACAGGATCGAGAAGAACACCGGAATCGCGACACCGAGCCCCGCCGCGACGGTCACGAGATCGGCCGGATGCCGTGCCATACGTCCGGCTGCATGGACCAGCGCGAAGGGATCAAGCCACAGAAGGAACGGCCAACCGAGCGCCGCCGCGCCGAGGATCGCCCCGAGCAACACCCGCCCAGTCCCGGAAGGAATGCGCCCCGCCGCCCCGCGTCGCAGCCGTCCGCACGCGTCGAGCACGGGTCCCAGCGGACACGCGAAACGGCAGATCCAGCGCGGCCGCGCCACGGCAAGCACCAGCAGCGGAATGCCGAATGCCGAGACAAACGATACGGCCCTCGCCGCCACGGAGGATGCCAATGCCGTGAGCGGGCTTGCCGCGGGGACCAGAAGCGCCATCCACCATGGAGCCGGAGGCGCCGCGGCCAAGGCGAGAGCGACGACCAGCACGATCCAGCGCGGGTCGAGACGCGGTCCGCGCCGGGGCGTCGGCTGGTCGGGCTCCGGCACGCGCACGCTCCCGGGCTCAGCCGAGATAGGCGCCCTGCTCGCGCAGGAGGGCCTGGAGGGCAGCGATGTCGACGTTGCGCGGCTCGCAGCCCTTCTTCACGCACAGCGCCGCGGACGCGCCGGCCGCGTGGCCGGTCAGGATGCAGCAGGCAATGAGCCGCATGCTCTCGATCAGGCCCTCGTCGACGCAAACGCAACGGCCGGCGGCGAGGATGCCGTCGACCTTCTTCGGCACGAGCACGCCGTACGGGATCGGCCATTCCGGCCCGTTCCCGCTGTCGCCGCCGCCCACCCCGATCGTGTTCGGGAACGTGCGGCTGGCCTTGGCGTCCGCCCGCGTCAGGCACTCCACCCCGGCGAGAATGCGCGTGGTGCGGATCCCAAGCTGCGGGGCCGTGTCGAGCAGGTACAGGCTCTCGCCGCCCGGCGCAGCGCGCAGTTTCTGGACGCGCTGCCAGATGGACCGGCGGTGCTCCATCTCGAGCCGCGACAACTCCTTGATGTCGAGGGCATCGGTGCTCGGCCCGCGCAGGTTGACCCAGCTCACGGCGGGCAGAGGCGTCGCGTTGCCGAGGGACGCAAACCCGGCCTCCTTGAGTTTTGCACGATC
>CAYRFK010000066.1:7532-21014 GCA_964423465.1 uncultured Verrucomicrobiota bacterium | reverse complement strand
ATCGGTGCCATGGACTCCCTGCAGTTCACGGTCAACTGAATCGTTCCGGCTCAGCGCCCGCCGCCCGCCCAGGCGCGGAAGCGGTCCGCAATCCCCGCGTCCTTCGCGTCGCCCTTGTGGAACAGGAAGCGGTAGCGGAACGTCGCCGAGGTCCCGGCACGGATGATGAACGGTTCCTCCTTGTCCGCGAGCTTGAAGGACTTGATCGCGAAGGGATTCGCGGCGAAGAGGCCATAGGTGCGGACGTGCCAGCCGGTGGGGTGGCGCGGGTTGGATGGATGGTCGAGGATCGCGACGCCGACGGTCGCCCCGCCCAGCGGCCCGCTGTCGTCGCACCACGCCGCGCGCCGGCTCCAGGCGTCCTTGTCCGTCACGCCGTCCGCGTTCACGATGTGCCCCGTGCCCGGCTTGTCGACCTGCAGCGCCGTCGCGAGCCGGATCGCCATCGAGCCTTCCTTGGTGTCGTTGAAGGCGACGTCGCCGCCCGGCGCGTGGATCGTCACCTCGAAGTCGAGTTCGGCCCCGCCGTCCGGCGCCGCCCGGAACGTGAACGTCCGCGTGTCGGTGCAGACAACCGCATCCCCCGCGCGCCAGTCGTTGGTGACCGTGAAGCTCCCGGCCTTCGGGTCGACGGCGAGGAAGCCGGCATGGACGATGCGCTCGCCGTTCTTGCTGCTCCAGAAGTCGTGGCCGTTCACGTTGCCGTGCGTGAACCAGAGGCCGCGGTGGTGCGGATGGTCGTGACTTTCGCCCTCCACGGTCCGCATGGAATAGTTCCGCATCAGGTTCGTCCCCGTCGGCCCGATGAGCGGATCGAAATGAGGGAACCGCTCCGCCAGGAAGCAGTAGTCGGTGAAGTGCGCGCCGTTCAACGTCACGCGAAGGACGCCGGCATGCTTCTCGAACCCCACGCCGCCGCCCGCCGTCTCCGCCGCGGCCGCGCCGCCGGAGATCGCCGCCGCCAGAAGAACCCCTGCGATGTGCGTCTTCATGGGCCGAGTGTAGCGCGATCATCCACCGCCGGCGACGGCGGAAACGGAGTCCGGACGGACTTGTCGTCGCGACGCCCGACGGATAGGGTCCGTGCACGATCATGAACCACGGTTCACAGCGGCGCGGGCGCGGACTTCATTCCGCGGTGAGGGTCGCGGTCCTCGCGGCGCTGCTGGCGGTGCCGCTGGCGTTGCTGCGTTCAACGCCAGGTATACCCGGCGGCCCGTTGCGGTGGCTCGGCGCCGGGGAGGTGCACCTGCCGCGCGCCCTGCCGGAGTTCGCGGCCCTCCGGCCCCCGGCCGTCTCGGAAACAGGCTACGACGGTCAGTTCTACGCTCAGCTTGCCCTCGATCCGGCGCTGCGGCGTGCGGACGAGCTGAAGCGCGCGCTCGACACTCCGGAGTACCGCGCCCGCCGGATCGGGCTGCCCGCGCTGGCGTGGCTGGCCGGTGGCGGACGACCGCGCGCGGTGGTCACGGCCTACGCACTCGCCAACCTGTGCTTCGCCGCGCTCCTTGCCGGCCTCATCGCCGCACGCACCCGGCTGGAGCGTCCGCGCGACCTGCTGCTCGCGGCGGCGCTGCTGTGGACCACCGGTTCGCTGGTGTCGATCGACCGGTCGCTGCCCGATCTGCCCGCCGCGGTGCTGCTCCTCGCCGCCGCATGGCTGGCCGGCCGGCCCGCGGGCGCAGCGGGCGCGCTGGCTTCGGCCGCGCTGCTGCGCGAAACGTCGCTGCTCGGGATCGTCCTTTTCGCGCCGGCCTCCCTGCGCCGGAAGGACCTGCTTCGTACGGCCGCTGCCGCAGCAGCGGTCGTGATTCCGCTCGGCCTGTGGTTCGTGTGGTGCCGCATCCGGCTCGGCGGCGAGGGCGCCTCGCCGACCGACGCGTTCGCCCTGCCGCTGGCGGCGTGGGCGGAGCGCATCGCCGGCGCCGCACGCGACCTGATGCGCGATGCGCCCGGCGCGGCGTGGAATCAGAGGGGCCGGCTTCTCTTTGAACTTCTCGCCCCCCTTTCGCTTGCGGTCCAAGCCATGTTCTTCGCAGTGCGGCGCGACCCCGCCGACGCCTTCTGGCGGCTCGGCGCGGCCTGGGCCGTGCTGATGCTCTTCCTCGGCCCGCAGGTCTGGTGCGAGCAGTACGCCTCCACGCGCGTGCTCCTGCCCATGACCTTCGCCTTCAACCGCCGCCTGCACGCCGCCGCGGGATCCCGGCGCGATCTCGCATGGGCCGCCGCCGGCAACGCCGGCCTTGCATGGATGGCGGTCGCCGCCCTCCTGTGAGGCGATCCCGGAGGCGTTGCGCTTCGGAGCGTCCGGGTTGCCGGTTCGGATCACCGGACCGGCTGCGGTGCGCTGCGCGCTTCGAGGAGCTTCGCCCACAGATCCTCGCGGACGAGGATCTGGAGGGCGATGCCGGGGCGGAGGCCGGCGATGGAGGGGACGTAGCGGTCCTTCAACCGCGCCTGCACGGCGTCCATGAGGTTCGGCGACACGACCACCACCGGCGCATCGCACGCCTCGGGGACCTCTGTCCAGTAGCCGACGTTCGGCAGCGTCCGCAGGTACCACGGCAGCGGCCAGTACTCGGGCGAGATGACGCGGACCAGCGTCGCGCGGCCGTCCGGCGAGGCCGATGCGGCGTCGAGGATGATCCGTGCGCCGTTGAGGAGGTCGCTCGATGTGTGCTCGTAGGCGCAGGGATTCCGCACGTCGGCCGCATAGCGCCCGTTGATCCACCGCCCCTGGCGGAGAAGGTCGCCCGCCCCCGCGGCCAGCACGAGCACCAGCACGGCGCGCGCTGCCGGACCGCGCCCCGCGAGCCAGAGCCCGCGCACGCCGATGCCCGCCAGCATCGAGAGCGCCCAGAGCGGCGTCAGGATCAGCCACGGCGTCTTGTAGGGGATCGCGGTGTAGATCGCGAAGGTCGCGACGGCGAAGACGGCGAGGAATCGGGCAAGCCGGGGCGCCGGCGGGGCGCCGGGACCGACGCGGATCGCGAACCACGTTCCCGCCGCGCCGAACAGCAGCAGCGGCCACTGGCTCCAGACGCCCAGCGGCCCGGCGCGGTGTCCGAAGAGGATATGCAGGTAGTACGGCCACGGCTTGGCGTGCCCCTGTCCGCCGGCTCGATCCGCGAAGAACCCGTAGGCCGCGATCGAATCCCACAGGCCGCGCGCATGGGTGAAGAACGAGGTGAAGAACGCCACGATCACCGCCGCCGCCGCCAGCGCGAATACCGCGGCGTGGACCGGGCGGATCGAGGACCACCGGGGACGACCGTCCGCCCCGCGCCCCAGCGCACCCGCCGCCGCCAGCCCCGCCGCCGCGGCGGCAAAGGCGATCGCCGACGTCTCCTTGGTCGCGAACATGAGCCCGACGGCCGCGCCCGCGGCGGCCGCCCAGCCCGCCGCCGGCCGGCGCATATGGCGCCAGCCGCAGGCAACCGCCGCCGCCGTGAAGAAGACCAGAAGCGTTTCCTGGATGTAGTAGCGGCTGTAGTAGACGAGGAACGGATTCAGCGCGATCGCCACGGCCGCCGCCAGCGCGCCGCTCCTTCCGACGGCGGGCACAAGCAGCGCGCCGAGCAGCACCAGCGCAATGCCGAAACCGGCGGGGACGAGTCGCAGGCGGACCTCGGTCATGTCGTCCAGCGTCGTCACGCCCACCGCCCGCGCCCACGGCACGGTCAGGTAGTAGAGCGTCGGCCCGTGGTATTCCCGCGGGTTGTAAACGTAGTGCCCCTGTTCCATCAGGTCGCCGAACTTCACCGCCTGCACGGCCTCGTCGGTATGCATCGGACGGGCGCCGAGCCGGTCGGTGCGCAGCCACGCCCCGCCCGCCGCCACCGCCAGCAGCACCGTCCAGAAGATTGCAGTCGGTTTCATCCCGGCCCCATAGTGCCCCGGCTGCGGCGCCCGGTGCAAGCAACGAGGCTCCAACGCAACCCCTTGCCTGCCGTCGAATGGTCACGGGGCTTCCAAAGGTTGGAAAATGCGGCGCGGAGGTTGTCCAATCCTTGGACAGTGACGCCGGGGCGTGGCAGGATGCGGGCACAGCACGGAGGACGGCGCATGACGGACATGAATCGGCGGCGGTTTCTCGGGACGGCGGCGGCGGGTGCGGCGGCGCTGGGTGCCTGGCGCGCACGGGGTCAGGGCGGAACCGTCCCCACGGTGAAACTCGGCCTGATAGGCTGCGGCTGGTACGGACTGGTCGACATCGAGGCGGCCTTCCGCGCGGGCGGCGTCGAAGTGGTGTCGGTCTGCGACGTCGACAGCGACCACCTCAAGGCTGCGTCGGACAAGATCGAGAAACTGCAGGGGCGCCGCCCGCGCGAATTCAAGCACCACGGCGAGCTGCTCGCGGCCGGCGGAATGCAGGCGGTCGTGATCGCGACGCCCCCGCACTGGCATGCGCTGCAGTTCCTCGCGGCGCTCGACGCCGGGCTCGACATCTACTGCGAGAAGCCGCTGGCCTACGACATCCGCGAGGCGCAGACCATGGCCGCCGCCGCGGAGAAGAAGCCGGACCGCGTGATCCAGATCGGCTTCCAGCGGCGACAGAGCCCGGCGATCCGCGCCGTGCGCGACTTCATCAAGGCCGGCGGCATCGGGCGCGTCGTGCAGGCCGACGTGCAGATCCACTACACCGCCGGGCTCCTCGACACGACGCCGCAGGATCCGCCGGCGGCGCTGGACTGGGACCTCTGGTGCGGCCCTGCTCCGAAGCTGCCCTACTGCCCGCAGATCGGCCACAAGGCGTGGCGGTTGGAAAAGGAATACGGCCACGGCCACCTCGTCGACTGGGGCATCCACCTGATCGACGCGACGCGGTGGATCCTCGGCGAGACGATGCCGCGCTCCGTGACGGCCGTCGGGCGGCTGGTGAAGTACGGCGGGAAGATCACGACGCCTGACACGATGTCTGCGTGGTTTGACTACGCCTCCGCCCCGGTCGCCTGGCGCCACCGCCTGTGGGGCGCACAGGAGTTCGACCCGGACACGTCCAACGGCATCTTTCTCCACGGTGAGGAGGGCACGGTCTTCGTCACCGACGCCCGCTGGGTCCACGTGCCGAAGGGGAAGACGCCCGAGCGCCGGGTCCAGGAGGCCAAGGCCGACATGGCACTCGCCCACATGGCCGACTTCCTCGACGCGGTCCGCGCCCGGCGCCCCGCGTCATGCCCGACGGTCGAGGGCCTGCTGTCCACCGCCGCCGTCAAGCTGGCGATGATCGCCAGCGACACCGGCGCCGCGGCAGCCTGGGATGCGGTTGCGAACGAGGCTGCCGGTGCGGCGAAGGCGGGCATGAAGCGCGACTATCGCGCGCCGTGGAAGCACCCCCATGGGTGAGGAAAACCCATCATGAGAAGCATCCTCCCGACGGGGTTCTGGATGGCGGCGGCGGTCTCGGCGTACGCGATCGATCCGGGCGATTTTGCCCCGTCGCCGGGCGCGCAGTGGCACGGGGGCTTCTGTGAGGCCGGCACGGAACTCGTGCGTGTGGGGGACATCAACGGGGATCGCAGGGACGATCTGGTCGCCTTCGACGGCAACCGGGTCCTCGTGCTGTTTGCCGGCACGTCGGGCCGGAGCTTCGACGGCCCGGTCGACTGGTCGACCCATCCCCTTCCGCCCGGCGTGGTGCCGGAGGTGGGCGACGTGGACGGCGACGGATTCGACGATCTTGTCTACTTCCATCGCGATGCGGCCGGCGGCGACCGCGGCGCCGTGGATGCCGTCTTCGGGGCGCGGAACGGTTTTGGCGAGCGCGTCCGGCTGTGCAGGGACTTCTGCACCGGCCCGCAGATCCCGGCGCTCGGCGACGTGACCGGCGACGGAAAGGTCGATCTGATCGCCTTCACGCCGGGCGGCGACGGGGCGGTCCGCGTGGCCCGGTCGAACGGGCGCGCCGCAGCGGATTCCCCGCATATCTGGGCACTTGGCTTCCTCGGCCCCGGCCAGATCCCCCTCGTCGCAGACTTCGACGGAAACGGGGCCGACGATCTCGCCCTTTTCGTCCGCGAGTCGGACGGCGACACGGCGCATCACGTCTATGTCGCCCGCGCCGCCGGCGACTCGTTTCACCCGAAGGCCCGCTGGCACGACCATTTCTGTGTCGGCGACGAGATCCCATGCGCCGGGGACGCGGATGGCGACGGCTGCGCGGACATCTTCACGTTCGTGCGCGGGCGTCCCGATCCTGCGCGCCCCGACGCCGCGGACCCGGCGGGCGATGTCTATGTCGCACTGTCCCAGGCCCGCCCGAACGGCGGCGGGCGGCACGCCTTTGGCCCCGGCATCCGGCGCCACACCTTCTTTGGCCTCGGCGACGAGGTGACGCTGGTGGGCCGGTTCGACAAGGACAACCGGGCGGACCTCTGCACGCTGGCCCGGAACACGGTGGATGGACCGGGCCGGGGCGCGGTGTACGTGGCGTGCTCCACGTTCGGCCAGTTGCACACATGGGAGGCGCGCATCGCGGAGGTCGAGGTTGGGGTAGCGGACGAATCGGGCGGCGACGATCCCCGTTTCATCCTCTACGGCTTCCGCGCAAGGGCCGGGGATCCCGGCTCGGTGGAGGCATGGGCGAGCGATCCGCTCTGCGCCGGCTGGCCCGACGATGTGGCCCGCGGCCGGCGTGTCCAGCCCCCGGCCGCCGCGGCCCGGCTCGTGTTTCCCCGCGTCGCAGCGCTCACGGGCGCGGAGATCCTTGGCGGCCGGATGCCCGAGGCGGCGGGGTTCCTGATCGTGGCCGTCGATTCGGACAACACCTCCGACGCGAACATCCGCGCGCAGATCCGGACCTGCCTGGAGATGGCGAGGGCGGAGATCGCCGCAGCCGTCAGGGCGAACCCGGTCGACCGGGCCGACCCCTGGCCCGGGATTCGCGAATTCACCCGGTCCGTGGCGCGCGCCGCGCAGGCCGCCATCGGCGGTCGCTACACGGCCGCGGAACTGGCGATGCCCCTCAACGACGAGGACGACCTCGTCGCGAGCCACCTCTTCTTCTACCCCACGGTCGACCCCGACGTCCTCCCCCGGATCGGGCTTCCACCCACGATCGATTTCGGCACGCGGACGCTGACGGAGCAGACCTGGGACGTGCGGGAGCGGCCGCTGGTCTTCTCCGGCAACGGGTCCGTGTGGCGGACACAACTCGAGATCCGGCGCAGCGATCCGCCGGAGCGCCCCGGCCGTGCGGCAGGAGCCGGAACGTTGCGGGACGACTTGATCCTGAACCCAACGGAATGATAGTGGAACCGGCGTCCGGAGTACCCGGACCCCAAAGGCAGCTAAAGGTGAAAATTCCATGAATGACATGACGATGGCGTGGCGGACGATAGCGGCGGCAGCGGCGGTGGTGATTGCGGCGGGCTGCTCGCAGGCGCCGCGGATGCAGACGGCAAACGAAGCGGCGGCGGCGCCGGCGGCGGAGAAGCTGCCCGCGGTGGCGGTGATCCGGACGAGCTTCGGCGAGATCGAGGTCGACCTCTTCGGCGACCGTGCGCCGGCGACCGTGAAGAACTTCACGGAGTATGCGAAGCGGGGCCACTTCGACGGGACGATCTTCCACCGCGTCATGGACGGCTTCATGATCCAAGGCGGCGGATTCATGCCCGACATGCGCGAGAAGCCGACGCGCGCGCCGATCCCGAACGAGGCGACGAACCGGCTCGGAAACCTGCGCGGCACCCTCGCGATGGCCCGCACGCCCGACCCGCACAGTGCCTCGTCGCAGTTCTTCATCAACGTGGTGGACAACCCGATGCTGGACCACCGCGCGCCGACGTTCGACGGCTTCGGCTACTGCGTCTTCGGCCGCGTCTCCCGCGGGATGGACGTCGTCGACCGGATCAAGACGGTCCCCACGACCATGGTCGCCGGCCACGAGAACGTCCCCGCCCAGCCGGTCCTGATCGAGAAGGTCGAGATCCGGTAGGCAGACCGCTCAGCGGCGATCCGGCTTCCAGACTTGGCAGCGCACCTTGTGGCGGCCCCATTCGAGGGCCTCGGCGTGGGTGTGGTAGAAGAGGTCGATGCGGTTCCCCTTGATGTCGCCGCCGGTGTCCTCGACGCGCCCGTAGCCGTAGCCGGGTACGTAGAGGATCGTGCCGAACGGCAGCACGCGCGTGTCTGCGGCGATCGTTCCGGGGCGGGCCTCGGTGCCGCTCGCCGTGATGCCCACCGCCTTGCTTCGGCCGCGGTTCGGGCCGGAGGCGACGACGGGGCGGCACAGCCAGTTCCGTCGCCAGTTGCAGCACCGGCCGCAGGGGCAGTACGCGGTGGCCTCGATCAGGAGGATCTCGGGATGGTCGCGGCGGGACTCGGGGATCTCGCGGGCGATCCTGCCCTGCGTCGAGCAGCCGCCGCCGAGCAGGATGGCGGCCAGGGCGGCCAGCGCGGACGCCCGCCGCCCGGCGCGGAGCCCGCGCACCGCCGCGGCCCCATCAGACGGGGCCGCGATGCTGTTGCGTTCCGGGTTCACGCGGCGTACATATGAATAAAGGTGAACGAATAGCGTCGGTTTGACAAGGAGCGGAGCATGAAAAGGTGGGCCATGGTTGTCGCGCTTGCAGCGGGGGTCCTGACGGCCTCCGCGGCGCCCGCGCCGCAGCGGATGAGTGTGCAGGTGCGGTCCGGCCAGGTCCGTGCCACCGCGTCGTTCCTCGGCAAGGTCCTCGCGGACCTTCCCTACGGCACGCAGGTGGACATCGTCCGCCCCTCCAAACCCTGGATGCAGGTCCGCACCTCGGCCGGGCAGTCCGGCTGGATGCACGAGTCGGCGCTGACCGCCGGCCGGCTGCAGTTGAAGGCCGGCGCCGCCGACGCCCAGGCGGGCACGTCGGCCAGCGAGGTGTCCCTGGCGGCCAAGGGGTTCACGCAGCAGATCGAGAAGGAGTACCGGACGCAGAACCCCGAGCTGAACTTCGCGTGGGTGGACCGCATGGAGGCGTTCCGGGTCACCGCCGCCGAGGCCGAGGCCTTCCTCGCCGCGGGCCGCGTTTCGCCGCGGGAAGGGGGTGCGCAATGAACCGGCGCATGCTTCAGTCCGCGTTCATGGCGTTGCCCGTTGCCGCGGCCCTGGGCCTCGCGGGTTGCGAGACCATGAAGGTTCTCTCCGAGGGCGTCGCGGCGGTGGGCGAGGCCACCGGCGCGGTCACACACGAGCAGGCGCAGTCGATCGTGAAGACCGGCGAGGCGCTCGGCAACGCGATGGAGCAACTGACGCCGGAGAACGAGTACTGGATCGGCCGGTCCGTCACGGCGACGATCCTCGGCTCCTACAAGCCGTCCGAGCGCGCCGACCTCAACCGCTACGTCAACCAGCTCGGCCAGTCGCTCGCGCTGTTCTCCGACCGCCCCGAGACGTTCGGCGGCTACCACTTCCTCGTGCTTGATTCGGACGAGGTCAACGCCTTCGCCGGCCCCGGCGGCCTGATCACGGTCACGCGCGGCATGCTGCGGCTGTGCCGGACGGAGGACGCACTGGCCGCGGTGCTCGCGCACGAGATCGGCCACGTGCAGTACAAGCACGGCCTGCGCGCGATCAAGAAGAGCCGGTGGACCGGCGCCTTCACGACGATGGTCGTCGAAGCGGGCAAGTCGCTGGGCAGCGCGGACCTGGCGGAGGCGACGAAGGCCTTCGAGGGCTCGATCGGCGACATCTCCCAGACGCTTATGAACAGCGGCTACGGGCGGACGTCCGAGCGCGAGGCCGACGCGGCTGCCCTCCGCATCCTCGTCAACGCCGGCTACAACCCCGCCGCGCTGGTGGACATGCTCGCGGAGATGGGCAAGGGCTACAAGCCCGGCGGACTCGGCTTTTCCAAGACGCACCCCGATCCGGCCGTCCGCATCGCCGAGGTGAAGGCGATGCTCGGTACCCTGGCGCCCGTGGCGCCCCCCGCGCCGCGCCAGCAGCGCTTCGCGGCCGCGATGCAGGGGGTCTGAGCCGGCTACGTCGGCTTCGCGCCGCCCCGTTTCCTGCCGCCGGGGCCGGTCTTGGGTCCGGGCTCCTTGAGCGGAAGAATGTCGAGCGAGCCCTCCCATGCGGCCAGACGGGCGGCGAGGTCGCGGACGACATCCGCCTTCGCCGCCTCCGGCGCGAGGTTCTTCATCTCGCCGGGGTCGGCACGCATGTCGAAGAGCTGCGTGACCGGGTCGCCCTGGTAGGCGACGTACTTGTACTCCGGCGTGCGAACCATCCGTCCGGTGCGGAATGTCTCCGACACGAGGAACTCGCGCCACGCCGCGTTGTCGCGCCCCTCGAGCAGCGGCCGCAGGCTCATCCCGCGCGCCTTCGGCAGGCCTTCGATCCCGGCGAGATCGCACAGCGTCGGGGCGACGTCGAGGCCCGAGACCAGGTGCCGCTCGTCACGCCTTCCGGCCTGCAGGCGCCCCGGCCACGCGGCGATGAACGGGACGCGCGCGGCCTCGTCGTAGAGGAACATCTTCGAGGTCAGCCCGTGCCGCGCGAGCCCGTCGCCATGATCGGCCGTCAGGACCACCAGCGTATTCTCCGCGAGCCCCGCGTCCTCGAGCGCGTCCAGCACGCGGCCGATCTCCGCGTCGGCCATCTCGACCATGCGGTAGTAGTTCCACAGGTACCAGCGCCAGTGCTCGGCGGACCAGGCGGCCTTCTTCTCCCCGTGGCGGCGCTTGAGGGCCTCCGGCTCGTTCGGGTCGAAACCGTGGTTGGGCGGCAGCGGCGGGACGTCCCCCGGCAGCGCGCCGAGCCGTGTGAGCGGCGTGCCGTCGCCGTGCTCGAAGACCCAGTAGCAACAGTCGTGCGGCTGGAGGAAGCCGAGGTTGAGGAAGAACGGCTTTCCGCCCGCCTTGCGTGAGCGCAGGAAACCCTCGGCGGCGCGCGAGACGGCCATGTCCGTCACCTCGCCGACCCCCGAGCCCGGTGTCAGCACGCGGAAGCTCTGCGTGAACGCCCGCCCCGTGACGTGCCACTTGCCGGCGTAGACGGAATCGTAGCCGCGGGCGGACATCCACTGGCCCATGTCCGGCATGTCCGGCGCGATCGGCCAGGCGTCATTCATGATCACGCCATTCTCCGACGATGCCCGGCCGGTGTACCAGCATGTGCGGGCCGGACAGCAGACCGGATTGGCCGAATAGGACAGGCTGAACGACGTGCCCGCCGCGGCGAGACGGTCCATCGCGGGCGTGCGGACGTGCGCGCAGCCGAAGGATGAGACTGCCTCCCAGTGCTGCTGGTCGGTGTGCATGAAGAGCAGGTTCGGCGGCCGCTTCTCCGGCGCCGCCGGCGCGCGCCGGGCCGCGAGCATCAGCGAGAGCGCCCCCGCGCCGCCCGTCTTGAGGAAGGTCCGCCGGCTGGTGCGAAACGCCGTCATGCCGCGCCTCCCTTTCTCGCCGCGGCCCCGGCCAGGTAGGCCCGCCGCCCGCCCGCCGCGAGCAGGATCCGGTGGGCATCGTCCAGCCACCAGCGCCACGGCATCACGCCGCGGCCGGTCTGCTCGAAGACGTGCAGGTTCAGCGTCCGCCCCGCAAGCGCCACCTCGTGCCGGCCGACGTAGACGATGCGCTGGCCAGGCTTGGGAAGCTCGAGGTCTTCCAGCAGGTCGAATTCCAGCGGTGCGCCCGCCTCGAACGGCAGCGTCGGAATCACCGCGAAGAGCGACCAGAACGAGGTCCAGCGCGCGGGCGCGGGGATGCGGCGTTCACGCACCGCGCCCTTCGGGGTCAGGCCTTCTGGAGGGCCCGGCTCCGTCCGGGCCGTGGGAGCGGCCGACACGGAGGTCGGCCCTCCAGCGCCGACCCCGAAGACGATCTCCTGGCCCTCCACGCGGCCGAAACGGTCCTGATCGAGCTCGCCCGCCTCCGCCCGCCCCGGATCGCGGATGTCCCAGCGGATGTCGAGGCTCCATCGCCGCGGCGTCAGCAACGGGGCCGGGCCGCACACGATCCCGGCCTCCGTCGTCATCGCCGTGAAACCCGCGACGACGGTCTCGGTGGCGTTGAGGCGGAGCGCCCCGGGCGCGGGGATCTGGCCGACCGACAGCGATCCCGCGATCCCGCCTCCGGTCGTTCCGTCGGGGGAGGGGATCAACGAGTGCCGGGCGAACTCCTGGACCCACGCTCCGTCGGGCTTGAACGCACCCTCCGGCGGCGTCCACTTGTCCACCCGCGCCCCGAGCGCGGCCCAGTCGCGGGGAAGTGTATTCATGAGGGTGTCAGTCTTCAGGAGGACGGAAGACGGAAAACGGAAAACGGAAGGTCCAGGGATTGGAAGCCGGCCGAGACATGGTGTCCAAGGATTGGATGTTGTTTGTTGAGTCCGAACTTCGATGTTGGGCGTTCGATGTTCGGTGTTCGGCGTTCAATTCCCGCCTACTCCCCGCCCTTGATCTCGTCCCACAGCTTGATGAACTTCTGATTCTCGTCGCCCAGGTCGAGATTCACTTCCGAAACGGCCTGGAGCTCGGGCGGGAGCAGGATGGCCGGATTCTCGCGGGTCTCCTTCGGCAGTTCCGCGTAGCTGGTCTTGTTGGGGCAGAGGTACTTGGTGAACGAGGTGTTCTGCGCGGCGACCTTGGGGTCGTGCAGGAAGTTGATGTACTTGTGCGCCAGCTCGACGTTCTTCGCGCCCTTCGGGATCACGACGCAGTCGCAGGTGGTGACGAAGCCCTCCTTCGGGAAGAAGATGCCGATGTCGGGGTTCTCGGACTGGATCTGCAGCAGATCGCCGACATAGCCCTGCACGAGCAGGAACTCGCCCGACGCGAGGCCCGGCTTGTACTGCTCGTTCTCGAACTTCGCGATGTTCTTCTTCCAGCGCAACAGGACCTCCTTGGCCTTCTGGAGTTCCTCGTCCTTCGTGCTGTTCCCGCTGAACCCGCTGAAGCGCAGCGCGACGGAAATCGCCTCGCGCATGTCGTTGAGCAGCGTCATGCGGCCCTTGAGGTCCTCGCGGTCGAACATCGCCCACGACTCGACCAGGTTTGGAACCTTGCTCTTGCGGTAGCCGACGGCCGTGTAGGAGATCGTGTAGGGGACGCAGGACTTCATCTCCTCGTCCATCGTCACCTTCAGTGCCATCGGGTCGACGTTCACCACGTTGGGCAGCAGCGCCCGGTTCAACGGCTCGAGCATGTTCTCGTGCCGCATGATCTGGATCATGTAGCTGCTCGGCACGGCGACGTCATAGCCCGTCGCGCCCGCCTTGAGCTTGGCGTACATGTTCTCGTTCGAGTCGAAGGTGTCGAGGACGACGCGGCAGTTGTTCTCCGCTTCAAAGCGCTCCAGAAGAGCGGGATCGACATAGTCCGCCCAGCTGTAGAGATGCAGCACCGGTTTGCCGCCACCGCAGCCCCAGAGCCCGCCCGCCGCCGCCATGGCCGCCGCCGCAAGAATGCCGATCCGCATCGCTTTCATCGAACCCCTCCGTGGCGCAGGCGGTCCGGCCCGCATCCAGCCCGCAAGGATGCCGCGGCGCGGCGGCAATGCAAGAAGAAC
>CAYRFK010000066.1:0-7432 GCA_964423465.1 uncultured Verrucomicrobiota bacterium | reverse complement strand
CCCCGACACTCGACACTTTTTCCGAATAGAGCGTTCCCGGGAGGCGTATAAGGGTTGTCCGACGCGTAGAGGTCGAGGGGTGAACGAATGGCGGACACAGCACGCGACGAGACCAGTGGATCGAAACCCGGAGAACCGGCCCAACCGCCGGCGTTCGAGGACGTCATGGCCCTGCACGAAACAGCCCTGTTGCGGTACGCCGCGCGCCTGCTGAACAATGCGGACGCGGCCCAGGATGTCGTGCAGGAGACCTTCATCCGCCTCCACCGCCGCTGGGGTCCCGAGGGACCGCAGGGCGCCCACATCCTGCCGTGGCTCTACCGGACCGCCCACAATGCGGCCGTCGACTTCATCCGCCGCGAGGAACGGCTTCGCAAGCTGCACGAGAAGGCGGTCGAGGACGCCGGCCCGGCCGTGACGCTGCCGGCGACCGACGACCCCGCCGAGCGCACCCGCCTCGCCCTCGAACACCTCGCCCGGCTGGCCCCGGGCGAACGCGAAGTGATCGTGCTTCGGCTCCAAGAGGGCCTTTCCTACCAGGACATCGGCCGCGCCACCGGCCGCACCGTCGGCAACGTCGGCTGCCTGCTCCACCACGCCGTCAAGAAGTTGTCCGCGAATCTCAAGCGGGCGGGAGTGCTCTGACATGAAACCGCATCCCGAATGTCCCAAGGTCGAACCCGACCTGACCGCGTTCCTCGCGGGCGAACTGCCCGCGGCGCGCGCGACGGCGGTCCGCGACCATCTCTCCCGGTGTGAAGGCTGCCGGGCGTCCGCGCAGGAACTGGCGACCACCCTCGACCTGCTGCGCGGCGCCCTGGCGGCGTCCCCGGCCGTCCCCGAACGCCTCGATCCGGCCCGCCGTGCCGCCATCCTTGCCGTCCGGCCGTCGCGGACGACGATCTGGCTCGACGCCTGGCTCGTCCCGCTCGCCCGCGCCGCGATCTTCGTCGTCGTCCCGGCCCTGATCCTGGTGGCGCTGATGCTGCCGGGCGGACGGAGCGCCCCCATGGTCGCCAAGTACGAGGGGCTGGCCGACGGCGACATGCCAGCCGCCGATCCCTTCGGCACCCTCGATGAGTCATCCGTCCGGCGTCCCGAAAGCACCCGGTCCTCCGGACTGGCCGATCCGTTTGCCGCGGCCCCGGCCGGTGAAAGGGCCGGCTGGGCGGGCGCCAAGACGGCCGATGACTTTTTCATGGATGCCCCCGCCGCCGGTGAAGGCCGGGCGTCCAGCGCGACGGCCGCGATCGTGCCCGCCGTGCCTGCCGAGATCCCGGCGCTGGGCGTTGTGCCGGTGGTCGGCCGATTCATGCGCGGCGCAGCGGCCGCTTCAACACCCGTCCCGATGCCCCAGCCCGCGCCGTCGCGCCCCGCCGCGCCTCCGCCGCCCATGATCGCCGCCCCGGCCAAGTCTGTCCCGGCGTCCGGGGCGTCCGAGACCAAATACAAGGAAGGCGAGGAACTCAAGCGCGACATCCCCAAGCCCATGTTCGTCGGCACGCCGACCTCGACGAAGGTTCCGAACCTCGAGCCGCCCGGCACGCCGCAGCCGCGGATGATCATCGGCGAGCCGAAACAGAACGTCGCCGGCACGGATGCCGAGAAGGCGAGGCTGTCCCTGGAGCGGAAGAAGGAGGCGGGCGCCGGATGGTTTGAGTCCTCTCGGGGCGACAAGGGCGTCGCTGGCGTTCCGGGGCTCCAGGCTGTCGACAAGCTCCCGGCCGGGCCGGGTGCCGGCACGCTCGCGGTCGACGGCAACGGGCGGCATGTCGACCGAGCATCGGGATGGTCGGGTGCCACCCCGGCCGCAGAGCCGGCCCTTGCGAAGGCCGGTGCCGGCACGCTGGCCCTGAACGGCGGCGTGACATACTCCGGCGGAGCGATCATCTCCAGCGGTTCGGCGTTGCACGAGAAGGGACAGGCTTCCGCGGCAAACGCACCCGAGGAGGCCGTGGGCGAGCGGATGGGTACCACGCTGTACGCCGTCCAGCCTTCGATCGCCGATGTCGTCACCACAAAGTCCACGCTCGATGCCGCCGCCCGCCGCGGCGAGTTCATCGCGATTGGCGGCGGTGCCGGCGGGCCGCCCGCGGACACATCGAACTTCGACCGCCAGATCGAGTCCGCCCGCGAGGCCGGCACCCGCGCGCGCCGCGCCCTGGCCGAAAACAAGGCGAAGGCCGGCGAGGCGCTCGACTTCAGCGAAGCCGTGGCGGGACAGAAGCCGGCTTCAAGCGCTGCCATGTATGGAACCGCCGCAGGCCTGCGCGTGAGGCGCACGGCCGATGCCGACCAGCGCGACCGCAACGCCGCGCTGGGATACCAATACGCCGCGCAGGATAAGAAGGAGCAGGACGTCGAGCGCTGGGACGTTTCAGACACGCGCCGGAGCTACCGCGCCCCGGTCGACGAACTGCGGCGCAAGAGCGACATGGAAGGCTTCGATCACGACAGCGACGACGACGTGGCGAAGAACCCCCAGCCGCTCGTGGTGAACGGGGTGCTCTCCGGGCGCAGCGTGAGCGGACGCGAGGCGACGCCGTCCCCCGACGGCACCGTCCACGCCGGCGTGACCGCCGGAGCTTTCGTCGCCCAACCCGAGTCCAAGCCCCAGTCCGAGCTGACCGGACTCGCCAGGGCCGGCAAGGACGTCGCCGGGCTGGAGGACCTGGAGAAGAAGCTGGAGGAGGCGCCCGCGAAGCCCGCCGGCTTCAACCCGGTGGTGGAGGCGGCGGAGAATGCGTTCTCGACGTTCTCGATCGACGTGGACACGGCGTCGTACACGATGGCGCGGCGATCGATCCAGGAGGGGAAGCGGCCGGAGCCGGAGTCGGTGCGGACGGAGGAGTTCGTCAACGCGTTCGACTACGATTTTGCGCCGCCGACGAAGGGCGCGTTCGCGATCCACGTGGACGGCGCGCCGTCTCCCTTCCGCACGTCGATGGACGTTCTCCGCATCGGCATCAAGGGCCGGCGGATCGGGCGCGACCAGCATGTGCCGTCGAACCTGACGCTGGTGATCGACACGTCGGGCTCGATGCAGACCGACGACCGCATCGGCCTGATCCGCCGCTCGCTGCGGATGCTCGTCGATCAACTCGACCCCGAGGACCGCGTCGCAGTGGTCCAGTTCGGCTCGAAGGCGGCGCTGCGGCTCGAGCCGACGCCGGCCGCGCAGAAGGAGGAGATCCTCAAGGTCATCGACTCGCTTGAAACCGTCGGCTCGACGCAGCTCGAGGGCGGCCTGAAGCTCGGCTACGAGGTCGCGGCGAAGGCCTTCCGCAGCGGGGCGTCGAACCGCGTGATCCTGATGAGCGACGGTGTTGCGAACCTCGGCGCAACCGAGGCCGCCTCGATCCTGTCGACCGTCGAGGCCCACCGGAAGCAGGGCGTGCGGCTGACCGTCCTCGGCTTCGGTTCCGGCGCCTACGACGACGCGATGCTGGAAAGCCTCGCGGACAAGGGCGACGGCGCCTACACGTTCATCGACTCCGCGGAGGAGGCGAAGCGTGTGCTCGTCGACAACCTCGCCGCGACGCTGCACGTGATCGCGTCCGACGTGAAGATCCAGGTCGAGTTCAACCCGCGCCGCGTCCAGCGCTGGCGCCAGCTTGGCTACGAGAACCGCGCGCTGACGAAGGAGCAGTTCCGCGACGACACCGTCGACGCCGGCGAGGTCGGTTCGGGGCAGTCGGTGACGGCGCTCTACGACGTGCAGCTCGACGGCAGCGCCTCGGAGTGGATCGGAACGGTCCGCGTGCGCTACCGCGACGTCGAGACCGGCCGCGTCGAGGAGATCGAGCGGCGCGTCACCGCGCGCGACTTCACGCGCGACTTCGCCGCCGCCGCCCCGCGATTCCGCCTCGCCGCCGGCGTCGCGGAGTTCGCCGAGCTGCTGCGCCTGAGCCCCCACACCTTCTCGCAGGGCCGCGATCTCGCCGACGCGCTCGGCGTGCTGCGCCCGGTCGCTCTGGAACTTTCGATCGATCCGCAGGTCCAGGAACTGGTGCGCCTGGCCCAGGCGGCGCAGAGCATGCCGTGAAGACGGAAAACGGAAAACGGAAAACGGAAGACGGAAGACGGAAGATGGGCCGCCCGCCCTCGCCCCTCGACACTTTCTTTTCATCCCCATGACAATTCCATGACCACTCGATTCAAGAAAGCGGTCAGAACGTTCGGACGGAGGATCGCAATGAAGACAAACCTGGTGCTGTGGGCGATGGCGGGGATGCTGGTGTCGTGCGTGACGCCGCAGGCGAAGGACGACGGACGGCCGGATCTTGAGATCCGCGAGCTGGCCGTCGCGGGCGAGATCAAGGGCGACAACCTGACGGTCGGCGTCTCCTTCGAAGCGGACGTCCGCAAGGCCGGCGTTGAGCTGCGCGTGGCGAAGGGCCTGCTCTCGGTGCTCGGCGACGGGGCGCCGGCGCTGCCGCGCGCGGTGACGCTCGACCGCAAGGCGGGCGACTACGTCCTGAAGTTCGACCGCCGCGGCGCGCAGAAGATCGAACTGCGGTTTGCCGTCCAGGCGGCGGTCGAAGGCGACCTCCGCCGTGCGCGCGTCGAGCTTCCCGACGCGACGATCCGCCGCGTCCGGGTCGTCAGCGACCGTGCCGACCTCGATCTCAAGTTCGACGGCGCGCTCAACGTCGAGAGCGTTCCCGGTCCCGACGGCGGCACCGTGGCGACGGCGTTCCTCGGCTCCGGAAGCCCGCTCGACATGCGCTGGCGGCCGAAGGTGGCGAAGCTGACCGGCGACCTCGCCGCGGCGTGCGATCTCCACACCATCGCGGTTGCCGGCGTCGGCGCGCTGCGGATCGACTCGCTGCTGACCTACCGCGTGGTGCAGGGCTCGCTGCAGGCGCTCGCGATCGATCTCCCCGCCGGCCTCAACGTGACGCAGGTCCGCGGCATCGACATCCGCGAGTGGCGGATCGAGCCCGGCGAGGGCGGCGCGCGGCGGCTGGAGGTGTCGCTGAGCCGTCCGCAGGAGAAGATCTACCAGCTCGGCATCGAGGGCGAGACCGTACTGCCCGCGTTCCCGACGACGTTCGACCTCGGCATCCCCGCGCCGCGCGACGTGATCCGCGCCAGCGGCTTCCTGCTCGTCGGGGCCGACGGCGCGATCAAGCTTGTCGTGCAGAAGGCCGCCGGCCTGACGCAGATCGACCGCGCCGCGCTGCCGGACGTGAAGAGCGAGGGCATCCCGCGCCGCGCGCCGCCGACGCGCAGCGCCTACGCCTACCAGTTTGCGAACCTGCCGGTGCAGATGCAGATGAGCGCGGACGACATCGTCACGGCGGTCCATGCTGAGGAACGCCTCGTCGTCTCGCTGGCCGACAACGACCTCGTGCTGCAGGCATCCATCGAGCTCGACGTCCGCGACGCCCCGGCGCGCGAGGTGACGATCGAGACCGACCCGGCGTGGACGGTCGCGCAGGTGACGGGGCCGAACGTCGGCGACAGCGACATCCGCGACGAGGCCGGCGTGCGGAAGATCCGCGTGGTCTTCAAGCAGGAGGTCTCCGGCCGCGGGCTGTTCGAGGTGCGGCTGGAGCGGTCGCTGAAGGACGACGACCTGAAGTTCGACGTGCCGAAGGTCCGAGTCGCCGGCGCCCGCACCGAGCGCGGCCACGTCGTGCTGCGTGCCGAAAAGGGCGTGCGGCTCGAGCCGTCCACCGTGACCAACCTGCGCGAGATGCACACCGGCTCGCTGCCCGTCGCGGTGCCCGGTGCGCAGCGCGCGTGGCGGTTCAAGGACGGCGACTGGACGCTCGCCGCCGGCATCGAGCGCGAGGAACCCGCGCTGCACGCGGAGCTCTTCCACCTGGCGACGCTCGGCGAGAGCGGCCTCTACGGGAGCTGTTCGATCACCTACTTCATCGCCGGCGCGCCGACGCGGACGCTGCGGGTCCGCATCCCGCCCGAGATGCGCAACGTCGAGATCACCGGCCGCGACATCCGCGCGCGGCAGCAGGACGGCGACGTGTGGACCGTGCAGCTTCAGGACAAGGTCCACGGCGACTACACACTGCTCGTCACCTACCAGCAGCCCGCGGCGTTTGAGGGCGGCGAGGTTGCGGTCGGCGGCATCCGGACGATCGGGCCGGAGAGCGAGGCGGGATACCTCGTCCTCGCAGGCGCGGCCAGCCTGGCGCTGGCGGGGGAGACCCGGCGCGACGCGGCGATCCTGCCGATCACGCCCGAGGAACTCCCGAAGGAATATGCGCTGCTGGTCAGCGACCGCGTGTTGTACGCGTCGAAATACGTTGGCGGGCCGCACGAGGCGGTCGTCAAGGTTCGCCGGCTTCCGACGCTCGCGCCGGTGGGGCAGGTGGCGGACCACACGACGCTCGAGACGCGCATCAGCCGCGACGGCGAGGCGGTGACCGAGGTCACGAGCTTCGTCAAGAACACCTCGCGGCAGTACCTCGGCGTCAAGCTCCCGCAGGGCGCGGCGCTGTGGTCGGCGACGGTGGACGGCCTGGCCGTGCAGGCGCTCGACCAGGGCGCCGGCTCGGTGCTCGTGCCGGTCGAGCGGCGGCTCGATCCGAACCAGCCGCTGCGGATCGGCCTGACCTACGCGCAGCAGACCCCGAAGCTCGGCGCGTCCAACCGGCTCGCGTTTGACGCGCCGGTGTTCGACACGCGGACGGTCTTTGCGCGGTGGAGCTTCACGACGCCGGACGACTTCCACATCTCGGGCGGCGGCGGGACGATGATGGCCCCCGCGCGCCCGGCCTCCGGTCCCGCCGGTCTCGCATTCCTGCTGGGCGGGTTCTTCCGCGACCTGGCGCATCTGGGCTTCGCGTGGCTCATCCTCGGTGTCGTGATCGCCCTCGCCGGCGCTCCGATCGCCTTCAACATCGGCCTGCGCCGGCCTGCGGCGTGGACGTCGTGGGTCGCGGCCGTCGTCGGCACGGCGGTGGTGGTCCTTCTTGCGATGGGCGCCGACACCTGGGGCGGCGGCAAACCCGAGGTCCCGGCCGGTTTCGCATCCGACCGCCAGTGGGAGTTCACGAAGCCGGTGACTCTGGCCGAGGGCGGGCTGGCGGTGTCGCTCGCCGTGACGGCCGACTGGGCCGCGGTGACGCGCATGGCGCTGACCGGCCTCGCAGCCGTGCTGGCCTGCGCGGTGCTGGTGCGACGTGGCGTGCGCAGGGGCCGCCGCATCGCCGGCTGGGCCGCCGGCCTCGCGGTGGTCGCGTGGGCGGCGTCGATGATCCCCGTCGTCCTGCCGTGGGCGGCGTGTGCCCTCGGCGTGCTGCTGCTTCTCGCGCCGCTCGTCGCATGGCTGCGCTGGATGCGCGCCGCCGGCCGCCGTCGTGCCGCGCTGCGCCCGCCTCCCGAGCCGCCGGCTGGCGGCGATGAGTCCTATGCCTCGCGCATTCCGCCGCCCGCTCCGCCCGCCGATCCGCCCCCGCCGGCC
>CAYRFK010000065.1:0-21070 GCA_964423465.1 uncultured Verrucomicrobiota bacterium | reverse complement strand
GACGGCGCCGTGGTCGTCAACCTCGACATCACGGAACGGAAACGCATTGAGATGGAGCGGCGGAGGCTTCTTGAGCGATTCGACCTGGCCGCCCGGGCCGCCGAATTCGGCATCTGGGATTGGGATATCGTCACCGACGTTCTGATCTGGGATGAGCGGATGCGCCTGCTCTACGGCATCGCCAAGGCGGACTTCACGTCGGCCTATGACGCATGGACCCCGCGTCTGCATCCCGAGGACGCCGCCCGCGCCCAGGCCGCCGTCCAGCGCGCCCTGGCGGGCGACGGCGAGTTCGACATCGAGTTCCGCGTCATCCGGCCCGACGGCACGGTCCGCCACCTGAAGGGGCTCGCCGAGGTCACGCGGGACGCCTCCGGAAAGCCCCTTCGGATGATCGGCGTCAACTACGATATCACCGTGCGCAAGGAGTCGGAGGCCCGGCTCACCGCCCAACTCGACGAACTGCGACGGTGGCACGATGCCACACTGGGACGCGAGATGCGCGTCCTCCAGTTGAAGCAGGAAGTGAACGACCTGCTTGCCAAGGCCGGGCAGCCCAGGCGGTACGACAGCTCGGAGCGGAAATGACATCCGCACCCCGGGAGTCTCCGCACCGCATGCTCGACCGGGGCATCCGATCCGGCCTGCTCGTGGGGATCGTGCTCACGGCTCTCGCCGGCACGTGGACGGCAGTCCGGCACGGGCGGCAGGCCGATGCGGATCTGCGCGCCTCGCTGCTCGGCCAGGCCCGCGCGGTCGCCCGCACCATCGACGCCGGGGCCGTGGCAACGCTTTCGTTCACCGACGCCGACCGGCAGCGCCCCGCGTTCCAGAGGATCCGGTCGCAAATGATCGCGGGCGCCGGCGCGCTCGGCATCCGCAGCATGTACAGCCTGGCCCTGAGCGGACGCGAGATCCGCTTCGGCCCGGAGAGCCTCCCGGAGGGCGATCCGTTCGCCTCCCCGCCCGGAACGGTCTACCGACAGCCGCCCGTCGAGATCGAGGCCGTGCTTCGTTCCGGACAGGCCGTCACCGCGGGCCCCTACGCGGATGAATACGGCTCGTTCGTATCGGCCTTCGCGCCCGTCATCGACCCGGGCTCCGGAGATGTTTCGATGGTAGTCGGTGTCGATACGGAGGCCGCCCGCTGGCACGACGCGATCGCGACGGCCCGCCGCCCCGTCGTGATCTTCGGGGTCGCCATGATCGTCCTGCTGGCGACCGGGCTTGGCCTGCTGGTCTGGAGGGACAGCTTGGCGCCGGACCGCCAGTGGAGGCTCCGCCACATCGAGCCCGTTCTGTGCGCAACGGCCGGACTCCTGTTGTCCGCCGGCACGGCGTGGATGGTACATGCCGCCGATCGCCGGTCGGACCGCGAGGCGTTCCTGGCCCTCGCCCGCGCCCAGACCGCCGCCATCGCCGAGGAAATCCGCGATCTGCGCGCCGCGCTGGACCACATCGCACTTTTGTTTGAGTCGAGCGAAAGTGTCGATCGGAAGGAGTTCCGTGCCTTCTGCAGCCGCCTGACCCGCGACACGGGATGCGAAGTCTGCGTCTGGATGCCCGAGGTTGAGCCCGGCGCCGCCGCGACGGTCGAGGCAGCGGCCCACGCGGAGGGAGTGGACGGCTTCGCCGTCTGGCGGCTGGACGAGCGCGGCGAACGCGCGGCCCCGGATCCCCGCGAGATCCTCTATCCAGCCCTCTACGTCGAGCCGCTGGCCGGCCACGAAACCCTCCTGGGCTACGATCTCGGCTCCGACCTCATCCGGCGCGCGGCGATCGACGAGGCGCGGCGGACCGGCATGCCGAGCGCATCGGAACCGGTCCCCTTGATCGCCCTCCCCGACCAGCCGCAGGGATTGCTCCTCGTCCAGCCCGTGATGTCGGCCCGCCCACCCGGCGTGGCTGCATTGGAGGTGCGGATCGACCGCCTGACCGTGCGCACGATGCGGATGGGCGGCGCCTCCGAAGGCGCGGTGGTCGCCGGCGTGTTCCTGCTGACGTCCAACACGCCGCCCCGCTTCCTGGGCTGCTCCGCGCCCCATCACGACGGTACGCAATGCATGGGCGGCCACGCCGGCGGGCTGTCGCTTGCAACGCCCCTGTTCGCCTTCGGCCGGACCTATGCCATCGTCGTCCACACCCTTCCGAACTGGTTCCAATCCCGCGTACCGTGGACGGGCTGGGTGACGGGCATGGCCGGGTTCCTCGTCACCATGCTGCTGTCGGGGGTGGTGCTCATCATCACCCGGCAGCGCACCGACCTGCTTCGGGAGGTCGACCGGAAGACCGCCGACCTCCAGCGCGAGCAGGGGAACCTCCGGGCCCTTATGGACTCCGCCCCGGTCGCTGTCCTGGTCTTCGATGCGACCGCGCGGATCGTGTCGGCCAACGCCGCCGCCAAGCGGCTCTTCCAAAGGAACTCCTTTGACGGCGGCTCGGTGCGCGCGGGCGAGTTCCTCTGCTGCACCAACCGTCTCGTGACCCCTGCCGGATGCGGCCACTCGCTGCTGTGCGAGGCGTGCCCCTTGAACACCGGGCTGCGGGCGGTGATCGCCACCGGAGAGGGCGTTCACGACCGGGAGATGGATGCGGATCTGGACCTCGACGGCGGGCGCCAGACCCGCCACCTGCGGTTCAGCATCGAACCGGCCATCCTCGGCGACCGGCTGCACGCCGTCGCCGCGGTCATTGACGAGACCGACCGGCACCACGCCCGCGAGCAATATCAGCTTCTGTTCCGCGAGATGCTCGACGGGTTTGCGCTTCACGAAATGGTCTACGACGACGCAGGCCGCCCCATCGACTACCGATTCCTCTCCGTCAACCCGGCCTTCGAAACGATGACCGGGCTGCGCGCCGACCGCACGGTCGGCCGGACCGTCCGCGAACTGCTCCCCGACACGGAACCGTTCTGCATCGAGACCTACGGGCGTGTCGCTCTCACCGGACAGCCCGCCCGGTTCGAGCAGTTCTCCGCGGCGCTTGGGCGCCATTTCGAAGTCGCCGCCTTCCGGGCCGCCCCCGGCCGCTTCGCATGCGTGTTCGCCGACATCACGGCGCGGCGGCAGGCCGAGGAGGGCAAGCAGGCAGCCCAAGCGGATACGGCGCGCCTGCTGGAATCCGCCAAACAGTCGCGCCGCGCCATCCTGAGCATGATGGAGGACCAGAAGCGGACCGAGGACGACCGCATGAAACTGCATGCCCAGCTCATGCAGACCCAGAAGATGGAGTCCATCGGCACGCTCGCCGGCGGCGTCGCCCACGACTTCAACAACAAGCTGCATGTGATCCAGGGCTTTGTCGACTGGGCCATCGAAGCCGCAGGACCGCACAGCGAACTCCAGCCCGCGCTGCTCGAAATCCGCAAGGCGGCGCTGCACTCGGCCGACATCACCCGGCAGCTGCTGGCCTTCGCCCGCAAGCAGCCGATCCATCCGCGCGTGCTCGACCTCAACGAGACGGTCTCCGGCATGATCAAGATGCTGCGGCGGCTCATCGGCGAGGACATCGATCTGATCTGGAAGCCGGGAGCCGGCGTCTGGCCGGTCAGCATGGATCCCTCCCAGGTCGACCAGATCCTCGCCAACCTCGCCGCCAACGCACGCGACGCCATCCACGGCGTCGGCGCGGTCAATGTCACGACCGGCAATACGCATCTGGATGCCGCGCAGTGCGCGAACGGCACCGATGCAGTCCCTGGCGATTACGTCCGCCTGATCTTCGCCGACACCGGCAATGGGATGGACGAGGCGACCCTCGCCCACAGCTTCGAGCCATTCTTCACCACCAAGGACATCGGGAAGGGCACGGGGCTTGGGCTGGCCACCGTCGACGGCATCGTACGGCAAAACGGCGGATTCATCAGGGTCGACAGCCGCCCGGGCAGCGGCACGACCTTCGCGATTCTCCTGCCCCGCCACCACGCAAAGGCCCCCGCGAACTCGGATGAGACCGAACCCAAACCCGCGCCCGGCACCGAGACGATTCTGGCCGTCGAGGACGAGCCTCCCATCCTCGCCCTCTGCGAGGACGTCCTCTGCGGCTTCGGCTACGACATGCTCACCGCCGCCTCGCCCGCGGAGGCCCTCGCCATTGCCGCCCAGCATCCGGGCCGCATCGACCTCCTGCTCACCGATGTCGTCATGCCCGGCATGAACGGCCGCGCACTCAAGGAAAAGCTGGCGGCCGATCGTCCCGACCTGCGCGTCCTTTACATGTCAGGTTTCCCCGCCGACGCCCTCGGCCACCACGGGTTCATCGAGGAAGGCATGCCGCTCCTCCAGAAGCCGTTCTCCGCCTCCATCCTCGCCCTCCGCGTCCGCGAAATTCTCGACGCCTGACGCCGCCCACTCGGAGGCGACAGCCAGACTCCTGCCCCATCCCGATGGGACTGCCTTGCCTTGACTACACCATGACGATTGCCATGAAACGGATCACTACGTCGCATCCCGATAGATATCGGCCTTATTAGACAACTGACTAACTGAGACAATTAAACCGATATACATCATCTAATCCGCAACCGTTTCAATACATGACATGCGAGTTTCCAGCGCAACAGCGTCCTTGTCTGCACCGACAGATCTAATGCAACGATTTCCTGTACAAATGTTTACGACTATAGTACAGCCGGAATCCAGCGGCCCGGCATCGTATCGGATTTGACGTCATTTGCCGACAAACAGGCTTGCCATCGGACGGCCGAATGGGCACCATGCGCATCAATCAAGGGACGAATCGATGAGAGCCATCGTTGCAATGGGTATCCTGCTTATGGGGGCCGGCTGTATGACGCACGAGCCCTCCAGCACGACGTATCGCATATGGCTTGACGAGCCAAAGGGCGGAACCGACCTGTCGATCTGCGTAGGCAACGATGCATGGTGCCAGCAGCAGGGGATGGCCTCGGATTACCATGCTGACCCGGACCGCAAGGTCATCCGCGTCCGCAGCACGGGCCGCAAGGATGCCGAAGGCCGCTGGGAGCCGATGATGGAGGCCTTGGGGCAGGCCATGTGGGAAACCCCCGGCATGGGCATGACGGAAGAGGCGGGGATGTGATCCGGATCGTTTCCATTCTTCTTGCGGTTATCGCCGCCGGCCTGATGACGGGGTGCGGGACGACGACTCCTCCCGGCTTCACCCGCTACCGGATCCATCCCGACGGCGATCCCAAGCGCGGGGTTGTTGTGGTGGACGTGGGGAACTGGGCGTGGACGCAGACGCTGGAGCCCAAGTGGGCCGAGCGCATGGCGGGTCGATGCTTCCCGTTCGGCAACCGGATCGAGATCCTGTCCCACGAGCAGGATGCCAAGGGTCGCTGGATCCCGTCCACGGAAGTTCTGGGCCATGAAATCTGGCACCTCCGGGGGCTGGGCTTTGTGTTTCACGGACAGGACGACGCGTTCGCAAGCATCCAGTAGTTCCGGCTTACTCGAGCCGCACGGCCGGGTTGGGGGGCTCGCAGACGGCGGTGACGGGCCGCGAGAAGCGGTTGCCACGGAAGGATGCGTCCTCGCACGCGCGCAGTTTCACCGCGGGCCCCTCGCCCACCCCGTTCGCGAACGTGACCGTGTTGCCCGCGAACTCAAGGCCGGCGACGCGGACCGCATCGACCACGAGCGGACTCGCCGCCTCGATCGTGTTGTCGAGGATCCTGATGTTGCGGTGATACGGCGGCTGAAGGCGTGTTTCCTTCGGCTGGAGAGGCGCAAGGCGGAAGACCGGCGCGGTCGCGGACAGTCCGACGAACCGGTTGCTGCGGATCGTCACGTCCCCCACGGCCCCGGATTCGTACCAGAAGTTGTTGTCGCCCTCGACCAGCACGCCCATCATCGACGGCCTCTCGAACCGGCTGTTCTCGATCACCACCTTCCCGCCCGACGTCACAAGAATCCCGCGCGCGCGGTTGTTGCGCACCGTGTTGTTCCGGTAGTCGAAGGCGGGGTGCGTCGACAGGTTCTCCACGCTGCTGTTCGTCCGGTAGGCGTCCTTCATCGGCCGGTCGAGCGTCAGCACGTAGTAGTCCTCGTTGTGCCGCTCGATCCCCCGCACCGCGCAATCCGCGTAGGGCAGCAGCGTGTCGCGCTGCAGCAGCCGCAGCCGGTCGCCGGGCCGCGCGAAGGCCGTGCCGAGCTGCTCGAAATGGCTGAAACTGACCGCCAGGCGGTCGGGCGCAACCAGGCCTTCGGCGATCGCATAGACGCCGTGCACGTTGCACGAGTCGTCGAGCATGTTCTCGAAGAGACAGCCCTCGACCGTCACCTTCCCGCGGCACCCGACGAAGTGCGTCGCATCGGCCGTCGTCGTGATCAGGCTCTTCGCGCCCGGCCGGAGCGCCACGCGGACGTTCCGAAGCACGGGATCGGTGCAGTCCTCGGCGATGACGCCCATGCCGCCCGCGTGGTGGATCGTCACGTTCTCGACCGTGACCCCGTCCACGCTGGAGAGGTGGATCGCCGGCGACAGCCGGTTCGGGCGGTTCATGCCCTTGCAAACCATCACCGACCCCGCCGCGGGCAGCACCGTGTGCGCGCCGCGGATGCGGAAGCGGTTGGTCTCCGGCTGCGTGATCTCGGCAAACGCCCTTCTCTTCGCATTCCAGAGCGAAAGCCGGGGCTGGATCGCGGCGGCGGCCTTGGTCTCGGGATCGACCCAGTAGTTCCACTGGAAATCCTGCCGCGCCTGCCCCGGGTCCTGCAGTTCGCCGAAGAAGAGTTCGGCCATGCCGCCGTAGAGCCGGCCGTCGCGCAGCACAACCTCGCATTCGGGAAGGAAGGCCACATCGAAGAAGTCCTCGCCGACCGCCATCACTGTCCCCTCGAGATGAAACGGCTTGTCCCAGTCGATCGTCAGGTTGCGGATGGTGATGTTGGTCGACCCGTCCACGGCGATGGGCGTCAGGACGCCATGACACAGCAGCGTCGCCCCGCCGCCGTCGATCTCGAAGCCGGAGACGCCGTCGAGGTGGATCGCCACGCGCTTGGTGCCGGGATCGTGGTTCGAGATGTGCCGGTGCATGCCGTCGGCCTTCTCCGGATGCAGGTTCCATGTGCCCGGCTCGAGAACCAGCCTCCCGATCCCCCCGGCACGGCACTTCGCGAGCGCCTCCCGCAGCGCCGGCACCGCGTCCGAACCATCCGCAGGCGGCGCGAGTTTCATCTCGCGCGCCGCCGGCGCGGCGCTCCACGCGGCCAGAAGCCATGCCATCGCGACCAGCGAAATCCGCGTCCCTGTCATCATGGATCGTCTCCCGCCGCCGGCTTCACCCCGCCGGCAGGCTGTCCGCATCCTACACCGCCCGCCCGCGCCCCGCGAGAATGCTGTCCGTCCCGTCCGTGGCCCGCATCATTTCGCCGCCGACGAAACGCCGTCGAGCCTGCGAAATTCCAACGCGCCCGCCTTCTCCCCCTCGGGGCCACCGGAATCGCCGCCGAGGCCGAACGTCAGCTTCTCCTCGGCGATGCAGTCGTGCCGTGCCGTGATCGCCGCGCCATCGATGGTCGCGGCGAGCGATGCCCCCTTGAACTCGACGCGCACGCGATGCCATTCCCCTGCGGCCAGCACCTGCGACTTCTTGAGAACCTCGACGGTCTCGCCCTTCTTCGGGTGCGCCAGAACCCTCACGCGATCCTTCTCCATGACCAGATGTACGATGTGGCCCCGCTCCTGTGAACCGTTGAAGATGATCCCGGCGAAGGACGCCTTTCCGACGAGACGGAACTCGAACTCGACCGCGCCATCCCGCATCGGGAACCGGCGCATCTTCACCGGCCCGTGGCGGCGCGGACCGGACTCGTATCCCCGCAGGACGCCGTTGCTCGCCGTCCACGTGCCAAGGCCCCAGAACCAATTCGTCGAGAGCGGCCCGTCGAACGCCTCCCCGATCGCGCCCTCCGCACACGTCCCGGCGGGCGCGGAAGCGGCATGCTTCTTCTCGGGCACGGTCGATCGGGCTCCCGTCCTCGCATCGGGTTCCGGCGGAGCAAACGCCCGGCCGCTCGCAAGGATGGCGTCCCATTGCGCCCTGCATTCCGCGGCCATCGCCGCCCCGACCTCCGCGTGCTTTGACCGGACGTCCGTGGTCTCCCCGGGGTCGGCGTCGAGGTCGTAGAGGGCCGTTCCGCCGCCGGGCAGCGCGTGATGCTTGAAGCGCGGCCCGCGCAGCACGAGGTGGTGGTCCTCGAACTTCCTGGCAGCCGGATCCGCGATGCCGTTGCGCGGCGAACCGGGCCCCGCGATGGCCATGCGGAGCACCGCCGGGCGATCGAATACGGCCGAGGCATCCTCCAGCGCCGGCACGAGGCTGACCCCTCCGATGCGCGGGGCGGACACTCCTGTCTGCCCCGCCGGCTCCACTCCGATCCCGGCCAACTCCAGCAGCGTCGGCAGCACATCCTCCGCGCAGCCGAATTGCTTCCGATCCCCCGGCGCGATCGCACCCGGCCGGCGTACGAGGAACGGCACGCGGATGCCGTTCTCCCACACCGTTGCCTTGTGGCCGCGCAGTCCCGCCACATTGCGCTTCGCCCAGTCGACGCCCTGCACGAGGCCATCCCCGGAGCCCTGCTTCACCTCGGGCCCCGTCGCGCCGTTGTCGCTGACGAACGCGACGATCGTCCGGTCCGCCTGGCCCGTCTCGCGGAGGGCGTCAAGCAGCCGTCCGATATTGGCGTCCATCTGCGCGATCGCCCCGTAGCACGCCGCGAGGTTCGAAGAACATCCCTGCGCGACGAACGGCGCGGAGAACCTTTCGTCACAGACCCACGGCAGGTGCGGAATGATGTAGGCCACGCTGGCAAACCAGGGGCCGTCGCGACGGTCGCGGATGAAGCGGATCGCCTCGTCCGTCCAGAGGTCGACCGTCCACCCCTCGCCGCGCCGGTTGTTCCCGGTCTGGTACAACATCGGATCGCGGTGCTCGTAGGCGCCACCGCCGAGCCACTCGTCCCAGCCGAAATCGGAAGGACCACCCGTCCCGGCCTTCACGCAGTCGAGCTTGCCGACATGCAGTGTGCGATAGCCCGCGGCCTTGAAGTAGGCCGGCATGCGGATCTCGTCGGGCCGGATGTTCGCCCGCGGCGGGACGCCCCAGACACCCGTCAACAGGTGGTTCCGCCCCGTCCAGAGCGCCGCCCGCGTCGGCGAGCACGCGGGGGCCACGACAAAATTGCGAAAGACGGCCGATTCCGACGCGAGCCGGTCGAGCACCGGCGTACGGACCAACCGGTTCCCGTTGAACCCGAAATCACCATAGCCATGATCGTCGCTGATGATGAGCAGGACGTTGGGCCCCGGCGTGGCCGCACGCACCGACGAACTGGCCGCCAATCCGACGGCGACGAGCAGGGCGACGACCGATCTCATGGCAACATCTCCTCTCAAGACGGCTCGGGAGCACGGAAGCCGCTGCCGGCCGGAACACGCGCCGGCAGCAACTCGGCGGCGCGGTCGTCGAGGCCGCGACGGCGGCGCTCGTCCTGGATGAGCCGTGCGATGCGGACCGGATCCTCGGGATCGCCGGCCTCGGCGAGCAACTCGTTCGTTCGCCGGTCCAGCTTCTCGACCAGCGGGGCGGATGCGGGATCGTCGACGAGGTTGCGCGTCTGGTACGGGTCGGCCTTGTTGTCGAACAGCATCCACGGCTTTCTCGTATCCGACCGGCGGGTGTAGGTATGCGTCTTCGTCCTCACGCCACGCCACGGGCCGGTGCCGTTGGCGATCCAGTTCGTGCCGATCCAGGTTGTGTTCTGGATCAGCACCGCATCCCGGTCGTCCGTGCGGCCCCCGCGCGCGACTTCGGCGAGGCTGCGGCCGTCGACCGCCGGACATGGCACGCCGGCGAGGGACAGCACCGTCGGCATCATGTCGACCGGCGCGAGCAGCGCATCGGTCCTCGTGCCGGCGGGGACCGTGGGAGGATGCCGGACGAGAAACGGGATCGAGATCGATTCCTCGTAGGGCATCTGCTTTCCGTACTGCCGGTGCGATCCAAGGTTGTCGCCGTGGTCGGAAGTGAAGACGACGATCGTGCGGGCGATCTCGCCCGTCTCCTCCAGCGTCTTCAGCAGCCGGCCGACGCAGTCGTCCAGCACCTCGATCGCCGCGAAGTACCCTTGGTGCCACTGGCGGATGGTGTCGTTCGAACGGTCGTTCAACTGCGCGACCAGCCTCTTCCGGTTGTCGGCGAAGCCGGCCGGCAGCTCCGTATCGCATTCCGCCTGCATCCGTTCCGCCGCGGCGAAGTCATCCACATTCGGCCGCAGTTCGACGCGCTCCGGCGAGAAGCGCTTCATGTACTCCGGCGGCGCCACGTAGGGGTCGTGCGGCGGGCCCCACGACACGAAGAGGCAGAACGGCCGTCCGGCATCGCGCGCGCGGATGAACCCGCAGGCCTCGTCGGTCTGTGCGACGGCGTCGTAGCCCTTCCATGTGCGCGGCGCGGCCTCGTCCTGGTGGTAGTACGGGGACTTGAAGTAGGCGTGCGTGCACTCCAGCGTCCGCCAGAATTCGAACCCAAGCCGCCGCTCCGGCGGAATGCGCGCCGTGCGCCCCGCCCCGTCGATGTGCCACTTGCCGATGTAGCCGGTCCGATAGCCCGCCGCCTTGCAGGCCTCTGCGAAGGCGGGCGTCGGATTCCGCAGGAAGTGGTCGTTGTAGACCATGCCGTTCTTCATCGGATGATTGCCGGTCAGCAGCATCGCACGGAACGGCGAGCAGACGGGCGCCGTGCTGATCGCGTTGGTGAACAGCATGCCCTCGCGCGCAAGCCGGTCCATGTGCGGCGTGCGGACCTGCCTGCCGCCGTAGCATCCGAGTTCCATCGAGCGGAGCTGGTCCGCGAAGACAAAGAGGATGCTCGGCCGCGTATCCGCGGCGGCTCGCGTCAGCAGCGGGGCGGCTGCTGCCGCCCCGCACAGTCCCATAAACCGCCTTCGGCCGATCGCGGAGCGCATGCCAGCCCCCCGCCCGGTCATCGTCCCGGGCCCGCCGCCACCGGCACCACCGCCGCGACCCGGACACACACGGGGCCGAGAAGACCCGAGGGAAGCAGCGGATCGTCCTCCCCGTACACGTTGCCGCGCGTGCAGAAGGCAATCCGGCCGGACGGGCGCGGAAGGCCCTTTACCAGCCACTCGGGCCATTTCGCCGCCAGCGAACTCCCCTTCCCCGCGTTCTGCCATTCCACGTCGTCAGGCAACCCCGCGTCGCCGATCATCCGGTTGGGCCAGAGGTTTGTCACGCGGATCTCGATGCGGTTGGCCCCGGGCTTCGCCGCGCCGTCGATGCCGACGCGGAACGGCGGCTTCCAAAGCGCCGGAAGCTCCTTTCCGTTGAGCGTCACGCGTGCGATCACTTCGACGGCGCCCAGGTCGAGGAACAGCTCGCGCCCTTCGCCGAACAACGCGGCAGGAAGATCGAACTCCTTCGTGTAGGCCGCCGTGCCGGAGAAGTACCGGATGCCGGCCTCAGGTCGGTCCGGCCACGAGACGAGCTTGTCGAAGACGACGGAGGCCGGCGCACCGAGATTCGGCGGGAACACCACCTGCCACGGCCCCTCAAGCGTCACGGGCGCGGGCATCGTCGGAGCCTTCAGCAGAACCTTCCTGCCGTCGGACAAGGTCACGACCCGGTCGGCCGCCTCGCGGAAGCGCGCGACGAGCCGTCCGTCCGAGTCACGCTCGATCTCGATCGGCGCGAGGGCGGCGGTGGGCAATGCCGGGGCCTCGGCCAGCGCCGCGATCTCCGCCGCAGTCAGCGCGCGGTCGAAGAGCAGGGGCGCGGAGCGCTCGCCCCGGAAGGGATGTCCGCCCGCGAAGGCGGCGTGCACGACGTGCGGCCCCTTCGTCCCCGAGCGCGCCTCGCGACCGTTGACGAAGAGCGTGGGCACCCCGTCGCGATAGACCACGGCCACGTGCGTGCGCTCCGAGACATCCGCCGGCAGGGTGACGACCGCCGGCGCGTAGCGGGCGCCATGCTCGAACACGACGATCCCGTTGCGGCCCGCCGCGATCCCCGCGCCCGCGTGGCCGTCGCCGAACTGCGCCTGCCCCTGCGGCGCGAAGACCGCCCAGTTCTGCTTCTGGAACGCAACCTCCGCCTTGCGCTCGGGCGGCAGCGGGATGTCCTCGTCCGGCTTCACCCAGAGCGCGAGGGTGAACGTCCCGGCGGCGTCCTTGAGATCCGGAGGCGGCACCGGCGCGGCAGGCGCCGCGGCCTTTGCCGGAGCCGGTCCCTCCATCGCCACCGCGTGGAGTGCGGATGGCTTGCCACGGAACACCACAAAGACCGATCCGTTCGGGTCGAGGCGCATCGGCACGGTGACTCGGCCGTCGGTCGCGACGCGGAAAACGCCGGGCCGTGTGATGACGCCGGTCGCGGCATCCCAGAACTCCGGGGCGCGGCCGTCCGCGCGGAAGACCGCCTCGATCTCCTCGGGGCGGGCAAGCTGGTTGGACAGGAACCACGCGTCGGTCCCGCCATCGCGCCGGTGGACGTACAGCACCTCGGCATCCTTCGCGGCCTCGAGACATTCGAAATCGGACGCGAGCCCGGTGCGCTTGAACACCTCCTCGAACGACAACCCCGCGAAGAAGCGTCCCTCGCCGACCTTCCGGTCCACCTCCGCCGCGGCTGCATCGCCCCACAGCCCGGCCATCGCATTGCGCACGGCCTCATCGCCCGTGCCGCGGTCTCGGAGCGAGGGCGACTGCGCCGGACGCCGCGGCGCCAGCACCGTCGCGCCGGCCTTCACGAGCCCCAGAACCTTCTCCGCGACCGCCGGCCGCATCGTCGGCAGATCGGGCAGCAACAGCACGCGGTACTCGGCGCCGGAGGGCAGCACAATGCGGCCGTCCTTCACGCCGGCCTGCATCACCGCGCGCACGTCGCAGCCGTCGAAGTCGTATCCGGCGGGAAGGACCGGCTTCAACTCGTCGCGCCACGCGATCCGGTTGGGCACGTCCTCGCCGACGAACCACAGCACGTCGCAGATCTGCTGTCCCTGCCGGAGCATGTGGTTGCAGCGCGCGAGGTAGTCCATCCACGCCGGCGCCCCGGTCTCCCACCACGTGTTCCCGCGGTTGAAGTTGAGGCCCCAGTAAAAGAACGTGAACCCCGGCCCGGTCGCCTCGTACGGCTGGTGGGCGAAGGTGTGGAAGACGAACTGGTTGATGCCGGCGCAGAACGCGCGGTCGCCCTCGGCCTTCAGGCTGAACGGATGGTTCTGCCAGCGGGCCGCGCCGGGGCTGGCGGTGTACGACTCCGAGGCCACGATCCGTTTCCCGGCGACGTGGGCGATCGAGGATGCGACCTTGTTGTCGACGCGCACACCCTGCCCGGGGCCGGAATCGATCCAGAACTCGCCCATCGTCACATCGCTGTTGCGGATGTAGGCGACGTCGTAGAGGTACTGCTGCCGCCCCGTCGACTCGCCGACATAGGTGATGCCCTTTCCCTTCAGATAGTCCGCCGCGACCGCGAAGTAGGACTCGGAGAACTGGTCGGCCAGAAAGCGCCGCCAGTCCCACAGGGCGCGGTCGGTGCGGTCGGCGTCGCCGATGATCCAGCCTTCGAGCAGCGCGGGCATCCACGGCAGCAGGTCGTAGCCGGCGCGATCGCGGAAGCGGCCCTCGAAGCCCGCAGTCCAGTTCTGGATGCCGCACTCCCAGCTGTCGATTTCGACCGCGACAAACGTCTTCCCCGCCGCGGCGCCGGCGCGCGCGAGGAGCTTTCCGACGTACTGGTCGAGGTGGAACCGCACGGCGGCCGGATCGAGTTTGTCGCACTCGAGGCCGCGGCCCTCCGGGGTTGCCGGTGAGACGTAGTGGCCGTTGCTCGTGTAGCCGATCCGCAGAATGCGCCAGCGTCCGGCAGGGGCCTCCCACGTCAGGCGTCCGTCCGCAGCCATCCGCTTCGTGAGATCGCGGACGGAGTCGGGGGCCACGACGAACTCCGCGAGCATCGCGCGGTTGCGATCGGGCCCCTCGAAGGCCCGGTGGTGACGCGTTTCGGAGCCATGGCCGCGACTGCGCAGCAATCCCGCCTTGGCCTCGGCGAAGTGCGCCTTGGCCGCGCTGCTGAGTTCAAGTTCGCCGATCCGGACGACAAGCGGGTTCTTGAACGCGACGCGGAAGACGCGGCCGGTCGTGTCGGGAAACGCCGCAGTGGCGGGGGCGTTGCCGTGGAAGTCCCAACTGATCGTGAATCCGCCGACGGGCCGGAAGACCTTGCCATCGTCCGAGACCTCCAGCCGCAGCGGGAAGTCCTCCTCCCAGCGGTGCGGGGCGCAGTTACGGACGGAGAGGGATCGCAGCACGCGCGGCGCGGGGAAGGTGAAATCGACGATCGACTCGGATGCCGGAACGGGGAAGACCGCCTCGGTCTTCGCGTTGCCGTCGGCCAGTTTCTTCAGCTCGGCCGCAGGCAGCGATCCACCAAGCGTCGCTCCCTCCAGCGGGCCGCCGTCGGGTACGGGGAACGCAATGACCGCGATATCGCGATAGAACTCCTCCTTCGTCTCCGGCTGTGGAAGGACCGCGTCGAACGCCTTCCCGCCCTCCGCGTCGGTCGCGGTCCAGGCCAGCTCCTTCATCGAGGTCTCGGGCGCAATCCACGGCCCACCGCTCTGGGAGAAGCCGTCGCAGTTGTGGATGCCGAACTTGAGGCCGAGGCGCTCCGCCTCGCGGACCGTGTGATCCATCATGTCGAGCCACTTCGGCTGCATGAAGCGGACGTCGCCCTCGGGGTACTTCCCGCCGCAGTTGAAGAGGTAGCAGCCGCCCAGCCCCGCGCGTTTCATCGACTCGAGGTCGCGTGTGACGCCCTCCTTCGTGATGCTGCCATTGAGCCAGTGCCACCACGTCAGCGACCGCGCCTCCTGTGGCGGCGCGCGGAAGGCCTCCTCCAGCGGATCCGCCGCCCCCGAAGCCGTGGCCAGCGCACCCGCCACGATCGCCATCGCCCACCACTGCGCCTGACTTGAATTCACGCTCATCGCATCCTCCCCACGTTCCACACCCGTCAGCCCGATTGGCTCAAATCGCCCGAACCGACTGTAGCCGCGACCACCCGCCACGGCAACGCCCCCGCACGATCTGCGCAGCTGGATCCGTCGTGGGGCAGGCACTCCTGCCTGCCCCGGGCTGGTCTGTGCAGACGTCTACTTCGCCCCCGGCCAACGCCAAGTCTTGAGGTCGTCGCTCCAGGCGATGCCGAGGCAGCCGTGGGTGAGGAACTTGACCGGCTCGGGCTCGGGGCCTGTGCCGTGGAAGACCATCAGGTAACGGCCGACGCCGGGCGCGTCGCGGAGGTCGGCGACGTAGCCGGCGGTGATGCGGCCACGCGCCCAGGGCCAGACCGCCTGGCCGAGGGTCAGCAGAGGACCGGCCTCGGCCCAGGTCCTGAGGTCGGCCGACTCCATCACGCCGATGCCGTTGTGGGGCGAGTGGAACATGAGGTAGCGACCGTCCTTCACAAGCACGCAGACGTTCTCGCCTGCCTTCGCGCTGCCGGCGAAGGTCCACGTGCGCAGATCGCGCGACCAGCTCATGCTGACGCCGTTCTGCTTGAAGAAGCACCACCACTTTCCGGCGTCGTCCTTGTCGGGCATCAGGTAGGCGTCGATCATCCGGCCCATCGCCGCGACCGGAACCTCGGGGCCCTTCACGCGGATCAGTTCCGGCTCGGACCATCGTTCGAGGTCGGGGCTGCGCATCAGGTACAGCCGCGCCGTCGAGTTGCCGTAGAGCTCGCCGGCCGGCTGCGGATAGGTCGACGCGCACAACAGCCACTCGCCGTTGTGCCGCACGACGCTGCCGGGGCTGACGAAGTTCAGGTTCAGATCGCCCGGCGTCAGTTTCCGCACCGGTGTCCACGTCTTCATGTCGCGGCTCGTGCTTTTCGCGAGATGCAGGTAGACGGCGTTCGTCGCGCGCTCGCCGACCGTGAAGAACATGTGGAAGACGCCGTCGTGGCGGAGCAGCAGCGGATCGCGGTAGCCGGTGTGCTCGTCGCCGCGGAACAGCACCGGCGACACGAGCGCGTCGAGCAGCGCATGATCCGCGCCCGCGGCCGCGTCGCCGGCCAGCGAAGCCACCGGAATGACGGCCATCTCGGCGCTGTTGTTGTTCCACAGCTCGCGTCCGGTGCCCTTGCGGCCGACGCCGCCGCCGCTGTTGGAATAGCCAACGTAGAGCTTCCCGTCGTGCTCGACCGCGCAGGGGTAGGCCAGCGAGGCGCGCTCGTGCGACTCGACCGGAGAAGCGGCGGGGGCGCCGCTTCCACGTGCCGGATCTGCGGAGAGAATCGCGTGGCGGATGACGCGGACGCTGGAGAAGTTCGTCTCGCCGGGCCGGGTCAGCGCGATCGTCAGCGGCGCACGCCGGCTGCCGCCATCCGCGGTCGTGGAGCAGATCAGGAAGCGCTGGCCGGTGCTCAGCGTGCCGGTGCAGGGCTTGCTCGCGGCCATCGGAAGGTTGGAGGGGCGCGATGCCGTCCACGTGCGGCCGAAGTCCTCGCTGACGGCGACCAGTGCGACCGGCTGCCGTCCGTCGCAGCGGGCGATGTTGGGCACACGCCGTCCGTCGACGATCACACCGGACTCGCCCCACATCTTCAGCTCCGCCGGTTTGGGGATCGCGACGAGATCCCACTTGGTGAAGTCGTCTCCATGGCTGATCGCGACCGCGGCCGGATTGCCATCGCCCACGCGCGCGCCCGCCATGATCCAGTTGCCATCCTCCATCCGCACCGGCTCGCCCAGCGGCCAGAAACCGTCCCCGACGACCGTCCCCTTGCGCTCCCACGAGCCGTCGGCCTCGTTCAGGACGTACGCGCGGGCATGGACGCCCTGCATGATGCCCGTGTAGGCGCCGTGGAAGGTCCAGAGCCGGCCGGCGTGCGACAGGAACACGCCGTGACTCACGCCGACGCCGGGCTCTTCGCCGGCATCGATGGTCGTGACCGGCCCCCAGGTCGCGCCGCCATCGTCGCTGACGCGGACGCGCGCCTCCTCGGTGTCGGTGTTCTCCCCGCCCTTGTTGTGCCCGAACGACGCGTAGAGCCGCCGCTTGTGCCACACCAGCGCCACGCCGTGAAGGAAGTGGTAGCCATCCATGTCGACTTCATAGGGCTTGATGACGCGGAACCCGACGCCCGGCAGCAGGGGCAGGTCGGCGGCCTTCGGCAAGGCCGTGCCCGCCCAGAGCTGGACCGGATGCGGGATCTCGATCTTGTGCGGCGCAGGACGGCGATCCGCGAGTGCGGCGATCGCCGCGGGAGCGAGCGCGACACGGTACAGCGCAACCTCGTCCAGCGCGCCGTGGAACGTCTGCGTGAGGCCGCCGCCGCTTCGGACGCCGCCAAGCGTAAGCGGGGCCTCCGTCGCCGCGACCTCCGCGGGGACGTCACCCTCACCCTCCAACATTCC
The DNA here is from genome assembly GCA_964423465.1 of uncultured Verrucomicrobiota bacterium. GTDB lineage: Bacteria > Verrucomicrobiota > Kiritimatiellia > PWTM01 > PWTM01 > VGWF01. The sequence goes on along the minus strand of CAYRFK010000065.1, from coordinate 3,639 downwards.
ATCGACGTAGAGCCGGCCGCGGCCGCCCTCGACCGTCACGGCGACGTGGTGCCACTCGCCGGGTTTCGGAACCGTCGTCCCGGAAACCGTCTTCCACCCCTCGCCGCGCGCGTAGAACCGGAATTGCCCGTCGCTGTCGAGCATCAGGCCCCACTCGCGCCGGCCGGCTTGGTAGTCGTTCTTCGCAGCAATCATCCGCTGCGCGCCGGCGGGGGCGTAGGTATTCACCCACGCCGCAACGGTGAACGGCCCGCGACCGATGCTCAACTCCGGCGCGGCCGGAACGGCGGCGAGCGTGGTCGATCCGTCGAACGCCAGCGCACCGCCCTCGACGCCCGGCGCGGCGCGAATCGTGCCGTGTATCCGACCGTGATACCCGCCGTGCGCGTCCTGAAGCCGGCCGTCCTCCACGGACTCCATCGTCCATCGCGCCGCGGGGACACCGTCGCCCGCCCGGACCACGATCGCGCCCACAACCGCCACCCCTGCAACCAGAATCCGTCTCATGCCCCGCTCCTTGGCGCGCACTTTTCCGCTTCGCGCACCTGTGTCCGTTTGGTTGAGCCGTTCGAACCCGCCCCACACGACGAAGACCGCGGTTCATGCCGCCACCTCCCCCGGCCGCGGCTCAACGAGGCGGCCGTAGACAAGCGATCCATACCGGGTTAATATGTATTCATACTTTGCGAGGTGGATCATGTGGACGGCTACGGTCGCCGAGCGCGGGCAGGTGACGATCCCCAAGGCCCTTCGGGATCGCCTGGGTATCAAGCCCTCGACGGTGCTGGAATTTAGCGTGAAGAAGGGCGTGCTTACGGCGGCGAAGGCGGCACGGAAGGATCCCGTCGCCGAGGTGACCGGCTGCCTCAACACGGGGCGCTCAACCGATGACTGGATGACCGAACTGCGGGGGCCGCCGTGATCACCGCGGTCGACACCATTGTGCTTCTGGACATCTTCGGAAACGATCCGGCCTTCGGACCGGACTCCGCCCGTGCCCTCCGGATGTGCCTGAACGAGGGTGCTCTCGTCGCCTGCGACGTGGTGTGGGCGGAGACGCTGTCCGTCTTCCCGAATGACAGCCTCTTCGAGCGCGTGATGGCCGAACTGCAGATCGCGTTCTCCCCCACACCGGCTGCGGCCGCCGCACGCGCCGGCCGGCTCTGGCGGGCTGCCCGCGAACAGAAGATCCCACGGCGCGAGCGCGTAGTGGCGGACTTCCTTGTCGCGGCACATGCGGCGGAATGCGCCGACCGCCTGCTCACGCGGGACCGCGGATTCTACCGGACCCATTTCAAAGGCCTTTCCCTCGTCGACCCGCACCGGGCCCGATGATCCGATCTCCTCGTTCGTGCGCTTCACGGTGTCCCTCCCCCGCCGGTGATGTTCAGGGTGAGGCGAGGGACCGGATCTCGCGCGGCGAGATGGCGCGGTCGAAGACGGCGATCTCGTCGAGGCGGCCTTCCCAGCCGCTGTCGCCGTCGCTGCGCCCGCCAAAGAAGAACCCGCCGGGACCGGACGCGCTGGCGACCTTGGCGTCGATCTCGGGCTTCCCGCCGAGATAGACCCGCACCGCCGCGCCGTCGCGCACGAATACGACGTGGTGCCACGTCCAGCGCGGGATCACGGTCGTGCCCGCGACTGCCGTCGCCGGATCGGCGCCGTGGAAGAAGACCAGCCGGCCCGGGCTGCCGTTCGTACCGCCAACACCGAGGTGGTCGCCGCGGGTGCCGAGACCATGGTCCGGGCCGCGCGAGAAGAGCCAGCCCGCAACGCCGCGTCCCTCGTTCGGCATGCCGTTCCACAGCCACATCGACACGGAATAGCGGTCGCCGAGGCCGTCCAACTGCGCACGCAGCCGTCCGCCCGCGAAATGCGGCGCGCGATTGACCGCGTCCGCGCCGCAGAAGGCGGGCGCGGCCGGGCCATCGAGGAAGTGGGCGATCGCCGGCTCGTAGACCGCATCGCGACCGCGGCCGGTCGCGTCGGCCGCATGCGGGCCGGCGAACTCGTTCAGCCGCCAGTAGGCGATGGGCTCCGCGCGCAGGACCGCGCGGGCGGCCGGGCCGGCGGACACCGCTGCCGCACGGCGCGGCTTCGCGCTGACGGTCTCCAGCAGCCCAACCAGAGCCTCCGCAACCTTCGGCTCGGCGCCGACGTCGAGCCCGGCGCTTCGCGCGGGCCATGTGTTGTAGCCGCCGAGAAGGTGCTGCTCGGGCGGCGGGATATAGCCGTCCCCCCCGTTGGCCAGTTCGATCACCATGCAGTCAGGCAGGGGGCTTGCGGCCTTGATCTTCAAGCCTGTGATTGCATAGGTCTCGCACGGCGTCGCGGCGAGGACGACGTCGCCGATGCGCAGGGCCTGCAGCACGATCTCCGTCCGCTGCCGCTCGTGCAGGATCAACTGCTCGCGGGCATAGACCTCCGGCTGCGTCTTCGGCGGACGATCCGCCAACGGCGCCCCGACCCGTTGCGCCCACTCGATCCGCTGCCGGTCGGGCACGCGGTAGTCGAGCGTCAGCCGCCGCTCGGCCATCGCGAGGTCCGCGTCGTCCCTGTGCCGCACATCCTTGAGCGCCGCAACGGCCAGATCGAGCAGGCCGTCGGCGTACTTCGAAATATCCTTCCATGGATCCCGCTCCGCCTCGGGCTTCGTGTAGTCGCAGCGCCAGATGTCGCCGCTGCAGCCGTGGGACAGGATCCCGACGAACGGCGCCCTGCCGGGAGCCGCATCCGGCGCCAGCCGCTTGCGCAGCCCCTCGCAGAAGAGGCCGAAGTAGTCCGCACTGAGGTCCCTGTCGCTGTAGTAGTGCATCGAGAAGTTGGCCAGCACGGCCAGCGGCCGGCCGTCTCGCGCGCGGATCGAGATCATCGAAAGCTCGGGATCCTCGGGGCCGGACGGGCCGGTCACATCGTCCCAGTTCCGCGCCGCGTGCATGTTCGCGCGGACGGTCCGGTTGCTGAACGGATCCTCAACGACGCGGTCGGACCTTCGGATCCAGCGTCGCACCGCCGTGAACTCGCCGCCGTCGGCGCGCGCGAAGCCGACCTGCGCGGGTTCCAGCGCGGCCTGCGCGGCCGCCACCGCATCGGCGATCCGCGCGCGCAGGAACGGCACGTAGGCCTCGTCCGCCTCCGTGCCGAGGCATGCGAAGACCGAGGGGGCCGTGTGCGTATGCGTCGCGGAGACGAGGATGCGGTCCGCCGGGATGCCGGTCGCCTTGGCGGCGAGCGCCTTCGCCTCGTCGATCAGCGGCCGGCCCATGATGCAGGTGTCGACCACAACGAGTGCGACGCGCGTGCGGCCGTCGTCGAGCACCAGCGCCCGGGCGTGGAGCGGCGTATGGACCTTGTCCACCGAGCGGCTGAGAAACCCGCCGTTGACCAGCACCGGCAGGTTCGTCGGCGTGATGTCGACCGCGGCCGCGCCGGCGCGGAAGTCCGCCGACCGGGCAGACCCGGCCACTGCAACGAGCAGAGCGACCATCGGCAAACGTGCTTTCATGATTGCTGCATCCCCGGCTTGCTTACTCACCCCTCCGAGACATCCTCACACAAGTCCGTCTTCGGCCGGGCCAGCGGCCCGGCCCTACCATCCGCTTCCGTGGAGTCCGTGGTAGGGCCCGACCGCCGGGCGGG
>CAYRFK010000064.1:0-21295 GCA_964423465.1 uncultured Verrucomicrobiota bacterium | reverse complement strand
TGCCCGGCTCGCGGCATGGCTGCTCGTGGGGGCGGCAATCGCAGGTCCCCTCGCCGTCGGCCTGCTCGCACCGCAGGCGATGGTCGGCGACGAGGTCACACACTATTACATGCTCGCCTCGCAGGCCGAGTCCCTGCCGCTGCCGGCCTTCACCGCCCGCATCCCGACCGGGTGGGGCGCGGACGAGGTCCGCACCTATCCGCACACGTTCCTCTGGCATTACCTCGGCGCCGTGGTGCACCGCGCCACCGGCGGTTCCTTCGCCGCCGTGCAGCTCTTCCAGGTCCTGTTCTGGGCGCAGCTGCTCTACGTCGCGTTCCGGCTCGCCCGCAGCCGCAGCGGGCCCGGCGCGCGCGCGGTGCCGGTGTACCTGCTGATGCTCGCGTCGCTTCCGGTCGGATTGATCTTCGCGGTGACGTTCTACCAGGACGTTCCGCTGACCGCGCAGATCCTCACCGCCTTCTTCCTGCTGAGCCGCGGCCGCTGGCTCGCCTCGGCGGTCTTCCTCGTCCTCGCGATGGCGATCAAGGAGACCGCCGTCCTCTTCCTCCCGGCATGGTTCGCGATGCTCGCCTTCGGCCCTGCCAGGCCGTCGGGCCGCGCGCGCACAGCCGTCGCGGCCGCGGTCTCGCTCGCGCTGCTCGTCGCCGCCGGCGCGGGGATCCGGGCCGCGCTGCTCCGGTACGCGGGCGCCGAGTTCTACCCGGTGGAGATGGCGCAGCGCATGGTGCGCGGCAAGATGGGCGGCTCTCTCTCGGTGCCGGTCGCGCGGCCCCCGGAGGCGGGCGTCGTCGCGCGTGTCACGCCGTACGAGGCGCAGATCATCGCGAATCACCCGGGCGACCTGCGGATCCCCGAGAACTTCGTCGTCTACGGCGGCGCGCTGATGTGGATCGTGATCGCAACGGGGCTGGGCGCGTGGCTTCTCCGCCGGCGCTCCGCGTGCGACGACCCCGCGCCCGCCGGCGCGGTCTGGCCGCTGGCCGTGGGCGGATCCTACGCCCTGCTCACCGCGTGGCTCATCCGCAGCGCACCGGACGCCCGGTTCTTCCTGCCGGCCCTGCCGTTCCTGCTGCTTCCGGCCGCGGAATGGACCGCGCGCCTGCCGCGGCCCCGCCTCTGGGTGCCGCTGCTCGCCTCGCTGGCGATCCTCCAGGCCGGGGCGGTGCTGGACAAGGTCTACCGTCTCCGCCACGTCCCGGCGGGCGTCGTCGAGGCCGCGCAGTTCCTCGCCGGCCACCGCCCCGAGCCCGCGCGCATCTTCATGTACCCGGAGGGGAGCTACCGGCTTTTCCCCGTGCCGCACGACTGGTACCTGCGCTACCGGCTTCGCGAGTTCTGGCGCGCGGACAACGACACCCGCATCCGCATGCTCCAGGATCGCCACATCGGCGCCATCGTCGTGAAGAAGCACCTGGTCGGCCCGGTGGACGATGCCATCACGAACCTCGGGATCTACCCCGACTATTTCGTGAAACAGATCGCCGCCGACCCCCGGTTTGTGAAGGTCCACGAGAACCCGGACGTCGCCATTTTCACGGTGCCCCCCGCGGAGGCGCGTCCGTGACGGCCCGGGCCAGGGTGGCCCTCGATGCGGGGGTGATGCTGGCGGTCGGAGCCGTGGTCCGGTGGCCGCTGAACTGGCCCGTCGCGGGAACCATCGCGATGACGCTCGGCACGATCCTTCTCGCGGGCGCCGCGGCGTCCCCCGCCTTCGCCGCCAGTGTGCTTCGCGGGAAGAGCCGGTTCGCGGCTGCCGTCGGGATGGCCCTCACTTGGACGCTTCTCGCCCCGCTGTATCTCGTCGGATTCTCCCTCGGCCACCTCCTGCTTCGGATCGCCGGGAAGGATCCGCTCTGTCGCGAATTTCCGTCGCGCGAGCCGTCCTGCTGGCTGCCGCGCACTCCGTCCCGCGGCCCGGCGGGCTATCGCAATCTCTACTGACCCCCGCACCCGCGGGCCGCGCGGAAACGCACGCCGCAGAGCAGTCCGCCCATGAACATCCTTGGCATCAGCGCCTTCTATCACGACTCCGCCGCGGCCGTGATCCGCGACGGGACGATCCTCGCCGCGGCGCAGGAGGAACGCTTCTCGCGCATGAAGCACGACGCGCGGTTCCCGCGGCATGCGCTGAAGTACTGCATCGACGCCGCCGGCCTCCATGGCGGCGGCATCGACGCGGTCGCCTTCTACGACAAGCCCGTCGCCAAGTTCGCGCGCATCCTCGAAACCTACTTCTCCGTCGCACCGCGCGGCCTGCGCTCGTTCATGACCGCGATGCCGCTCTGGCTCAGGGAGAAACTCTGGATCCCGATGGCCGTGGAGAAGGGGCTCGAGGACTGCGGCATCCGGCTGCCCCCGGACAGGATGTTCTTTCCCGAGCACCACGAATCGCACGCCGCCAGTGCGTTCTTCCCGTCGCCATTCCGCCGCGCCGCGGTGCTGACCGTTGACGGCGTCGGCGAATGGGCCTGCACCACCTGGGGCCGGGGCGATGGCGCGAAGCTCGAACTCATGGCGGAACAGCGGTTCCCGCACTCGCTCGGGCTGCTCTACTCGGCGATGACCGGCTTCGCCGGATTCCGCGTCAACTCCGGCGAATACAAGCTCATGGGCCTGGCCCCGTACGGCGAGCCGGTGTACGTCGACACGATCCTCAGGGAACTGATCGACCTGCACGACGACGGCTCGTTCCGGCTGAACATGGCCTGCTTCGGCTTCCTCGACGACCTGCGGATGACGAACGACCGGTTCGCAGCGCTCTTCGGCGGTCCGGCGCGCACGCCGGAGTCCCCGATCACGCGGCGCGAGACCGATCTCGCCCGCTCGATCCAGGCCGTGACCGAGGAGGTGCTGCTTCGCACCGCGCGCCACATCCACAAGGTCACCGGCGAAACGAAACTCTGCATGGCCGGCGGCGTCGCGCTCAACTGCGTCGCCAACGGCCGCCTGCTGCGCGAGGGGCCCTTCGAGGACATCTGGATCCAGCCCGCCGCCGGCGACGCGGGCGGCGCGCCCGGTGCCGCGCTGGCCGCGTGGCACCTGGCGATGGGAAAGCCGCGCGAGGCCGACGGTGTCCACGACGCCATGCAGGGGGCGCAGTTGGGGCCGTCGTTCAGCGACGACGAGATCGCCCGATTCCTCCGCGATCGCGGATACCCGGCCGAGCGGCTCGATCCCGACGCGTGGGCGCGCCGCATCGCGCAGTTCATCGCCGACGGCAGGGTGGTCGGTCTCTTCCAGGGCCGCATGGAGTTCGGCCCGCGCGCACTCGGCTGCCGGTCGATCCTCGGCGACGCGCGGTCGGCCGGGATGCAGTCACTCATGAACCTCAAGATCAAGTTCCGCGAGTCGTTCCGGCCCTTCGCGCCGGCCTGCCTCGAGGAACGCATGTCCGACTACTTCGAGCTCGACCGCCCGTCGCCCTACATGCTGCTCGTCGCCAACGTCCGCCCCGAACGGCGGATCCCGGTGCCTTCGACACGCGCCGGCGACCTGTGCGCGGCGATCAACCAGGCCCGCTCGGACATCCCCGCCGTCACGCATGTCGACCACTCCGCGCGCGTGCAGACCGTCAGCCGCGGGCGCAACGGCCGGTTCTACGACATCGTCAAGGCCTTCGAGGCGCTGACCGGCTGCGGCGTCATCATCAACACCTCGTTCAACGTCCGCGGCGAGCCGATCGTCGGCTCGCCGGAGGATGCCTACCGGTGCTTCATGCGCACCGAAATGGACGCCCTGGTGCTCGAATCGCACATCCTGACCAAGGCCGGCCAGCCGCCGTGGGTCGGCAAGGCCGGGGAATGCCGCGATTGTGCTCTGGACTGACCGGTTCGCCCTGGTGTTGAATGGGACTGAAAGGCCGGCCATGAGATTCCTTCGGCATCTGGGACGACTGCTCCGCGAGTTCCTCGGCTTCGCGGCCGAGAACAAGGCGTGGTGGATCGTCCCCGTGGTCCTTGTCCTCCTGCTGCTGATGCTCTTCATCGTGGCCGGCCCCGCGGCGGCCACGCTCCTCTACCCGCTGTTCTGACCCGGCCGCTCAGCCGGCCGCCGCCCGCAGAGCCGCCCGAGTGAGGCGCGCCGTCTCCGTCCACGAGAATCCCGCCGCCCGCACGCGCGCAGCGTCGATCCGCACCCGCCGCGCCGCATCCCCCTCGGCCAGCATCTCCCCCGCCGCCGCCGCCATTTCGGCCGCGTCCGCCCCGTCCACGTAGCGGATCGCATCGCCGCCGACCTCCGGAACCGATCCGCGCCGGGCCGCGAGCACCGGGACCCCCGCCGCCATCGCCTCGAGCACCGGCAGGCCGAAGCCCTCGTAGAGCGACGGGAACACGAACAGGTCCGCCGCCTGGTAGAGCGCGATCAGTTCGTTCCGCGGCAGCCCCGCCGCCCGGTGCACGCGCGACGGATCGCGCAGCGCCGCGACCGCCTCCCGCACCGCCGCCTCGCCCAGCCTCGGCTTCCCCTCGAGGACCAGGTGGTGCGCGCACCGGCCCTCCATCGCCCCGAATGCCCTCACCAGCGTCGCCACGTTCTTGTGCGGATAGGTGTTCGCCACGCACAGGATGTATGGCGCGTCCGACCCCGTGTGCCGCCGCCGCGTCGCGGCCAGTTCATCCGGCGGCAGGGCCCGCGCGAACGCCTCGTTCGCCGCCAGCGGCGTCACGTGGATCCGCGCGGGATCGGCGCCGGTGTGCCGCACGATCTCCGACTTCGTGAACTCCGAGATCGCCAGGATCGTCCCGCACCGCCGCGCCGCGCCGCTCACGAGGAGGTGCGTGGCCAGGCGCGCAACCGGGCCGAGGTCGTCCGGGTGGCTCCGGTACTGCATGTCGAGAATCGACACCGCCTGCCGGCCGCCGTACGCCAGCGGCGCCGTGTAGCCCGGCGACCACAGCACGTCGATCCGCGCCCGCGCCGCGCGCAACGGCAGCTCCGTCTGCTCCCGCACGATGCGGACCGGACGGTTCGATGCGCGGAAATCCAGCCGCTCGAACGCGAAGTCCGCCCGACCGCCGAACCGGTCCCGCAGCGCGCCGTCGTTCTCCGCGTTCGTGAAGAGCACCCACGTCGTCCCCGCCTCCGGCGCCATCGCGGTGAGCGTCTCGCGCAGGTAGGTCTCCGATCCGCCCACCTCGCCCGGGATCAGGAAGAGCGTGTTGACGCCGATCCTCATCCGCCCGCCCCCCGGTGCCGCACGCGGGACATCGCCGAGTAGGCCGCCACGATCCCCCACCTCACGAACCGGTGCGCGACAGCCTGCGGCGACCAGCGTCCCGCGTCCCGCATCGCCGCCTCCAGCTCCTCCGCGAACTGCAGCCGGAACGTGCTGCCGCTGATCGACGACGGATGCCACCGGAAGTCCGCCAGCGGCGGCCCCTTCACGCGCACCGCGCCGCCCTGCCGCCACAGCCGCAGGATCAGGTCGTAGTCGAACGCCGCCTTCAGATCCTCGCGCAGCGGCCCCGCCGCCTCGAAGGCCGCGCGCCGGAAGAACATCGCCGGTTGCGAGACGTAGTTGATCGACTGGATCGTGAACCGGCTGGAGAGCGGAAAGAACGCCTCCTTGAACCGCGTGATGCCGCGCCGGATCTCGTTGTCGCTCTCGTCCACGATCCGGCAGCGACCGAAGCAGAGAGCGCGGTCCGGATGCGCCGACAGGACGGCCGCCGCGCGGACCAGCGCGCCGTCGTGGTAGGTGTCATCCGCGTTCAGCCACGCCAGCACATCCCCCGTCGCCCGCCGCAGTCCCTTGTTGATCGCATCCGCCGGCCCCCGGTCCCGCTCGCACACCACTGCGTCGAGGTGGATGCGGTGGCTTTCAAGAATCGCGGCCGAGTCGTCCGTGCTGCCGCCATCCATGACGATGTGCTCCACCACCACGCCGCCCCCCCGCTGCGCGCGGACGCTCCGCAGGCAGCGGTCGAGGAACCGGCCGCCATTGTAGTTCGGCGTGATGACGGAAATCTTCACTGCCGCCCATCCTATACGCAACCCCCGCCTCCAACAACCGGCGCCCGGCACAAACCTGCCGTCCTATGCAGCCCGAATGCATGACATCTTCGGTGCCATGAATCGTGAGGTCTAGCGCAGGCCTTCTCCCACGTGCCTTTCTTCTGGGAGGTGACGCCAGCATGGGGTTACCCGGCGGCGGGGATTACGAGTAGGAGTAGGAGGGTATGAAGAGCCGTGTCCCGTGATGAGCCGCGTCGTAATCGTAAGCTCCTGTCCGGCTGAGCCGCTTGCCGGAGACGAAGGCATGGGCGAGGGCTCGAACACCCAACAGCCAACAGGACGGGGAAGGCCGGGAGTAAGGGGCCGGTGCGTCTGCATGGAGAGGCCGGTTGGAAGCGGCTTGCCGTGTAACGACAGTGTAGCTACATTGTAACCATGAGACCGCTGCGCTTTGAGTGGGACGAAGCGAAGGACCGGGAGAACCGCCGGAAGCACGGCGTGTCTTTCGAGGAGGCGCGGACGGTCTTCTACGATGACAACGCGATCGAGTTCCATGATGACGAGCACTCGGAGTGGGAGGATCGGTTTCTTCTGCTCGGGGTGAGCAGTCGTCTGCGGGTGCTCATGGTGTGTCATTGCCGGCGCGAGAGCGGCGATGTGATCCGTATGATCTCCGCGCGAAAAGCCACGGCCGCAGAGTTCAAGCACTATCCGGGAGCCGCAATATGAAAGCGGAATACGATCTGGCCAAGATGAAGAGCCGGCCCAACCCTTATGCGAAGCGGTTGAGGAAGCAGCTCACGATCCGAATGGGGCTGGATATCATCGAGCACTTCAAGCGCATGGCGGAGGAAACGGGCATTCCCTACCAGAACCTGATCAACCTCTACCTTCGTGACTGCGTTCAAGCGAACCGGAAGCTGCACCTGAAGTGGGCGTCCTGATAAGGCGGCCTGTCGGGTTGTCCCGACGGACTCATGAGGAGGCCGAAGGCAACCCAAGGGGTGGCTCATCAAGGGCTCGCAGTCAATCGATCTGTTTCGAACCTCCAGCCTTCGCCCCGCGGACGGGGCTGCGGCGTGACAAGCCCGTCCGAGTTGCGTTGAGGCGCGGCCGGTCTCCGTAGCGGAGGCCTTTCGCCCGTTGCCGCAGCTCCGGGCCGTGCCGCCGCCGAAAGCGGCATCCCGACAGGTAGCGCCACGGCTACGACGTGGCGCGCCGGTGCGTTGGCAGAGGCCGCAGCCCTGCGGCTACCCCGGAGGTGGGGATTACGAGTACGAGTAGGAGGGTATGAAGAGCCGCGTCCCGTGATGCGCCGCGTCGTAATCGTAATCTCCTGTCCGGCTGCGCCGCGCGCCGGAGACGAAGGCATGGACGAAGGCCAGGACAAAGGCCGCGAGGAAGTGGTGCGCGATCAGTGCCAATCAGTGTTCATTAGTGGTTTGCCTCCGGGCCGGGCCCCGGAGATTATGATTACGAGCACGATTACGATTACGATCAGGACGGGGGTAGGTACTCGACACGCCCCTCCCTCGCCCCTCGCCTGCCTCGGGGATGGACGGGCGGGGGAGGGGGCTGGTAGGGTTCGGGGCATGAAGATGCGCATGACGATCCTTGCCGCCGCGCTGGCGGCGTCCGCGGCCACGGCCGGCGACCTCGAGAGCGACTTCCGCAATCCGCCGCGCGACGCGCGGGCGCGGTGCTGGTGGTGGTGGCTGAACAGCAATGTGGACAAGGACGTCATCTCGCGCGACCTCGCGGAGATGAAGAAGCAGGGGATGGGCGGGGCGGCGATCTTCGATGCGGGCGGCGCGACGCAGGACGGCCACCGGCCGGTGCCCGGCGGCCCCGTTTTCGCCAGCCCCGAATGGAAGGCGCTCTTCCGCCACGCGCTCGACGAGGCCGCGCGTAACGACCTCGAGCTCAGCCTGAACATCCAGAGCGGCTGGAACCTCGGCGGGCCGATGGTGAAGATCGAGGACTCGACCAAGCGGATCGTCTGGACGGAGACCCGCGTCGCGGGCGGTGCGGTGGATGTCGTGCTGCCGAAGCCGGACGCCAAGCTCGGCGTCTACGGCGAGATCGCCGTCGTCGCGGTCCCGGTGCGCGGCGCCGGGCCGGGCGGGGCGACCCTCCGCGCCGACTCGCAGCAGTCCGACCACATGGCGGCTCGTTCGGCTGACGGCAACGCCGACACGTTCTGGGTTTCCGCGGGTGGCCAGCCGGGACAGGGGCCGAAGCCCTCGGCGCCCGCCTGGCTCGAAGTCGAGTTCAGCGAGCCCGTTCCTGTGGACCGCGTCCAGTTCGCGGGCCGCAAGGGCTACGGGCCGAAGGCCGGCCGCATCGAGATCCCGGATGGCCGCGGGGGAGCCCGCGTCGCGGGGACCTTTGAGAACGCGAAGGCCGATGGAGCCGTCGGCGTGGCGTTCGCCGCCTGTACGACGCGCGTCGTGCGGCTCGTCGTGACGGACGCGCACGATTCGCGCTACTCCGACACGCCGCGGAACGTGCAGGTCGCGGAGTGGTCGGTGTCCGGCGGCGGGCGCAAGCATCCGATGCGGGTCGCGGCCGAGTCGCGCATCACGGACTTCGAGCAGAAGGCCTATCACGTCTATCCGGGCAAATTCAACGCGACGAAGGCGCAGCATCTCGTGCGGCCCGAGTCGGCCGATCCGGCGGAGGCGGCCTGCGCGGCCGCGGAGGTCGTGGACCTGTCCGCCTCGATGGACGCCGCCGGCCGTCTGCGCTGGACCGCACCCGCCGGCGCGTGGCGCGTGCTGCGGTTCGGCTACACGGCGGCGGGGTCGCACGTGTCGACCTGCAGTCCGGGCTGGGAGGGGCACGCGGTGGACCACATGGATCCGGCGATGGTCGACCGCTACTGGAAGGACGTCATGGAGGGCCTGATCGAGGCCGCCGGCCCGCACGTGGGGAAGGCCTGGCTCGGCGTGCAGACCGACAGCTGGGAGCTGGGGCCGATCAACTGGACGCCCGCGTTCCCGGCCGAGTTCAAGGCGCGGCGCGGCTACGACCTCGCGCCGTGGATGCCCGCGCTCACCGGCGTCATCGTCGGCAGCCGCGAACTCTCCAACCGCTTCCTCGCCGACTACCGCCGCACGCTCGCCGACCTGTTCGCCGCGCACTGCCGCCGGTTCGCCGACCTCGCGCACGCCCGCGGTTTCAAACTGCAAGCCGAGATGGGCGGGCCCCATGCGGCGCCGATCGACGCGCTGCAGACGATGGGCATGTGCGACTTCCCGACCGGCGAGTTCTGGACGCGCAACAACCGGCACCGGATCGAGGACAACTTCCGCTTCTTCATCAAGCAGGGCGCGTCCGCCGCGCATATCTACGGCCACCGCCGCATGCAGGCCGAGTCGTTCACATCGATCGGGCCCCAGTGGGAGCGCGCGCCGGGCGACCTCAAGCACGACCTCGACCGCGCCTACTGCGAGGGGCTCAATCACATGATGCTCCACACCTTCACCTGCTCGCCCGCGTCCGCCGGGCTGCCGGGGCAGGAGTACTTCGCCGGCACGCACTTCAACCCGAACGTCACATGGTGGCCGCGCAGCGGGGCGTTCTTCGCCTATGCGAGCCGGTGTCAGGCCGTTCTGCAGGCCGGGCTGTTCGCGGCCGACGTGCTGCACTACTACGGCGACAACATCCCGAGCTTCGTCCGGCTCAAGGCCGACGATCCGGCGGCGGTGCTGCCGGGCTACGACTACGACGTGTGCAACACCGAGGTGCTGCTCGAGCGCGTCGCGGCGAAGGACGGCCGCATCGTGCTGCCCGACGGCATGAGCTACGCGATGATCTCGTTGCCGGACGACGGCGTGCTGTCGCTGCCGGTGCTGAAGAAGATCGCCGCGCTGGCCGACGCGGGCGTGCCCGTTGCGGGACCGCGTCCGCTGTGCCGCACCGGCCTCACCGGCGGCGCGGAGGCGGACCGCGAGTTCGCGGCGCTCTGCGAGCGGCTCTGGAGCGGCGGGCTCGTCGCGGCGAAGCCGGTACGCGAGGTGCTCGCCGCCCGCGGGATCGCTCCGGACTTCGCGTTCGCGAGTCCGCAGACGAACGCGTTCTACGACTACATCCACCGCCGTGCGGACGGGGCGGAGATCTACTTCGTCGTGAACCGCTGGGCGCGCCGCGCGATCCAGGACACGCAGTACCGCCTGCGGACGGACCTGCCCGACCGCCACGAGGAGTTCGAGGCGTCGTTCCGTGTGACGGGGCTGGCGCCGGAGCTGTGGGATCCGATGACTGGCGCGATCGAGGCGTGCGCGGTGTGGCGCGAGGAGAAGGGGCGGACGATCGTTCCGCTGCGCCTCGGCCCCGAGGGGTCGGTGTTCGTGATCTTCCGCCGCGCCCCGGCCGGGCCGCATATCACCGCCGTGGCCAAGGGCGGGCGCGTGTTGATTCCGTCCGCCAATTCCGCCCCCGGCACCTGGCCGGTGGTGCGCGCCTCGGGCGCGGGCGGGAAGCTGTGGCTCGAGGCGTGGGAGTCGGGCGACTACGAGGTTCGCTGGAGCGACGGCCGGACGACGAAGGTCGCGGTCCCGGCGCTGCCGCCGCCCGCCGCCGCGGCGGGGCCGTGGACGGTCCGCTTCACCGACGGCCGCGGTGCGCCGGCCTCGGTCCCGATGGCGGCGCTGGCCGACTGGTCGAAGTCCGCGGAGCCGGGCATCCGGAACTACTCCGGCGCGGCGCGCTACGCGGGATCGCTCGTGGTTCCGCCGGCGGCGGGCGTGCGCTGGACGCTCGACATGGGCGACCTCTACGAGATCGGCGGCGCGTCGCTCAACGGGCGCGACCTCGGCACGGCGTGGCACGCGCCGTTCCGCCTCGACGCGACGGAGGCCGTGAAGGCCGGCGCCAACGCGCTGGAGGTCGAGGTGATCAACGTGTGGGCGAACCGGATGATCGGCGATGCGAAGCTGCCGCCGGAGAAGCGCGTGGCGAAGTCCAACATCACGAAGTACGAGCGCATGGATGTGCCGTTGCGGACCTCCGGTCTGCTCGGGCCGGTGGAGTTGCGCGCATCGCGGCGCGTCGAGATCGTGCGGTAGGGGCGGGTCGCCGGTCTCTACAGCGCCGCGCGGAGGCGGTCGGCCAGCGCGGACGCCTCGGCGGCGGTCGCGTAGGTCGTGGACTTCCAGTTCCACCGGTGGCCGTCGTCGTTGAAGCGCGGGATCACGTGGAAGTGGACGTGCGGGACGACCTGCCCCGCCGCCGCCCCGTTGGCTTGGTGAAGGTTCACGCCGTCGGCACCAAGCCCCGCGATCTGGGCCGCGGCCACCTTCTGGACGGCCTCCATGACGCGGCCCAGCAGCCGGGCCGGCACCGCCGTGAGCGGATCGAAGTGCTCCTTCGGAATCACCAGCACATGGCCCTTCACGATCGGTCCGATGTCGATGAACGCGAGGACCTCGCCGTCCTCGTAGACCTTCGTCGACGGAATTTTCCCCGCCACGATCTTGCAGAACACGCAGTTCTCGCTCACGGTTGCACGCTCCTCCCGGGGCCCGGCCCGGTGTCGTCGACTCTATCCGTCCCCCCGGCGGCGGGCAATGCGGGACGGCGAGGGGACGGAGTCGACTTCTTCCAATTCCTTGGAAACCTCCTGCACCCGGACTTCCAAGCCTTGGAACATCGCCCCCGACGGGCGCGGTCAGTCGTTCCGCAGCGCCGCGGCGGCGGGGGTGCGGGAGGCGAGGCGGGCGGGGACGTAGGAGAACGCGGCGCCGAAGACCAGGGCCGAGGCCAGGACGATCAGCACGTGCGGCGTGTGGAGATCGAAGGGGATGGCGGTCTGGCGCGACAGCAGGCCGAGTACGGGCCATGCGGCGAGGATCGCGGCGGCGGCGGCGACGGCCGTCACCAGCAGGGCCTCGCCGAGGAACAGGGCGGCGATGTCGGGCGGGCGGGCGCCGAGGGACAGCCGGAGGCCGATCTCGGGCATGCGGTTGCGGACATCGGACAGCAGGAGGCCCATCAGCGAGCTTCCGCCGAGAAGGAGGCACAGGCCGGCCAGCAGCCCGGTGCCCCAAACCACGCCCGTCCGCCAGCGTCGCAGGCCACGAAGCAGCGTCTCTGGCGTGACCCACGACGTATCCACCGGGGCGAGATCGGGGGCGGCAAGGATGCGCTGGGCGTCAGCGACGGCCCGGTCGAGGCCGGCCTCGTCGCCTGCGGCCAGATGGATCGCATCGATCCTGTCGCGCGGGGTCCGGCCCGGGACGGTTGCTGCGGCGGTCCAGGGAATGAACAGCGCGGGCGCCGCGGAGCCGATGACGCCGGCGGACGATTCCGCGGGGGCATCGCCGCCGGAGACCGTGCCGATGAGGCGGTAGATGTGTCCGTCCAGCGACACCAATCCGCCGGGCGTCCACCCGAAGGCCAGCAGGGCGGATTCGGTCGCCACGGCATGCGCGGCGCCGTCGCGCACATCGGCGGGGTCGAGGAAGCGGCCTTCCACGAGGCGCCAGCTGCGGGCGCGAGCCATGGCCTCGTCGGTGCGGACGATCCACAGCATGTGCCGTCCGTCGGGGCCGTGGACGGCCCGTGCGGAGAGCCCGCTCCATACGGTACCGGGCGAGGCCGCGCGAAGTGCGTCCACGTGGCGGCGTCCGAGGCGGCGGGACGGATCCCGGCCCCCGGAGTCCGGCGTCTGCAGCAATGCCGCCGCGTGGGCCCCGAGTTCGGCAGTCAGCCGCCGGGCGCGCTCCTGGAATCCCCGGAGGACGCCGAGGGTGAGTGTCAGGGCGAAGAGGCCGACCGCCACGCCGGCAAAGGCGATGGCCGTCCGCGCCGGCCGGGACCGGAGGCCGTCGACGACATCGGATACGAGATGGCCGGCGGGGTTCATGGTGCGCTCCCGGCCGGCGCGGGGCGATCGAGTCGCAGAACGTCGTCGCAGACGTCCACCCACTTCGGATTGTGCGTGGCGACGAGGACGGCGATGCCCCGCGCCCGGCATCCGGAGATGAGATCCATCACGTGCCGGGCCGCGTCCGCATCGAGATTCCCGGTAGGTTCGTCGGCGAGGAGAAGTTTCGGCGGAAGCGCCAGGGCCCGGGCGATGGCGACGCGCTGCATCTCGCCGCCGGACAGGAGCCGGGCGGGGGTCTTTGCCACCGCGGAGAGCCCCACGCTGTCGAGGGCCTCGGCGGCGCGCAGGCGCGCTTCCGGGGCCGGGATCCGCGTGTACCGGAATCGGAAGGCGACGTTCTCCAGTGCGCTGCGGTGCGGGAGGAGGTGGAACCGCTGGAAGACCATGCCGATGTGCTCGCGGCGGACGGCGGCGGTCGCCTCGCCGCCGAGTCCCGTCACAGCGCGGCCGTCGAACAGGACGTCGCCCCGGTCCGGCGCGTCGAGCAGGGCGGCGATGTGCAGAAGGGTGGTCTTTCCGCAGCCCGACGGGCCGGCTACCGCCAGCAGCCGGCCGCCGCGGGCATCGAGATCGATTCCGCGCAGGACCTCGACCGCGCGGCCGGCGGTCCGGAACGTTCGCGTCACGCCGCGCAGGCTGAGGACCGGTCCGTTCATCGCAGAACGGTCTCCCCGGCGCGAAGGCCGCCGGTCACCACGAAGACCTCCTCGTTCCCGGGCCCCAACGTCAGCACCCGGCGTTCGGGGCCGGCGGGGGTCGCCACCTGGACGCAGGGGATGCCGCGGTCCCAGCGCACAGCGACACGGGGAACGACGACGGCACGGTCCGCGTGGTGGGAGAGGATCGAGGCCTGGACCGACAGCCCGCTCTTCATGTCGGACGGCGCGTCGTGTACGCGGATGGTCATCGGGAAGCACCGCATGCCGGTGTCGCCGGCCTTCGACTGGGCCATCGCCGAGACGGTCTCGACGGTCCCCGTCAGGGTCATCGACGGCCAGGCCTTCGGGATCAGCAGGGCGGCGGCCCCGGGCGACACCCGGCCCAGTTCCTGCTCCGGCACCTCGCAGCGCACGATCCACTCCGCCGGATCGGGAATGCAGAGAAACTCCTGGTTCTTGAACACGGTGTCGCCGACGCGGGCGGTTCGCAGTTCGGTGCCGAAGGGCAGCGGGAGGTGGACCACCTCGCCGTCGCACGGCGAGGTCACGACGCACTGTGCGAACTGTTCCTGCATGAGGGCAAGCTGCCGCGATGCGGATTCATGGTTCACCCGGGCCTCTTCCACGCGGGCGGGGTGGACGTGCTCCTTCAGCAGTTGGAGCCGCATCTCCGTCTGGTCGATCTTGGAGCGGAGGCCTTCGACCTTGAGTTGCTGCCGTTCCGCTTCGCGGGCCGAAACGAGTCCCTCCTTCACGAGTTCGCGGGAGTCCTCGAGATACTGCTGCTCGGCGCCGTGATTGTAGCGCGCCTCGATCAGGACCGTCTCCAGTTCCCGAAGCTCGAGGGGGAGCGCCGCCTTCTCCAAGTTGCGCAACTCGGACTCGGCCACGGCGCATTCCCGTTCGAGGCGGGCGAGATCATTCTCCACCTGAAAGCTGTCGAAGCGCACGAGGCGGTCGCCGCGCCGGACGCGGGAGCCCTCCGGCACCAGTTCGACGATCGTGGCGCCGCCGTTGAAGCGGGAAGCCACGATTTCCACGCGTCGCGCGGCGATTCTGCCTTCGTAGCGGGACCACAGCGAGAACGGCGCCTCGGCGATGACGATCCGGTCGGCGCCGACGGAGTCCGGCGCCGTGCGGGAGCATCCGATCCCGGTCGCCAGCACCGCGCCGGCGATGACAGCGGCGGCCAGGACCATTCGGGGCAGGGACTTCATGGTCTCAGTTTCCTTCCGGCTTCAACTCGGTGGGATGCTCGATCAGGGTGCCGGTCGTGTGCAGCAGGGCATAGCCGGAGATGCGCTGCGCCGACCGGATCTCCAGCAGCCGGCTTTCAGCCCGCGCCAGCTGGGTTTCGGCATCGGACAGGGCGAACCCGTCGCTCCGGCCCATCTCGTAGAGACGCCGGGCAAGCCGGGCGCCGTCGTCGGCCAGCTTCCGATTGCGCGCGGAGATCTCGAGTTCCGCCGCGGTTCGACGGCATTCGGACAGGGCTTGCAGGACCTCACGAGCGATGGATTCCCGGCGGATGTCGACGATCGTGTCGGCCGCGGCATCATCCAGGTCGGCCCGCAACGCCGCCAGCCGGTCCGCGGCGCGCCACGGATAGCCGTCCACGCGCGCCGAGGCGATCCAGTCGGTGCGTTCGTCGTCGCCCCCCGACAGGGCTTCGTCCATCCACGTGTGGCGCATCGACAGGCCGATGGAAAGGTCGGGCCAGCGGTTGCGCCGCGCGAGGGATGCCTGCCGCTGTGCCGTGCCGGCATCGTCCATGGCCTGGGCCAGGTCGAGGCGGTTGGAGGCGGCGGTGGCGACTGCGGCCCGGGCCTCGGGCATCGGGAGATCAAGGGTCGGCGGGGCTTGCACGAGAAAGGCGGTCTGCAGTCCGGTGCCCAGGGTCTCGGCAAGGTTCCGGCTGGCGACCGCGTGGCGCTCCATGAGGGCGGCCAACCTGGCCTGCGCCTCACCGCCTTGGATTTCCATGCGAAGGACGTCAACCCGCGTGGAACGGCCCTGCCGTTCGTGGGCGCGGACCAGAGCCAGCAGACGGTCCAGCCGGGCGATGTAGCCCTTCTCGAACGCGATCTGGCCGTCGATCCGGGTGAGGGTCTCGAAGAGCGTGATGATCTCCATGACGAGGTCGGCCCGCTGGGCCTCCCAGTGACGGCGCTCGGCCCGGTACTGGTCGAGACGGAGGCGGATGGGCTCCTCGGCGACATCGCGGCCGAAGCGGCGAAACAGCGGCTGGTTGAGGCTCACCGCGACGGCCTGCTCGTTGCCGCCCAGGGCACCGCCGCGATCGAGGATCGTCCCCGCGGTGCTGACGCGCGTGCCTGTGGGGAGGGCCTTGGCGGCCTGGATGCCATAGGACCATTGCGTGTCGTCGCCGATCCGGGTCGTCTGGGCGACCGGTCCGGCCTCCGTGTCGAAGGCGGTACGGGCCATGGCGATATCCATCTCGCGGCCCCGCACCTGCAACTGGCCGCGGGCGAGCTGTCGGTTGTGCTCGAGCGCGGTGGTGATCGCTGCCTCAAGTGTCAGCGAGACGGGCGCCTCCGTCTCCGCCGGGGTCGCTGCGAGAGAGGGAAGGAGGCACGCCAGGATGACGCGGATGGTCTTCATGGGGTCGTGGGGGGCTGGCACGGGGGCGTATCCATCCATCGGTTCGCCATGCCTGCAAAGGCATCGATACGGCGGTCCCGGAGAAACGGCCATGCGCGGCGGACCTCCTCGATCCGGCGGCTTTCGATGTCGACATAGAGGGTCGTCCCGGCATCGGAAGGCGCCTGAGCCAGGATCGCGCCGAAGGGGTCGCACGCAAAGGACGATCCCCAGAACTGCAGACCGTCGGCATCCTTGGAGGGGCGCTCGAGGCCGACGCGGTTCACAGCCGCCCAGTAGACGCCGTTGGCCACAGCGTGTCCACGCTGGACGGTTTGCCAGGCATCCAGTTGCCCGTCACCCAAGGCCTTCCGCTCCCGCGGATGCCAGCCGATCGCCGTGGGCACCATGATGATCTCAGCGCCCTGCAGCGCCACGAGGCGCGCAGCCTCGGGAAACCACTGGTCCCAGCAGATCAGGACTCCGATCCGTCCAGCCTGCGTATCAAACGCACGAAACCCTAGGTCGCCCGGCGCGAAGTAGTACTTCTCGTAGAAGCACGGATCGTCGGGAATGTGCATCTTTCGATAGATGCCGGCCAGGGAGCCGTCCGCATCGAGGATCGCCGCCGAGTTGTGGTAGACGCCTGCGGCGCGGCGTTCGAACAGCGGCGCCACGATGACAAGGCCCAGCTCGCGCGCCAGGCGTCCGAGCCGGTCGGTCGACGGTCCGGGGATCGGCTCCGCGAGATCGAAGGCCCGGGGGGATTCCCTCTGGCAGAAGTAGGGGGTGAGGAAAAGCTCGGGAAGGCACGCGATGCGGGCGCCGGCCGCGGCGGCCTCGCGGAGTCGCGAAACCGCGGTGTCCATATTGGCTGCAGGATCCTCCTGCATGGCCATCTGGATCAGCGCCGCACGTCGTCTGGGTTCGCCATGTTGCATCGGCAGACCGGCCCCGTGGTCCGGTCAGCAAAGTATGGCCGATGTGCCCGTGGCCCGCAATGGCGCCGTCGATTGCGGTGCGGCGGCGTGCAGGGGTCAGGCCAGCCGGAGGGCGTCGACTTCCACCTCGAACAGGAGGTCGTCGCGGCAGATGTCCGCCTTGACGACGACAATAGGGATCGCGGGGATGTTGTTGGCCTTCACCCACCGGTCCCACGCCCCCGAATCCTCCGGCCGCTTGAAGTACGCCACGGCGCGGTTGATGTCCTTCCAGTCGTATCCAACGGAGTCGAGGATCCCCTTCACCACGCGCATGGAAAGGTCCACCTGCGCGTCGACATCGCCGACGTGTGCGGTTTCGCCCTCGGGATGGATGCTGGCGGTGCCGGAGATGTACAGCCGCCGGCAACCGGGCAGCACGATCTCAACGGCGCGGCTGAATGCGCTGCCGTAGGCCGGCGCGGGGCACTGCAGCGGCGAGGGGAGGGACTTGATGGACGCCCCGGGCTTCAGCGGGGCCACCGCCAGGGCATCGGCCACCAGAGCGGCGCCGAACGGATTGCCCGTGCCCACGCCCGTGCTGGCCGGTACCAGGCGGTCATAGACGCCGCGTTCCCGGAAGAACTCGTTCCGGACCCGGTTGAGTTCGTCGTACCACTCCAGAATCCGGTCGCAGTACAGCCATGTGCGCACGACATTGTGGAAATCCATGCCGGCCACCGCGAGCGCCCGCTCCAGCTGGTTGATCAGGGACCGGGTTTGCTCGCCACGCGATGCCGTGACGTCGGCCGGCTTCAGTCCGGAGAACACCACGAAACGGGCGTCGCAGTCCTCCACCATGGTGCCCACGGTCTGTCCGTCGAGGACGATCGGCTTGGTCGCTCCTGCGATGGCGTAGAACTGGGCGGCGATGGGGCCTTTGCCCGCGCAGGCCGATCCGTCGATCCATGTCACGGGCCAGTCGACGGGCCCGCAAGTCCGTCCGAGGGCGGCAAGCGTCTCTGTCTGCCGATCCGACGGGCCGAAGAGGTCCATGGCGGCGACGTGCGCGCCGTGCTTCTTCAAGAACTCGCCGATCTCCAAGGCGAGAGGCTCGGGGCCGCCGTCACCGCCCGGGGCGTCCGTGACGAAGAAGCGTGCGCTTCCCATCCGGGCAAGCCGGACGATATCGAGCCGGGGCTGGCGAACGCGGGACAGGGTTAGGCCGCAGCGTGGACAAGATTCGCTCATGATGCTCCACCCGAACGTATGCGGGGTTTGATTATTGTGCCAAAGATTTAGAGCGAGAGGACAAAGGCTTCCAAGTCAGCCATTTCCTGCTCGCTCAGTCCGGAGGTTGTTCCGTGCTTGTCGCCCTTGTTGAACGTCGTCAGCACGTCGCGTATCGTCGCCGCCCGTCCGTCCACGAGGTAGGGCGCTGTGCGCCAGCACTCCACGAGGGTGGGGGTATCGTAGGCTTTTCCCTTGTCCAGATCGGCGCCGGTGCCGACATCGTACGGCTTGAGGGAAGTGAACAGCGGGGCCGGATGGCAGTCCGTGCACCCCGCCTTCTTGAAGACCTTCTCCCCCCGACGCGCACCATCGCTCATCCGTCCGTTCACGAGGTGCGGGCTGGGTGCAGGCTTGAGGGACTTCAGGTACTCGTCGATGGCCTTGGCATCCTCCTCCGGACGCACGGCGAACTGGATGTAGCGGATGCCGGAGCGCACGGCCACTTCTGCGGAATCGCGGATGCCACTCATCATCGACGGCGGGGTCTTGTGCGCCATCATCATGTTCTTCGTCTGCTTCGGGTTCCCCATGCCGTCATTCAGGAGATCCCAGTTCAGGCCGTCGACGCGGGCATCCGGATGGCAACTCGCGCAACTCTGCCACTGCTGGAAACACAATGCGCTGTCATGGAAGAGGATCTCGCCCGTGCGGACGATACTGGGTGCAACCTTTGGCCCCAAGTGGATCGTCGAGCAACGGGGCGCGGGAACCGCCGGGTCAAGGACGGCCAGCGTATCGGTGAAGTACTCCGCCACATAGGCCTTGGGCCCGGCCATTACGACGGCCCGCGGGCTGTTGCCCGGGAGGCGGACTCGCTCGCGAATGTCCACTAGGAAGGCGAGGTCGTTCGGAACCTGCTGCGGCGACGTCGAGACGGCGGTGACCTTCTCGCCCTTCGCCACGCGATCCAGCTTCTCGTGTAGCTTGACGCGATCGATCACGCTGACCTCATGCGTTCCGGCGTGCGTGATCAGGAGACGGGATCCATCGGCCGTGCATGCGGCCCCCGCCGGATTGGCGGCTCCGCGATCGATCTCATCAAGAAGAACGGTATTCACAAGACGTCGCTCGGCAACATCAATCACGCTCAAGGCGGAGGTCATCATCCATCCGCGGTCCAACTGCGTTGTCGGCAGCGTATAGCGGCCGAGAATCGAGGTGACGTAGGCAAACCGTCCATCCGGCGACAGGCAGACGCCACGACCTGCCGTGCATCCGTTGGGGAGTCGGACGGATGCGGCGACCTTCGCCGACGCTGTGTCGATCAGGGAGACCTCGATGGAGACGACGTCCGCGGTGGCGGCGCCCGCTGGGAGATGATTAACCACCACCAAGGTGGCTCCGTCCGGGGTCAGGGCACAGGCGATCGGCTCGCGTACCGCGGCGATCACAGCCTTCGGCTTCCCGTTGGACGCATCCAGCACCAGAATAGAGCCGGGGAAGCGATCGCATATATACAGGACGCTTCCGTCCCTTGTCAGGGCCAGCGCCGAGGGCGAGTGTCCGGCCCGTGCATCCCATATCGCCTTTCCACGGGCGCGATCGAAGGCTTGGACGACGCCGCGGCCCACGCCGCCAGCCACGAACAGGCGTGCGCCGTCCGCGGACAGGTCGAGGGCCGCAGGATCCGTATCCAGCCTGAATTCCCGGGCCACGGCGCCGGTCGTCGTGTCGATCTCGAGAACTCGTCGCGCCGTACCGGCGGCGACATAGAGGCGGGAGCCATCCTGCAAGGCAGCCAGCGCGCAGGGCGAAACCGGGTCCGCCGCGAGGGAACTCTGCCATATCGCTCCCCCAACGACTACCGCGGCCACCAGAACAGACCGTGCTCGAATCATATCGCCACCCCGTTGTCTTCCGTGCGATTCAGGATCGTTCGCCGACCATACCCAAGCCGGCCGCCGAAGCGCAATCTTCTTTCTGCATCCGCCGGCAACGCTCAGACTCCCGGAATCCGTCACACATGAACAAAACATGAACAGAATAGACCGAGCGCGGCGTCAAATCGGCGGCGATCCGGTACCGTGCGTGCCCGCGCAGCCCCCCCGGCGGATGCCCGGATCCGCGGGGTGCACGGAGAGGATCCGACGGGGAGCGCCCCGCGCCACGAGCGGTGGCCTGCTTGCGAAGGCCTCCAAATATCCAAGAAACAGCGCAAGAACGCTGTCTCAAAAAAAGATGAAATACCTCTTGCGCTCCCGGGCTGGGTTCCGCTACTGTGTCCACTCGTCCGCTGAATAGGCGGTGATCCTTGAGAGAGCAATGCCAGGCACGTGAGTGAAAAAAACTTACGTCCGGTGTTGACACGCTCAAGGCGAGCCGCTAACGTGGCGAAACGATTGGGTGACACCTCTGGAAATAATCCGGAGGGAGGCAGTGAAAGGCCATCACCTTGGCCGATCCTCGAAATCGAGGACAACGGCACAGGTGGGCGTTTTTTTGTCTGCTCTTTGAAAATGGAATGACGATACGCACAACTGCTTCGAATCAGAAGTGGTGTGACGTGCGTGGAGCTTGTGAATGGGTTTCCGAAGACCCCGCAGGGGGTCTCGGCCACAGGACAACGTCCCAAACGGTTAGCCCCGATTGGGATCCGTTCTAACAACATGAGAATGAAGTTACTACGGAGAGTTTGATCCTGGCTCAGAACGAACGCTGGCGGCGTGGATTAGGCATGCAAGTCGATCGAGAACCCTGAAGTAGCAATACAACGGGGGGACAGAGGCGGACGGGTGAGTAATGCATGGGCAATCTGCCCTCAAGTCAGGAATAGCCTGCCGAAAGGCGGAGTAATACCGGATGTTTTCCCCCAGCGCATGTTGGGGAGACCAAAGGCGGGGATCCGTAAGGACCTGTCGCTTGAGGATGAGCCCATGTCCTATCAGCTAGTTGGTGAGGTAACGGCCCACCAAGGCTTACGGGTAGCTGGTCTGAGAGGATGGTCAGCCACACTGGGACTGAGACACTGCCCA
>CAYRFK010000063.1:16148-21594 GCA_964423465.1 uncultured Verrucomicrobiota bacterium | reverse complement strand
GAACTTGATTGGGCGAACCGCGTCACGGACGACGTGCCGGCTCTGGTCGACTTCGAGGCGCCGGCGGAATGGACGCTGCAGACGCGCAATTCGGTGGCGGCCTTCGCGCGGACGCGGCGGCAGCAGATCTGGGGGGATTGGGTCGGGGAACTCACCTATCGCGGCACAAGCGCCGGCCCGGAGATCCGCGTCGGCCCCGCGGCGCCGGTTCCGATCGCCGGCCCGTTCGACGCGGTGCAGGCCTGGGTCTATGGCAACAACTGGGGGTATGCACGGGATCCGTCGACACCGCCGGTCAGCCTCGCGCTGCAGTTCCGCGATGCAAAGGGCGGGTTCGAGGTTCCGCTGGCCACCGTCAACTGGAAGGAATGGCACCTGTGCCGGCGTCGGCTCGACGCGGCGCAGATCGAGCGCGTGCGCGGCGGCGGCGTGACGTTCGCCGGTCTGGTCGTGCGCGGCGCGAAGAACGCGGAGGACCGGACGATCTGGATCGACAACCTCGCCGTGCTGACCGAGTCCTTTCCGCCGCTGACGTTCTCCGCGCGGCCGCGGCGGGGTATCGATCCGCCGCCGGGCGGCATCCGCGGGGTGAACACGGGCGAGGAACAACTCCCCTTCCCCACGCGTCCCGAGACGATCCTTCCACCGACGCTGGACCCGAAGTGCAGGACGTCGGCCCGGCGCGACGGCGGGGCGTTTCTCTTTACCAGCGACAGCCGCGATGGGCGCGTCACGTGGCGCTATGCGCCCGAGACCGGCACGTTCGACGACCTGTACGTCCGCTGCGACGGTCGCGGCGGCGAGATCCGCCCCTGCAACGGCGGAGGCGTGCTCCTGTCCGGACCGGCGGGCACACCCGTGGCGCCCGACCGAATCGAGCCGCGCGGCGTGGACTTCACCAACGGCACCGTCACCGCGCGCTGGCGCATGACCGCGGGCGCGGCCGCGGCGGAGGTCACCTTCACGATGCGCCTGTGGGGACGGTCGCTCGTGATCGACGTGGCGGCCAAGGGCGGCCCCGTCGCCGAGATCCACTACGGCCGGGCGGCCGGACTCGAAGATCCGCGGCTGGTCACTAACCCCTACTACGTCATTCACGGCGGCCATCCGGCGGTCGTCGTGTCCGGCCCGGCCGCGAAGCCGCTCTTCCTGGCCGGCCACACGGACTGGACCCTCTCGAACGCCTCGATCCCCTGGGCCGCGCCGTCCGTCGCATCGAACGGCGTGAGCTTCAACGGCGGGACACGGTACGTTCCGCGCACGGACGGACGGCGCAACGACGCGTTCGACCGGTTCTTCCTCACGCTGTCGACACGCTACGAAGAGATGCTGCCGGTCGTGCCGAATCCGGTGTCGCCCTGGAAGCACGTCACGGGCACGCGCGCCTGGCGCGCCCACGGCGCGGGCAACCGCGAGCAGGACGCAGCCCACTGGCGCAACGTTCACCGCCACGGCATGACGCAGGTCGTCGTGACCGACCACGAGACGGGCTGGCGCGACGGCGGCGAGAGCTTCACATTCCGCACGCGCGCCGCGCCGGGCAAGGGCGGCGACGAGGGGCAGTTCGGGA
The DNA here is from genome assembly GCA_964423465.1 of uncultured Verrucomicrobiota bacterium. Classification (GTDB taxonomy): domain Bacteria; phylum Verrucomicrobiota; class Kiritimatiellia; order PWTM01; family PWTM01; genus VGWF01. The sequence goes on along the minus strand of CAYRFK010000063.1, from coordinate 20,024 downwards.
CCGCGAGGCTGATGCAGGACGAACTGGGCTTCGTCTACGGCCCCTACAACAACTTCACCGATTTTGCGCCGGTCAACGGCTTCTGGACGCCCGACCTGATCTCGCGCACGACGGAGAACCAGCTGCAGGGCGCGTGGATGCGCTGCTACGCGCCCAAGCCCGCGCGCGCCGTCGAGTTCTGCGAGCGGCTCGCGCCGGAGATCCAGCGGAAGTTCCGGTTCAGCACCGCCTACTGCGACGTCCACACCGCGGTCGCGCCGTGGGACCGCGTCGACTACGACGCGCGCGTGCCCGGCGCCGGCACGTTCGCGGCGACGTTCCACGCCTACGGCGAGATCATGCTGTTGCAGAAGAAGGCCTGGGGCGGGCCCGTCTATTCGGAGGGCAACAACCACGCGATCTACTGCGGGCTCACCGACGGCAACTACGCGCAGGACCAGCGGTACCGGCCGGCCGAGAACCCGTGGCTCGTCGATTTCGACCTGCGGCGGCTTCACGACCTCGGCTGCAATTTCGGGATGGGCAACCCGGACATGTTCTTCGCCGGCGACATCAAACGCGGACGGCGGACGCTGGCGGGCGATGACGAGTGGCTCGATCATTTCCTCGCCGCCACCGTCGCCTTCGGACACCCCGGATTCCTGACGCTCGATGGCGGCTTGCCGAACGCGCTGCGCGGCTACTACATGCTCCAGCAACTTCACAGCCGCTACTGCCTCACCAACGCCGACTCGATCCGCTATGCCGACGCGGAGGGCAGGCTGCTCGACACGACCGCCGCGGTCGCGTCGGGGGCCTACCGTCGGTCGCAGGTCGTCACGCGCTACGCGGACGGCACCCTCACCGCGGTCAACGGCCACCCGGACGGTCGCATGAAGGTCCGGGCGTTCGGCCGCGACCTCGATCTTCCGCCGGACGGCTATGCGGGCTGGACGGAGGACGGCGCGATCGAGGTCCTGAGCGGCGATCGCGACGGCCGCCGGGCCGACTATGCCGCCACGCCGGCCTATCTCTACGTCGACGGTCGCGGCCGATTCACGCGCTTCGAGAGGGCTGCGGCGGACGGCATCGGCATCTGCCGGCTCCTTCCGGACGGCGCCGCCGAGATCATCCCGGTCGGCGGCGCCGACTGCGGCTTCGCGTTCGACGCGGCCTCGGCGGTCGCGCTCGACCGCGACAACCGCGAGATCGGCCCTGCGGAACTCCGTCGGTCGCGCGGCCTCACGTTCGTCGTCCCCGTGACCAACGCCTTCAGTTATCGCCTGACGCCGGGCCACGCATCCGCCGCCGGGCTGACCTGCGCGCGCGATGCGGTCGTCCCGGGCGAGACGGTCGTTGTGAAGGGCCGCGAACGCCACGAGTTCATGGTTCCCGCCGACACACCGCCGGGCCGGCGAATTTGGCAAACCTTCGAGGACGCCTGGATCGACTTCACGGTAGTCCCTCTCGTCGACGCGAAAGTCTCGCTGACCTCCGCGAGCGACCCTCGTGGAGGGCCGACCTCCGTGTCGGCCGCGGCCCGGACGGAGCCGGGCCCTCCAACGACCGGACGTCCGGGCGACATATTGCACATCGCGCTCACCTCGCATGCCCCCAAGATCGCCGATTTCACCGTCGACGCCGGGCCGCACAAGGGCGGCATCCGGCTGCGGCCCGGACAGGCGGGCGAGGTCCGCTTCGATCTCGGCGCACCCGGTCGCGAGGATGCGCAGTGCTGGGATGTCGCCATCTCCGCGGCCGGACTCACCCAACGGCTCATCGTCGGACTGCGAACCACACGCGACGTCGTCCGCTTCGCCGAACTGCCCGCGGCCTTCGAGGCCGGCATGGCGTTGCGCGGAGAACCGGAGACGACGGACTTCGGAACCACGCGCGGCTATGCGCGGCGCGGTTCGGTCACCTGCGGCGGCGTCGATCGCGAGGGCATCGCGATGCATCCGCCCTACGACGGGGCGACGGGATACACCTATGCCCTCTTTCCCCAGGTGAAACTGCCCGCCCGGCCCGCGGCGGCGTTCCGCGGACTCGCCGGCAAGGGCGACGGGAGCGATCCGGGCGACGGCATCCTGTACCGCGTCGTTGTGCGCGACGCCGACGGCACCTGCCACGAGGCGGCGAGCCTGACCGTCACGAACCACGCATGGATTCCGGTCGAGGCGGACCTCTCCGCCTGGGCCGGCCGCGAGGTCCGCATCCAGTTGATCGCCGACGTCGGCCCCCGCAACAACTCGAGCGGCGACTGGGCCGGCTGGGCGGACCTCCGCATCGAGAGCCGCGATCCGCAGCCGCGCCGGGCGTTGGTCGCCGATCCCGAGATCCTGCGGACGGAACCCCCGCCCCACGCGTGCGACGGGTTGACGATCGATGCCGCGCGCAAGGCGGCGCGGGGCTGGCTGCGCTACGAGGGCCAGGGGCTTCAGGGCGCCGGCACGCACGAGACGCGCGCCGTGGTCAACGGCATCGACCTCGGTCCCATGGCCCCGGCGGGAGGCAACGAGACCGCCAATACGTGGTCCCCGACCGTCGGCGTCGCCCTGACCCGCGCGGCTCTCGAATCGCTCGGACGCCGCAATCGTATCGAGGTGCGGAATCCCGGGGGCGATCACTTCAAGGTCCGGCGGTTCCGGATCGATCTGGAACTGGCCGACGGACGCCGTGCCTCGACCTCCATCGCCGCGCCCACATGGACGCAGCCCCCCTCCTGGCCGCACGGTGAGGGCATCCGCGTGCCCGCGGAGGAATCCATCGCAACGGACCTCTGGCTCGACGTGGAACCGTAGCCACGGGCGTCGCGGAGATACGGCGCGGGATTACGCCTTCTCCACGGTCAGGGTCAGCCGGCAGCGACCGGCGGCGCAGGGAGACAGGGCGACCGGCAGTGCTTCGAGCCCCGATACCGCGCTGCGGATGCGGTGGCCGGTGCCGTGCGGGACTTGAAGCGGCGTGGTGCCCTCGATCCGGAGGACGGCGCCGGGCTTCCGTATCCGCAGCGTGGTGCCATCGACGCGTTCGACGGTTTCCGCGGCGGTCACGGCCAGCGGCACGACGAGCCGTCCGTCGCCGCCGGTGATGAAGGCTTCGATCGACACCCCGCCCGGTGCGACGACGTACTGCAGGTCGCACGGGCATCGGCCCGCGGCGGGCTCGCGCCCTCCGGGGCCGCACAGCCGGGTCTTCACGTCGAAACGGACTTCGGCGGCATCCTCCACCGCAGTGACGGCAGCCGTCCCGTCATGCAAGTTGCTGTAGCGCGCCCCGCCGTCGATCCATTCGACCCGCGGCGTCAGTGGCTCGCCGTCGGCCGCAACGCCCGCGCAGAGAATGGTGCCGAGGTCCCGGTGATGAAGCCAGCCGGCCCATCCGCCGTCCGCCAGGGCCATCCGCCAGGGTCCCGCCGCGGCGTTCCGCCCGTACCGTCCAGACACACGCCACAGTCCCTGCCCCCCGGAGCGGGCCGAAACGATCGAGCATCCCATGACGGCAGCGGCGAGGAAACGTCTGCGGGAGAGTATCAGCATGGTGACGAGCCGGCCCGCAGGCAGGGTGCCGGCGCCTCGATGACTCGCGGAAAGACGCCCCGGATGGATCCCTGCAGGAAGCGGAGCCGCCCGAGGGCCGCCTGCCGTGCGATCCCGTCGGCAGCGCCCCGAACGAGCAGGCCATCGGCATCCATCACGCCACGCCCCGCCATGGCCGGAGGCAGCGCGGCGCAGATCGTCTCCGCGTCCGCGAGCATCGCATGCCACCGGCGGGAGAGGTCCTCGATGGCCGGTGGAGGGCCGTCGAACGCCAGCGTCGCGATCTCCTCCCGCGAGTAGCGGCCGGATCGCCGGGCCTCGCCGAGCAGCGCCGCCGGACCATAGCCCGGATCCTTGC
>CAYRFK010000063.1:0-16138 GCA_964423465.1 uncultured Verrucomicrobiota bacterium | reverse complement strand
TCCCGACCCAACGTCGCCGCGCACGGCGTGCACCCGTCGAAGTGCAGGTCGTTCAGTTCGGCTTGAGCGTAGCGGGCGCGGGCAGCCGCGGCCAGGATCAGGTCTGGGTTGTAGCCTGGATCCTTGCCGCACGCCGCCCATACCAGCAATCCGAAGGGCTGGATGGAGGCATCGCAGTGGATCACATCGATCCAGTCCCGCGGTTCCAACCGGCCCGCCATGGCCAGAACCTTGTTCGTCGCCAGATCGAACGGATGCAGGGCGAGCCCCAGAATCGGATGCTCGATCAACGGGAAGAACCGGTAGGCACTGTCCTGGACCCACTGAAGGAGGACGGATGCATCCCCGGATGTGACGACGGCTTCGACGAAGGCGGGGCGCTCCCGGACGATGCGAACCACGTAGCCCGCATTCTCCAGCAGTTCGCGATCGGCGGCCCACGATGCCGCCAGCGCCTCGGCACTGTCGTGGAAGAGATCGATATCGTTCGACAGCCGGGGCGCATTCAGAATCGTGTTGAGGGCCACGCCGCCCGCGACGTAGCTTTCCGTCTTCCTGCGACTGTCCGCGATTACGCGGAGCACGGCCTGCTGGATGCCCGTAAGAGCCATTCCTTCAACTCCGATGCCCGCACGAACGCATCCCGGCTGCCATGGCGCACGATGGATTCGAGCGCTTGAAGGGCCTTCGGCGGCGTGTCGGGGCGGAATGCGGCGTCGTAGAACCACAGGCACGTCGCCCGGTTCGCCTCGACCAACGCCTCGATCTCCGCCATGCGGTCCATGTCGGCATGATAGCCATCCGTGCCGGCAAGGGAAGCCCGGGCTGCCCGAGGTCAGGGTTGCGGCGCGGCGGGCTTCTTGGCCCATTCGCTGTCGGGGTAGCGCTGCTTCAGCTCGTCGAGCATCTGGGCCTGCTTGTCGGGCTGCTTCATCTGGCCGAAGGCTTGGGCGGCGCGGTAGAGCGACTCGGGCGAGACGGCGGGGTGATCGAAGAGGATGGCGACGCTGAGGAAGTAGCGCGATGCGGGCTCCCACTGCTGGCGGGTTGCGGCGACGCAACCGAGGCCGTAGAGGCCGCGGGCCTTCTGGTCGGCGAATTTGGCATCGGCGGCCAGTTCGGCGGCGGCGCTGTAGCGCGCCTCGGCGAGATCCGGCTTGTTGTCCTCCAGGTGGAGGCGGCCGAGTTCGAGCAGCGCCTCGAGACGGGCCCGCGTGACGCCCTGCCCCGCCGCGGCTTTCTCGAAGGCCTCGATCGCGCCGGGGCGGTCCTTGAGCCCAATGCGCGCGCGCCCTAGCAGCCAGCCGCCGATCTGGAGCCACGGCTCATCCTTGGCGTGGGCGGTCAGAGTCTGCGCGGCCTCGGCGGCGGCGGTGAAGGCGCCCTGGTCAAGGCGCAGCGTGGAAAGCCACTCCAACAGCGCGGGCGACATATCATCCTTCGACGGCGTGTTCAGGAGCGCCTGCAGAAGATCCGCCGCCTCCGGAAGCTTGTCGAGCTTGTGCAGCACGCCGGCAAGCCGGTAGCGGATCTTGCGGGCGGTTTCGGGCGGGGCGTCGAGGACCACCGCCTTCCGCAGCTCCGCTTCCGCGGCGGCGGTCTCGCCCGCGTTCTCCATCATGACGCTACGCCAGTAACGGGCATCGGCCTCAAATCGGGTCTGCGGGTATCGCTTCAGCAAGGCGCCGAACGATTCCAGCGCCTGCGGTTCGCGCTTGAGGCGCACCTCGGCGAGGCCCTTTTGGAAGAGCGCCTCCTCGGCCAGGGGCGACGACGCGAAGTCGCGCTCGACACGGCCCCAGTCGAGAATGGCCTCCTCGAATCTCCCGTCCGCCGCGAGCGAAAACCCCGAGATCAGCAGGGCGCCCGGAACGGTCTCGTGCTTCGGGTGCCGCGCGGCCAGCGCGCGCATCACGTTGGAGGCCTCGGCGCGGTCGCCCCGTTCGTGAAGCAGCCGGCCGAGCCGGTACATCGAATCCGGCGCGCGCTCGTCCGAGGCGGACGTCTCGGCGATCATGCGGTAGTACTGGACGGCCTCGTTGGTCTTCCCCGCGCCGGCGAAGGACTCCGCCAGAAGCCAGTTTACCTCGGCGCGCAGGTCGGCGGGCGGGGGGACGGCGGTCAGGCGGCGGATGACCTCGTCGTACTGGCGCACCTTGAACCGCATGAGAGCGGCCTCGTAGGATGCGGCGCCCGCGAGGCGGCTCTGCGGAAAGCGGGCGACGAGGTCGTCATAGGCCTGCAGCGCGCCCTCGGTGTCGAGGATCTGGCGGCGGCTGTTGCCGGTGAGATAGAGCCACTCGTCGGCGTCCTTGCCGTCCTTCGGCGCGGTGGCGGCCAGTTTCAGCGCCTCGGCGGCGAGCCCGGTGTGGTACGACGCCCAGGCGGCCTGCAGTTTCGCCTCGGCCGCGCGGGGATGATCGGCGTGGCCGCGCAGGAGCCGTCCGTAGGCCTCGGCGGCGACCTCGTAGGTGCCGCCTGCATAGGCGAGGTCTCCAAGGCGGAACCACGCCTCGGCGGCGATGTTGGAGGAGGCTGCCTTCTCCGCCGCTGTGCGGTAGAACGACATCACCTCGGCGGCCGGCGCGCCGGCCTTCTGTTTCATCGAGCCGAGTTCCATCGCCGCGAGCGACGCGTAGGGCGTGTCGGCGTGGCCGGAGACCACCGCCTTCAACTCCGCCTCGGCCTGGGCCATACCGTTGGTCAGCGCCGCGGCCACGCCGAGGTAGTAGTGCGCCCCGGCGAGGATCTCGGCGGGCGGATTCGCCTTCACCAATTCCTCGAGCAGGCCGATGCCGTCGGCCGGCTGGTTCGCGGAGATGAACAACTCGGCGCGCCGCAGTTCCGCGCGGTGCCGGTACGGGCTCTGCGGGTACTCGCGCAGGACGCGCTTGTAGAAGAGGTCGGCGGCCGCGACGTTGCCGGTGCCCCGGTAGGACTCGGCGATGCGGTAGAGGGCCTGGTCCATCTTCGGAAACGCCGGCGTGTCGCGCAGCAGCGTCATGTACTCGCGGATCGCCAGATCGTGCAGACCGCGCGCATACAGGCCGTCGGCGAACTGCATCTGCTCGTCCGGCGTGACGGCACATGCGGCGGCTGCGGCGAGGCAGAGGGCCGCGACGGCGGCCCACCGACGGCACGGTGCGGGGATGCGGCGGGGCGGATGGACGGACGGTATCGGCATGGGCTTCCCCCGGGGTGCGGCCGGCGGGACGATGCCCGCCGCGCCGCGTGCGGTCACGACTCCGGCGGCGCGGTGGCGAACGAGACGTTCCAGATGTCCACCTGGCGGCACAGGTCCAGGACGCGCATCACATGCTCGTAGGCCGTCGCCTTGTCGGCCCGCAGCACCACCGGCTGGCCGGGGAACATCGAGGTGAGCCGCTGCAGCATCGCCGAGAGCCGCGTGTCGTCGAGGCGCTGGCCGTTCACGACGACCGTGCCGTCCTTCGTCACGTTCAACGTCACCTCGCCCGGCAGGCGGCGCGGCGTCTGGCCGCTCTTCGCCGTCGGCAGCGTGATCGGCACATCCGTCTCCCACTGCGCGAACAGCTGGCTCGTCATGAAGAAGCACAGCAGCAGGAAGACGACGTCGATCATCGGCGCCAGCTGGAACCCGACCGGTTCCGTGCGGAGCTTCGACCGGAAGTTCATCGGGCGTTCCTCGATCCCATCAGCACGCCGAGCAGGTCGGCCGCCGCCGTCTCAAGCTGGGCCGTGAGCTTGGCAACGCGGCCGCGGAAGAAGGCGTAGAAAGCCATCGCCGGGATGCCGACGACGAGGCCGCCGATGGTCGTGATCAGGGCTTGGGCCACGCCCGAGGCCAGCGTCATCGGCCGCGCCCGCGCCAGGTCCAACGCAACCGCGTTGAAGGACTGCAGCATGCCGACCACCGTTCCAAGCAGTCCGACCATCGGCGCGATCACCGCGATGTCCAGAAGGTACTGGGTCGAGTTCTGCAACTGCGCCGCCTGGCGGCTCCCCTCGCCCTCCATGACCTCCTTCAGCAGCGTCGCCTCGCCGCGCTCGTTGCGCTGGAGCCACGTCAGGCCCGTCTCGCCGATCACCGCCAGAGCGGACCGGCTGCGGCGGCACGCCAGGCGCGCCTCTTCACGGCGGCCGTTGCCCAGCATCTCGCGGAGATCGTGCAGCAGGTCGGCCGGCGCCACGGCATCCGCGCGCAGGATGAATATCAGGTAAATGATGAACGCCAGCGCGGCGATCGAGAGGGCACCGAGGACGTACATCAGCACGCCGCCCGCCTTCAGGATCTCCTGGATCGACATCATCTGCGCCGCAGCGGCCGGTGCCGCGGCGGCGGCGTCGACCGCCGCCTGCGCCAGCGCGCACGCCGGCGCCACAAGTCCCACCGCAAGCAGGCCGCCCAACAGGCGGATCGGATTCTTCATGGCTCACTCCTCGGCCGGCCCCGGGGGGCTCGGCGCGTTATCGGGCAGAATAGAGCAGAATCCGGCGGCGTCCAAGCACAACCCGCGCCCCTGGATCCCCCCTGATTCTGAGCTGATCCTGATCCTGCATCCGCATGCATCTCCGATCTCTGGCACCCGGCGGCCTTTGATGGAGCCTTTGAGGGCGCCTTGCGGCGCGGAAGGCCGGGGTCTACGATCCCGGGCATCGGAGGATCCCGTGACGACAGCTCCCCAGAGCGAACCGCCCCCGCGCCGGCCCGTCGGACTCGCCGTGGTCAGCGCCCTCATCGCCATCGGCTGCGCGGCCGCCGGCATCTACTTCCTCTACCTTGGCCTTGCCAGCCTCACGTGGCCGACGGTCGAGGGACGGATGGACATGGTCGGCGTCACGGAGTCGAAGTCGGCCGACTCGAAGGGCCGTTCGCGTCGAAGCTACAGGTTTGGATGCTGGTACTTCTATCGCATTCCCGGCAGCGAGACCCAATACGCCGGGACGGACGCCATCTGCGGCTCGCAGATGTTCTCCTCCCGCGAGGACGCCGAGCGACTTGCGGCCCGATTCACCGAGGGCGCCCCCGTACCCGTCCACTACAACCCGCGCAATCCGCGGAAGTCCGTTCTGATCCCCGGCGTCGACGTCCCGTCCGTCGCCGCCGGCCTCGTCCCCGCCGCCATCTGCGCCTGGTTCACCCGCGCACTTCTCCGCCGCCCGGCCGCATCCAAGGGCTCCTGAAGAAGCATTGTGTCCGGCGTCCGGCCGGCGCATGATGCGGCCTCATGATCCAGACGTCGTCATCGGCCCTGATTCTCGGCGCGGGAAGCGTGGGGCGCGGATTCATCGGGCAGCTTTTCAGCGAATCGGGCTACGAGGTGGTCCTGGCCGATGTCGATGCCGGGCTGGTGGACGCCCTCAACCGCCGCGGCGCGTACACGCTGCGTCTTGCGGGGGTTGTCTCGACCGCGGAGCACACGATCGCGCCGGTGCGCGCGATCGACGCGCGCCGGGCCGACCTCGTCGCCGCCGAGATCGCCCGCGCCGGTATCGCCGCCACCGCCGTCGGCGCGCGAGCCCTGCCCACGCTCGGCCCGGCAATCGCGGCGGGCCTGCTACAGCGCAGGCGGCGGGGCGACGCGACGCCGCTCAACATCATCCTGTGCGAGAACCTGCATGGCGCGCCGGAGTTGCTCCGTGAGGCGGTCCGCGCCGCCCTGCCGCCGGACGAGCGGGCCGGACTGGACGCCGCCGCGGGCTTCGTCCACGCGGTGATCGCCCGAATGTCGCCGGCCCCGACGCCGGAGCAGCGCGCGGCCGATCCGTCGCTCATCGTCGCCGAGCCCTACAAGGTCCTTCCCGTCGACCGCGACGCATTCGTCGGACCGGTGCCCCGGATCGAGGGCATGCAGGCGGTGGCGCCGTTCGAGGCCTACGTGGCGCGGAAGCTCTTCATCCACAACACCGCCCACGCGATGCTCGGCTACCTCGGTCACCTGCGCGGACACGCCTTCGGCTGGCAGGCGCTGGAGGATGCGTGGGTCTTTGAACGGCTGTCCGCGGCCACGCGCGAATCGGCGCGGGCGCTGATCGCCGCCTATGGCTTCGAACCGGTGTCGTTCGAGGAGCACATCGACGGCCTTCTGATGCGCTTCGCCAACCGCGTGCTCGGTGATCCCGTCACACGACTCGCCCGCGACCCGGTCCGCAAACTGGCGCCCGACGACCGCCTCGTTGGAGCCGCACGCCTGGTGGAGAAGCACGGCTGCAGCCCGGACGCCCTCGCGACCGGCATTGCCGCCGCCCTCGCCTACAACGAGCCCTCCGATCCGCACGCCATGGACCTGCAGACGCGGATTCGGAATGACGGGCTCAATGCGACGATGGAGACCGTGTGCGCGATCCGGCCGGGCGAACGCCTCGCCGACGCCGTGATCGCCGCGCGCGAGGCGTTGCGCCGCACCTGAGCCGAAACGATTCAGCCTAGATTCGGCAGTTCAGACGGGCGGGACAGGATAACAGGATCACCAGAATTGAGTTGCGGCAGACCCATGCTGCACTCATCTGATGTAGTCGCCAGTTTCCACTTTCGACTTCCCTGGAGTTTTCCTACGTTCCGGCTGGATACCACCGTCACCCCGCGCCTCACAGTCAACTACATCGTTCCGGTTGAGGCCGTCGGCGGGCGGACGGCGCCCCGTCAGCGGGTGGCGTCCATGACGCCGCGGAAGTAGCCGATCGACTCCGCGATGCCCGGCAGGGGGTCGGTCATGTCCTTCTCATACTCGAGGCTGCAAACGCCGGAGTACTTCACCTTCCGAAGGACGCGGACGAATGCCGGGATGTCGACAAGACCGCGCGGCATCTCGACGCCCTTGCCTTCCTTGCTCGCCGCCGTGACGTTCTTGATGTGGATGTCGTGAACGCGGTCGGCGTACTTCTCCATCTCCGCAACCGGGCAGGCGCCGGCACGCAGGTTGTGGCCGATGTCGAGGCAGATGCCGACCCGCGGGTCGAGATCCTTGATGTACTCCATGATCGCCCCGGCCGTCGCATACGGAAGGCTGTCGGGACCGTGGTTGTGGATCGCGTACTTCATGTCGTACGCCTTGACCTTGCCCTCGACATACTTGATCAACTCCGCCGACTCGACCTTCTTCTTGTCGACCGTCGCGTGCGGGACGCCGACGACCAGCTTCACGCCGACGCGCTTGGCGTACTCGAAGGCATCGTCGATCGCCTTCTCGCTGTCCATGTAGATCGGGCCCACGCCGTAGCCGGTGATCCCGAAGCTCTCGCACTTCGCATGGAAGGCGGCGATCTCCTCGGACGTGCTCGTGAACGGGAGGTGGAAATCCTTGATGCACAGGAAGTGTACGTCGACCTTCTTCACCATCTCCAGCGCCTGGTCGATCTTGAACTTGTTGAACGTGTATCCGGCGAGGCCCAGGCGGAACGTGTCCTTTGCACCGCCCGCCGCCGCCTCCGCCCGCGCCTCCTGCGCCATCATCACCGGCGCGCTCGCCGCCGCCGCCAGCCCCACCCCCGCCTGCTTGAAGAAACCGCGCCGTGTCGTCATGAGATGCTCCTGGTTCGCCGCAGCCGCCCGCCGGTCCCGCTCCCGCAAGGCCCCTGCCGGACGCACGGCACTGTGCGACAGCCTAGTCCTCCGCGACGCGAGGGGTCAAATCGATTTCCCGTTTGCGATCCCCGGGTTCTCCCTGCCCATCGTCCCGCTTGATGCCGCCCTGCCGCAGTGTCACCCTGCCCCGAGCCGTGCCGCGGCCATGGGGGCCGCCCGCCGGCGGGAGGCGGGCGCACCATGCGGCGTGCATCGGACCGGCGGAAGGCGGGCGCAGGGGCGACGTTTGCGGCACTCGCGGCGTTCGTCGCGGGATGCGCTCTCGTGCCCGCCGGGCGCTACGCCGTTCCCGACGTCACCGCCCGCCTCGAACGCCTCGGGATCCCGCTGGAGGCGCGTTATCCCTCCGACGCGATGGTCTTCGCTCGCAACCCTTGGTCGCTGCGCGCGTGGCAGGGCCGCCTCTACATCGGCTGCGGCAATGCCGCCAACGAAGGGCCCGCGCAGAATGCCGGGCCTGTGCCCGTCTGCTGCTACGACCCCGCTTTGGGAACGTTCTTGACGGAGGCCACTCTCGATGACGAGCAGATCGACCTCATCCTGACCGCGCCCGACGGCTCCCTGGTGATTCCGGGTTGCGACCCGCGCAGCGGATGGGACCTGGGCACGCTCCACCGTCGCGCGCCCGGCGGAAAATGGACGACGCTCCGCACGATCCCCGACGGCGTCCACACGCTCGCGCTGGCGTGGCACGAGGGGCGGCTGTGGGCCGGCATCGGCAGGCCGCATGGCTCGGCCGTCGTCGTCTCGGCCGACGACGGTCTCACGTGGTCGGTCGCAGCAACCGGCCGGTTCCATCGCGTGTACGGCTTCCTCGCCGCGGGCGGCACGCTGTGCGCCATCGAGAGGGTCCCCGGCGCGGGGCGCATTCCGCCGGAACGAACCTCGGATCCCGACGGACCGGCGTGGGCTTGGGAATGCGCGGACGACACGGCGGTCCCACGCCGCGACCTGACCGCGCGCGTGCTGTTTCCCGACGTGCAACTTCATCCGCACGCGACCGCGCGGATCTCACGATCGGCCGCGACCGCTGCCGGCGCGGTCTACATTGGCGCGACGGTGCACAACGATCTGCACGCCCGCCCCTTCGGCCTCTACGTCGCGCGCAGCCTGCGACGGGACGCGGTCGACATCCGCGCCGCCAATCTGCAGGGCGCCGGCGACCCGTGGGACGTGATCTCCCGGGACGGATCGGCGTGGGTGCTCGCCCAGAAGCCGGTCGCGCATGGGTTCGCCGTGACCGTGCTCGAAAGCCGCGACCTCGAACTGTGGACGCCTCGGTTCACTTTCCGCGCCCCGGCGCTCGTCCGTTCCTTCGAGCGGCTCGACGGCGACTTCTATTTCGGCCTTGGCTGCGACGTCGAGAGACCAGCCTCCTGGTCGCCCGCCGAACTTGCCCCGGAAACCGGCCTCCTGCTGCGGCTCCGGCGTCCGACGGCTACCGCCCCGCCTTGACCCGCAGGAACAGCGGCACACCGCCGCCATGAAATCGGCTCCCGCCCATGGCCGTCAGGCCCCGGCGTTGCGGGACGTGCGCAACGCGCCGGAGACCTCGCGCCACGGGAAGAAGTAGACGACGGAAACGATGACGTAGACGACGAATGTGTCGACCTTCATCGCGTGGCAACCGGCGAAGACGAAGATCATCAGGTGCATGCGGAAGACATTGAGATAGGGACGTCCCATGAAGTCGCTAATGGGGTTGCGGTCGCCGCCCTTTCCGAGCGGCCTCACGCCCGATGCAGACGGGGCCGCTCCGGCGTCCCGTCCGAGGATGGCTCGCACGGCCGCGACCAGCGGGCCGAACACCTGTTGCCGCTCGGCAAGCAGCGCCGGCACGACGAACGCGCCGTACGGCCCGACCAGATGCCGGAACACGAGCACCCACAGGAGCGGCGGATTCGTGAACGCCCTGCCGAACCCGTCGGACGGCATGCCCTCGATCGGGAAGAAGCCGTGCAGGAAGACCGAGTGCCCCGCATGGAAGCCGCAGAAGTGGAGCGAGAAGAACGCCAGCACGAACATGCCGACGGCCAGCGCGCCGAGCGCGACGGGCCAGCGCCGCTTTGCCGGGAACTCCTTCTGCCGCAGCACATGCACTCCGATGACCGCCCCGGCGGCCAGCGCGGAGAGGATCGTCAGGTACCCGACGACGAGACTGGAGAGCCACAGGCTCCAGACCAAGTCCCGCGTCTCCCAATTGAAGTACCATGCAATCGCCAGCCAGCCCGCGAACGCGAGAACGTCCGGGGCGATCCTCAAGATCCGGCGGGCGGCGGCTTCCATCTCCGAAGCAATACGATCCCGGCCCGGCCGTGGCAAGCCGGAGACGGGCCCGACGGATGACGAAACTGTCATGCGAAGCGGAATGCCGTTCCCGTACTTCTGCTCACGGCGCGAGGTGAGCTGCACGAGCGGGTCGAGGGATTCGAGACCGGTGCCGACGATTACCTCACCACGCCCTTCTTCATGGAGGAACTGGCCGCGCGTCCCCGTGGACCTCCCGGGCCAGCTGGCCGCACTGTGCGAGGACGCGGCGATCCTCGGCCCCGGCCTCACGGTCGAGCGTCGCATCGCACCCGGCATCACGGTGCGCGCCGACCCCGCCCTGCTGATGCAGGCGCTCCGCAACCTGGTCGACAACGCCGTGAAGTACAACACGGAGGGCGGGCGCGTGGACATCGCGCTGGAGGCCGCGGACGGCCGCGCCGTCGTCATCGTCCGCAACACGGTGAGCGCCGGGGCCACACTGGATGCAGGCCGCCTCTTCGATCGCTTCTACCGGGGCGACCCCGCCCACGGACGCCGCACCGACGGCACCGGGCTCGGCCTGAGCCTCGCCCGCGAAATCGCCCGCGCCCACGGCGGCGACCTGGAGTTCCGCGGCGTGAACGCCGGTGTCGCTGATTTCCGGCTGACGCTTCCGTCGGTGTGATCCCTCTTCCAGCGCATTACCGAGTCTGATCCAGCGTAGACCGAATCATCGCCCTCGACGGAACTATTCCTCGTGGGTCTCCTGTTCGGCCGGGCGAGCCGCCCGGCCCTTATAACTGCCTTACCCGTGGAATCGATGGTAGCGCCGGACCGCCGGGCCGGCCGTTCGAGAGATCCTCGTAGCGTGCCGAACTCGGAGATGCGCCCCCGGGGAGTTCGTTCGTGGTTCTTGCGTTCGCGCAGGCACTCGGGCAGCCTGATCGGCACATGACCGCCCATGACATCAGGAACGGAGAACGAGCCATGAACACACGCCGCCACATCCTCCGGTTCTGCCTTCTTCTCGCCTCCACGATGGCGCTTGCGGGGGAGCCTGCGCCATCGGAGGTCCAACTCGACGTCCTCGCCGGCGAGGCCTGGTGGGGCGGCGCGGTGACGCTCGGCACCCGGATGCCCTACGGGGACGATCCCGTGGACATCAACCTGGACGGCGACAACCGCGGGAACCAGTATGCGCCGTTGCTCGTGTCCTCGAAGGGGCGCTACGTCTGGTGCGAACAGGCGTTCCGCTTCGCCTTCAAGGACGGCGCTCTGCGCGTCGCGTCCGCCGCCAGCCCCATCCTCCACGGCCGCGCGGGAACCAGCCTGCGCGAGGCGTTCCGCCACGCGTCGAAGACCTTCTTCCCGACCGACGGCAAGCTTCCGGATCCCGCGCTCTTCGCCGCACCGCAGTACAACACCTGGATCGAGCTGATGTACGACCAGAACCAGGCGGACGTGCTCAAGTATGCGAACGCCATCGTGGACCAGGGCTTTCCGCCCGGGGTATTGATGATCGACGACAACTGGCAGGAGGACTACGGCAAGTGGACCTTCCACCCCGGCCGGTTCAAGGATCCGAAGGCCATGATGAACGAGCTGCACGGCCTCGGCTTCAAGGTCATGGTCTGGGTCTGCCCGTTCGTCAGCCCGGATTGCGATGTCTACCGCGCCCTCAAGAAGAAGAAGGCGTTCTTCATGGAGAAGCCCGGCGATCCGGCGATGGTGGCGTGGTGGAACGGCAGGAGCGCCATGCTGGACCTGTCGAATCCGGAGGCGAATGCATGGTTCACCGGCGAACTTGCGCGGCTGAAGACGGACTACGGCGTGGATGGCTTCAAGCTCGATGCCGGCGACACCCCCTTCTACCGGGCGGAGTACCTGGCCCACCGGAAGCTCGACCCCAACGAGCACGCGCGGCTCTTCGGCGAGATCGGCCTCGCGTTCCCGCTCAATGAATACCGCGCCACGTGGAAACTGGCCGGCCGCCCGCTGGTGCAGCGGCTGCGCGACAAGAGCCACGACTGGGCAGACCTCGGCAAGCTCATCCCCGACATGATCGCCGCCGGACTGCTGGGCTACACGTTCGTCTGCCCGGACCTGATCGGCGGCGGCGAGTTCACTTCGTTCCTGAACACGGCCACGATCGACCAGGACCTCATCGTGCGCTCGGCCCAGATCCACGCGCTGGCGCCCATGATGCAGTTCTCCGTCGCCCCGTGGCGCGTGCTGGATGCCGCCCATCTGGCCGCGGTGAAGGAGGCGGTGGCCCTGCGCATGCGGTTCACGCCACGCATCCTCGAACTGGCGCGAGCCGGCGCGGCCTCCGGCGAGCCGATCCTGCGACCGCTGGCCTACGGCTATCCCGACGGCGGCTACGAGGCCGTCAAGGACCAGTTTCTGATGGGGGACGACCTCTTGGTGGCACCGATGGTAACCAAGGGCTCGGCGCGCACGGTCCGGATCCCGCCAGGCACGTGGAAGGGCGACGACGGCCGCGTGATCACCGGCCCGGCCACGCTATCCCTCGAGGTTCCGCTGGCGCGCCTGCCGTTCTTCGAGAAACAGCCCTGAAGCCGTGCCGCGCCAGGACCAGGAACTCGATGGCATCCATCCGGAAGTGAGAAAACTCCAAACTACAAGGAAGTTGGAAGTACAAAGAGGATAAGGAGCGAAGTCGGAGGGGGTTTCGATTCCGATTCAGGGCGT
This sequence comes from uncultured Verrucomicrobiota bacterium, assembly GCA_964423465.1. GTDB lineage: Bacteria > Verrucomicrobiota > Kiritimatiellia > PWTM01 > PWTM01 > VGWF01. The sequence goes on along the minus strand of CAYRFK010000063.1, from coordinate 3,612 downwards.
CCCAAACGGTGCGCGCCCTGGACTGACCGGCGCCCACCCGTGGACCGTCCGGCCCTTCTTCCTTCTTCTCCGTTCTACGTATCACTTCCTTGGAGTTTGGAGTTTATCACTTTCCCCTTTCGGGACGATTCACCTCCGTAGCGTCCTCAACCCGGGATCCAACTGAATCGTCCCGGTTTAGCGCGTGCCCGGCCGGGGGCGGCCGCCCTGCGGGCGCGACGGCGCCTCGGACTCGGAGAGATAGCCGTCGTGGTCGCGGTCGAGATGCGGGAAGTGCTCCGGCGGACCGTCGAACTCCTTCGCCGAGACCTTTCCGTCGCCGTCGCGATCGAGGCGCTGGACGAAGCCGCCGGGGCCCGGGCCCGCGTCGCGGCCGCTGGCGTCCGAAACCGCAACCTTCTCGACGGCGGGCGCCGGGCGGGTGCGGGGCACGACGGCGCCACCGCGGACACATCGGACGAAGTTCAGGATGCGCACCGCGTCGCCCTGCGGTCCGCGGCCTTCGGCGTAATCGGCCGGGTCGCCGGCCTTCGGATCGCTGCGCTGGCAGCCCGCGCCGTGGACATCCATCCACCGCCCGCGCATGAAGCCCATGCCGCGGCCAAAGGCGACATAGACACCGGCGGGGTTCCGTCCGCCGGAGGAAACGTGGCTCGTGCCCGTCCAGTAGCACGGGAAGTCGGCCTCGCCGGCCTCGTTGCGGATCGCGGTGCAGCGGAGGACGGGATCGATCGCGGCGGACTTCGTCGTGTCGGGCGAGCGGGAGTAGTCGACGATGCTCTGGAGTTCCTTGGCATTCGGCAGCCGCCAGTCGTCGCGGCCGGCGAATGCGAGGCCCTCTGCGTAGGCCAGCGCGGACGCCCAGTCCATGCCCTTCCCGCTGTCCGCCTGCTGCCAGGTCAGCCCCGTGGCCTCATCCGTGACGGTCCCGTCGCGGTTGTCGCGGAACCGGTTCCTCCCGTACGCCGGGTTGCCTCTCACGTAGAGCGCGTAGTACGTCTTCGCGCCGCGGGGGCCGACGTTGCCGGAGGGGTAGCCCTTGATGCGGCCGTCGGCGAAGTTGACGCCGAACATCGTCTCGTTGCCACCCATCGTGCGGCCCACGGATTTCGTCGATGTGGCGAACTGCGAGTCGATGATGCGGTCGCCGTCCTCCTCGCGGCCGTAGCTGAACTTGAAAGCCGTCGCGTCGAGGAACGGCTTCAGGCCAGCCGCGCCGCCGGACATCGACGACGGGTCGGTGCCATCGAAGCGGATCAGCGAGTACAGTTCCTTGATCGACGGCAGGCGCCAGTCGGCGTGGCCGCCCACGCGGCAGGTGCGAGCGCCGGCGACCGCCTGTTCGTACGTCATCTTCGCGCCCGGGTCGCGCAGCCACATGAGTCCTGTGACGAGGTCGGCCACCGTGCCGTCGCCATTGTCACGACAAGCGGGCCGCGCGCCCTCGTACTGCGCATCCTGGCCGTGGAACGCGGCGCCGGCCGCCGGGGCGGCGATCTCGCCCCGCGAGTCGTAGCATCGCTCCTGCCCGGTGTCCGTCACCGGATACGTCAGCGCCGGCCCACCGGCCGCGCCCGCCAGTATCGCGGGCGGCATCCACAACAGAATCCGGGCGAGTGTCGCAACAATCTTCATAACAGCCTTCCTCCGCAATCGACGTCCGCGTCGTCGCGCCCGTTCTACAGGCACACACCTTAAGGCGATGTGAAGCTGGGTGCCAGCGCCGCCGATTCCGCCCGGGCCGGCGCTGCGGGAGATCGTCTTGGCGTGACGCACGGCAGCCCGCAGGCATGGACCTTTGAACCTGCAAACCGCCGAATCCGCCCGCCTACGTGTCGCTCTTGAGGACCTGGATGAAGGCTTCCTGCGGGATGCCGACCTGGCCGACCTGCTTCATCCGCTTCTTGCCTTCCTTCTGCCGCTCCAGCAGCTTGCGCTTGCGGGAGATGTCGCCGCCGTAGCACTTGGCGGTGACGTCCTTGCGGAAGGCGCGGATGGTCTCGCGGGCGATGATGTTCCGCCCGATCGTCGCCTGGACGGGGATCACGAACTGGTGGCGCGGAATCGCCTCTGCAAGCGACTTGCACATCTGGCGTCCGCGGGCGTTCGCCTTCTCGCGGTGGACGAGGCAGGAGAAGGCGTCGACGATCTCGCCGGAGAGGAGGATGTCCATCTTGACGATGTCGGACACCTGGTAGCCGGCCAGCTCGTAGTCCATCGACGCGTAGCCCCGGCTGACGCTCTTGAGCCGGTCGTGGAAGTCCACGACGATCTCGTTGAGCGGCATGTGGCAGGTCAGCATGACGCGCTTGGTGTCGATGGAGTCGGTCTTCTCCAGCGTGCCGCGCTTGTCCATCACGAGCTGCATCATGTCGCCGATGTTCTCGTTGTGGCAGATCACGTGCGCCCGGATCATCGGCTCCTCGATGTGGGAGATCTGGGTGACCTCGGGCATGAAGACCGGGTTGTCGATCTCCTTCACCTCGCCGCTGGTCAGATGCACGCGGTAAACGACGCCCGGGTAGGTGGCGATGATGTCGCAGTCATACTCGCGGCGGAGCCGCTCCTGGACGATCTCCATGTGCAGGAGGCCGAGGAAGCCGCAGCGGAAGCCGAACCCGAGGGCGGAGGAGGACTCCGCCTGGAAGACGATCGCGCTGTCGTTGAGGTTGTACTTCTCCAGGCTCGCCTTGAGCTTCTCGAAGTCCGAGCTGTTGACGGGGTAGAGCCCGCAGAAGACCATCGGGTGGATGCGGCGGAAGCCGGGCAGCGGCTCGGTGGACGGCTGGTCGATGCGCGTGACGGTGTCGCCGATGTGCACCTCCGACGGGTGCTTGATGGTCGCGATGAAGTAGCCGACCTCGCCGACGCCGAGCGAGGGCGCGGCGTAGGGCTTCGGGGCGAACTGGCCGACCTCCTTGACCTCGTACACCTCATCGGTGCTCATCATGCGGATCCGGTTCCCGGCGCGCAGTTCGCCGTCGGTGATCCGGACATACGGCACGACGCCGCGGAACGTGTCGAACGTCGAATCGAACAGGAGCCCGCGCGTCCAGCCGACGCGGCCGGCCTTCGGCGCGGGCACGCGGCGGACGATCGCCTCGAGCAACTCGGCCACGCCGGCGCCGGTCTTGGCGCTGACGTGGAACGCGTCGTCCATCGGAATCGCCAGGATCTCCTCGATCTGCTTGGAGACCTCGGCGACGTTGGAACTGGGCAGGTCGATCTTGTTGAGGACCGGCAGGATCTCGAGGTTGTGGTCGAGCGCGAGGTGCGTGTTCGCAACGGTCTGGGCCTCGACTCCCTGGGTGGCGTCGACCACGAGAAGGGCACCCTCGCAGGCCGAGATGCTGCGGGCCACCTCGTAGGAGAAATCGACGTGGCCGGGGGTATCGATCAGGTTGAACTGGTAGACCTGTCCGTCCGCCGCCTTGAAGCGCATGGTGACCGGATGGGCCTTGATCGTGATGCCGCGCTCCTTCTCGAGGTCCATGGCGTCGAGGACCTGCGCCGACATGTCGCGGGCCAGGATCGACCCGGTGATCTCGAGCATGCGGTCGGCCAGCGTCGACTTGCCGTGGTCGATGTGGGCGATGATGCAGAAGTTGCGGA
>CAYRFK010000062.1:0-21760 GCA_964423465.1 uncultured Verrucomicrobiota bacterium | reverse complement strand
ACGATTCGCGATCGCGACACGGACAACGACGATCTGCCGGACGCCTGGGAGTACCAGAACTGGCAGTCGATCATGACGGCTTCCCGCGATACGGACTCGGACGGCGATCTGCTGACCGACCTCCGGGAGTACGAGATCGACCCGCTTGACACGAATCCGAGGCTGGTCGACTCCGACGGCGATGGGATCAGCGACTTCGATGAGGTCACGTGGTCCGAGTTCGTGCGAGGGGTGCCCCGCGATCCGAACTCGCGGTATACGCCGTACGATCCGACGACCAATCCGGGCGGAACGGATCTTAATCCGCTCGTGGCCGACACGGATGGCGATGGACTCCTCGATGGCCAGGAACTTGCACGCGGCGCCAATCCGCTGTCGCGCGATACCGATGGGGATGGCGTGCCGGATGGGCGCGAGATCGCGCTGGGCATGCGTCCGGACCTTGCCGATAGCGATGGCGATGGCACCCCGGATGCCATGGAAGTGGCTTCCGGCTCCGATCCGAAGCTCGCCTCCTCGCGTCCGACATCGAAGCACCTGCTGGTCATTGACCGGGCCGATCCGTCTGTGGGCGGTATGTGCTTCCGGTATGGTCTGGCGGAAGGCGTCGACTCGCTCGGGCTGAACATCGGGGTTGTCTTGGAGACCGCGGCGAGCCCGGTGGGCCCGTGGACTGCGGTCGGCGGCGGCGAGGTGGATGTGCCGAGGGGCACGCCGAGGTCGTCACAGCTGTCCCTGACATGCCCCGGTTCGAGTCCGAGTCCGTTGGAACATAAGTACTATCGCTTGCGTTGGCGGTCGAAGGAATGAGATAACATCTGAGCTTCGTCGGTCCATCGGCCGGCGTGTCTTGAGGAGAAAAAGCATGAAGCGCATGAAGGCGGGATGGATGGCGGCCTGTGCGGTCACCCTGTTGGCCGGCTGTGACTGGGAAGGAACGAGCGAAGAAGACAGCATTTCCCAGCGGTACAACTGGGTCAGTTTCAACGGGGTCTACCGCTCGGCCACGAATGGCTACCTTGTGGCGGAGTTCGGGGCCGGAATGGTCGAGCCCGGGGAGACTAACCAGGTGACGTCGCAGACCGTCGGTAACGCGACGGCCGGCGTGAGCGCCTACAACGGGGTGTTTGGCAAGGCCAACATTCTTCCGGGGACCGTGCAGTTTGCGACCGGTGTGTTCACCTTGACGGACAACGGCGCCGGGGTGCTGGCGGGCGGAGGCAAGACCGGTACAATCGTCTATGAGACCGGCGCATGGAGCATCGACCTGCTGGGCGAATGGCCCCCGGGCGGGAGCCCGATCCGCGCGACCTATCAGTACGCCAACTTGGCGGATACAAACTTCGCGGATCCGGGTAGCAGCGGGACTCCGATCTTCTCGCTGACTCTGCACCAATCCGGCAATGCCCTCACGATGTCGGACAATAACGGGGCCACCTATTCGGGTAAGATCTCGAGCATCAAGGCCACGGGCGGCGCGTCGGGCGACGAGCCCTCCACGGGAGCTCCTACGGTTCCCAATGGCGACATCGTGACCGCGTCTTATGAGGTCGAGGGGCGCAGTTCCTCGGGCATGAATGTTAAGATTGTCGGAACGCTCGTCGGGACGGCGGTCACTGTCGCGGCGTCGACAACCACCGCGGGCTCCAGCCGGCTGACGAATCTCGAACTGCACGGCACGTGGATTGAGGCGAGCGGCCGGACGGGCGACATCTTCGGCGTGGCTCCGTAACGGAGTCTTTGCGATGTACAAACGGCGCCCCGGCCAACCGGGGCGCCGTTTTCTTTGTGCGGTGGCACTGCGGCGGGCCTCCCGGATACAGCGATGCTCGTGAGTTGTGCGATGGCGGCTAACGGTTTCCTAATGCTTCCCTGACAGACGGACAACTCCAGGGTGCGAGTCTATATCGGTTCGCCGGTCTGGCTTCGGATCTTGGGATCCGGGGGGCGGCGGAGGTCCAAGACTCATTGCAGGGGAGAACAGCATGAAGACAACATTCGGGATGTCGGTTGCCACCGGCGCCGTGGCGATTGCGCTGGCGGCATCGTCGGTGTCGGCGCAGGTGAAGGTGGATGAGAAGCTCCCGGACTACAAGCCGGTGGAGGGTGTGTCGGGTTCGGTGAAGAGCGTTGGATCGGATACGCTGAACAACCTGATGACGCTGTGGGCCGAGGGGTTCAAGAAGATGTACCCCAACGTGCAGATCGAGATCGAAGGCAAGGGTTCCTCGACCGCACCGCCGGCCCTGATCGCGGGCACGGCCACCTTCGGCCCCATGAGCCGGGAGATGAAGCAGGCCGAGATGGACGAGTTTGAGAAGAAGTACGGCTACAAGCCCGTCGGCCTTCCCACCAGCATCGATATGCTGGCCGTCTACGTGAACAAGGACAACCCGGTCAAAGGGCTGTCGCTCGCGCAGGTCGACGCGATCTTCTCGAAGTCGCGCAAGCGCGGCGCGACGGCGGACATCGTCAATTGGGGCCAGGCTGGCCTGACAGGCGACTGGGGAACTCTTCCGATCAGCCTGTACGGCCGTAATGCCGCGTCGGGCACCTACGGCTACTTCAAGGAGCATGTGCTCGCGAAGGGCGACTACAAGGACAGCGTGAAGGAGCAGCCGGGATCGTCGGCCGTCGTGCAGGGCGTTGCCTCGGACAAGGGCGGCATTGGTTACAGCGGCATTGGCTACAAGACGGCGGATGTGCGGGCCGTTCCGCTGGCCGAGGCCGATGGCGCGGCGTTCGTGGCGGCGGAACCGCAGAATGCGTACACGGGTGAGTATCCGCTGGCGCGTCCGCTGCTTGTGTACGTCAACGCCAAGCCCGGCGCGCAACTCGATCCGCTTCGTCGCGAGTTCGTCCGGTACATCTTCAGCAAGCAGGGCCAGAGCGATGTCGTGAAGGATGGCTACTTCCCGATCACGGCGGACATGGCCCGCAAGGCTCTGGAGTCGGCCGGCCTCAAGGCTGACTTCTAGGGAATCGCCTCCGGCGCCGGGTTCGCCCTGCGCCGGAGGCCCTACCAAGCGTTGCACGGATGACACGGATTCCGAATCGGCGGGCAGGCGAGGTTTCGGTATCGGATTCCACGCCCAGCCCGGCCGGCGCCGGAGTCCGTGTCGTTCGTGCGATGGGTGGCTGACGCTGCCCTCTGTCATTCATGGCTTCCATACCGTCATCCTTCACCGGGCGCAGGCGCGAACGAAAGACGCGCTGGGGTGTACGGTTTTCTGACGGGTTCTCCCGCGCACTGATCACCGTGGGCGGGATCGGAACGGTCATCTCGGTCATGACCGTCCTCTTCTTTCTGATCTATGTGGTTCTTCCCCTTCTCAGGCCGTCCGCCGTGGGGCCGCCTGCATCCGTATCCGTCGCGCCGGGCTCGCCACCCGCCTTCTTTGCCACTGACGAGTACCGAGTGCTCGGGGTTCGTGCGTCCGGAGATGGAGTCTTCGACGTCTTCCGCCTCGGCGACGGCGGGGCGGTGGGCCGGCTCGTTCCCTTCAGCAACGCGGTCGCCACGGCTGCCCAGTTCGACCCGGTTCGCGGCACCGCGCTCTTCGGCTTTTCGGACGGGGCGGCTCGCTTCCTGAAGTGCAGGTTTGCGACCCAGTTCGCCGAGGCTGGCGCGATTCCCGAGCCGTTGCGAGGGATGCCGGAAGGCGAGATGCGAGTGCATGAAGGACGCGCGTGGCAGCGGATCTCTGCAAGCCAGTTCCGCCACCAAGGATTCGAGGCCGCGCTCGATGTGGAACTGGATGCCGTCCACGCATCGCCGGTGCGGCTGATTGACTTCGCCGAGGGCCCCGACGGGCTTGCGTACGCCATGTTTCACGAGGACGGCTCGATGGAGGTGGTGCGTACCACGCGGCGGAAGAACATCATGACGGGACAGACCACCGTCCGGAAGACGGTGTTCCCCGTCCCGTACAAGGCGCGGCCCGAAGCCGGCGCCCCCGAGTTCCTGGCGTTGTCGGGACTGGGCGATGCCGTCTCGCTGGCGTGGGCGGACGGCCGGTTGCAGCGGTACGATGTCCGTTCCGCCTCGGACATCCGGTTGGTGGAGGAGGTCGATCTGCTGGGCGACCCCGCCCTGCGACTCACACAACTTCGGTTCCTCCTGGGCCGGTTCACACTACTGGCGGGAGACTCGGGCGGTCGTGTTCGGTCCTGGTTTGTTGTCAACTCGGAGGCCGGTGCGGACGAGGCGACTCGCATGGTCGTCGCCCATGAGTTCAAGGGACCGCGCGCGCCGGTCACGGCCCTTGCGTCCTCCTCGCGGATCCGGATGTTCGCCGCGGGGTACGGGGACGGATCGATGCGACTCCATCACGTGACCAGCGGAAAACTACTGGCCGACCTCCGGCTGCCCGGCGATGGTGGCGCGGTTCAGGCCGCCGCGTTTTCCCCGAAGGATGACGGGATCTCCTCGGCGTCCCCCCGGAGCTACACGTCCTGGACGCTGGATCCGCGTCATCCCGAGGCGACCGTGCCGGCGCTCTTCTCCAAGGTCTGGTACGAGGGAGCTGCGGCGCCCGAGCATGTGTGGCAGTCCTCCTCCGGCACGGATGACTTCGAGCCGAAGTTGGGCCTGATGCCGTTGATCTTTGGTACGGTCAAAGCCACGCTCTTCTCGCTTCTCTTCGGTGTACCCATCGCGTTGATGGGAGCGATCTTCACGAGCGAGTTCCTCAATCCCCGGTGGAAGGCCCGCATCAAGCCCACCGTGGAACTGATGGCGAGCCTGCCCAGCGTGGTGCTTGGATTCTTGGCGGCCTTGGTGTTCGCGCCCGTGGTCGCGGACGCGCTGCCGATGGTGCTTGCGTCGTTTGTGACGGTTCCGGTGGCATTTCTGGCCGGCGCCTACGTGTGGCAGATGCTGCCGTACCGGTGGACGCTGCGCAATGGCGGGCTCCGTCTTCCGCTCATGGTGTTCGTGGTCCCGATCGGCCTTTGGATGGCGCGCGGTCTGGGTGCCGCAGTGGAGCGCTGGTGCTTCGCGGGCGACATCATGCGGTGGCTCGATGGGCAGGTGGGCCGCGCTGCGGGCGGCTGGATCGTCGTCCTGTTCCCGTTGATGGCCGTCCTCCTGGGATGGATCGGGGCGTTGACGCTGAACCCCATACTCCGGACGGCAGGGCGGACCCTGTCGCGCCCGGTGTGTGCAGCCCTCGACACGGCCAAGTTCGTCGTCCTCCTGGCGTTGGCCGTGGCGGCCTCGGTGGCGGTCGCCTTCATCCTTGATTTGGCGGGGTTGGACCCCAGGGGCGCCGTCCTCGGCACCTACGTCCAGAGAAACGCCTTGGTCGTCGGGTTCGTCATGGGCTTTGCCATCATCCCGATCATCTACACGATTGCCGAGGATGCGCTCTCGGCGGTTCCGGAGCACCTGCGGTCCGCATCGCTCGGCTGCGGCGCGACGGCTTGGCAGACGGCGACGCGCATCATCGTGCCGACCGCGGCCAGCGGGCTCTTTTCCGCGGTGATGATCGGGCTCGGTCGTGCCGTCGGGGAGACGATGATCGTGCTGATGGCCGCCGGCAACACGCCGGTGATGGAGTGGAACATCTTCAACGGGTTCCGTACGCTGGCCGCCAATATCGCCGTCGAACTGCCGGAGGCTGTGCGACATAGCACGCATTACCGAACGCTGTTCCTTGCGGCCCTGGTCCTGTTTGCCATGACGTTCGTACTCAACACCGTCGCCGAGACGATCCGTCTGCGCTTCCGGAAGAGGGCCGTCGAATTGTGAGTACGGAATCCCCCACGCCCGCAGCCTACGTCCGCACGCGCACACGCGCGCGCACCTCGTTGTTCGCCCAGGGCGAGCCGATGGTATGGCTGACCGGCGGGGGCTTGGTGGTGGCGATATGCATGATCGTCGGGTTGCTCGTGCTGATCGTCGCCCAGGGAGTGGGAACGCTCTGGCCGCAGCCCGTTGTGGAGGTCCGCCTGAAGTCGGATGTGCGGCTGATGGGGGAGATCACGCGGACGGAGACCTTCCGCACGGCGGAGGGCCGGGTTGAGGGGCGTCGTCTTTTCCGGACCGGCAACTTCGAACTGACCAATGAGCATTTTACATGGGTCTCCGACGCCGACGTGGCCCACGAATCCAAGCCGGAGTGGGGGATGGTCTTTGAACGGATGTCCTGGGGCCGGTTCTACGGGAGCCCCAGGTCTCTGACCGTCGAGGGCAGGGTGGTGGCCGACACGCCGCCCGCCGTGTGGGCGGAGTTCGCCAAGGTCCACGGTTCCGTGACCGAGAGGCGCGAGTTGCGGAAACGGCTCGAGACGGAGGACATCGGCGAGGTCAACCGGAGGATTGAGGAGGCGCGTCTTGCAGTCCGCAAGGCCGAACTCGAGGGCGGCCGCGATTCGCCCGCCCATGCGGCGGCCCTCGCCCATGTGGACGCGATCCAAGCCGAGACCAAGGCCGAGTTCGACCGGCTCCGCGCCGAGATCGCGGCGTTGAACGAGCACAACGCGAAGTTCTCGATCAAGGTCGTTACGGCGGACGGACGGGAGGCCGACCTCGCCTTGGCGGACATCGTGAGGGCCTATCCTGCGAACCGCCTTTCCCGCGGGGGCAAGTGGTCGCTCTACGCCTCCCGCTGGCGCGAGTTCCTGCTCGACGAACCGCGCGAGGCCAACAGCGAGGGCGGCGTGTTTCCCGCGATCTTCGGCACGGTGGTCATGACGCTGATCATGTCCCTCTTCGTCGTTCCATTCGGCGTGATGGCCGCCCTCTACCTCCGCGAGTACGCCAAGGCGGGGCCGTTGGTCAGCGCCGTGAGGATCTCGATCAACAACCTGGCGGGCGTTCCGAGCATCGTATTCGGCGTTTTCGGGCTCGGATTCTTCTGCTATGTCGTCGGCGCGTCGCTCGACGAACTTCTCTATGCGGCCAAGCTCCCGAACCCGACCTACGGGAAGGGGGGGATCCTGTGGTCCGCCCTGACGCTCGCCCTGATGACCCTCCCTGTCGTGATCGTGGCCACCGAGGAGGCCCTCGCCGCCGTGCCGAATTCCATGCGCGAGGGGTCGTTCGCCTGCGGCGCGGGCAAGTGGCAAACGATTCGCCGCATCGTGCTGCCCCAAGCGATGCCCGGGATTATGACGGGCATGATCCTCGCGATGGCGCGCGGCGCGGGTGAAGTGGCCCCGCTCATGCTCGTCGGCGCCGTGAAGCTGGCGCCGGAACTGCCCATCGACGGCGGCGCTCCGTTCGTTCATCCCGAACGCAGCTTTATGCACTTGGGATTCCATATTTACGATCTCGGTTTCCAGAGCCAAAACAGCGAGGCGGCGAAGCCGATGGTCTTCACGACCACCCTGCTGCTTATCCTGGTCATTTTCATTCTTAACGTGCTGGCGGTCCAGTTGCGGACGCGGTTGCGCCGCAAGTTTGTGTCCGCCGTGTTCTGAGGGAGGCGTCATGACGGACGATCGAAACGGGCGCGGTATGAACGGTGCGACGCCGGGGAACGGCGGCGGCAAGAACCGCCTCGCCGAGATCGCGGCGGGCGCCGTCTTCCCGACCGAGACGCATCCCGAACTCGACCGGGAGCCGGTCGTTCTCGACGTGCTCGGCTTCAACCTCTACTACGGCGCCAAGCAGGCCCTGTTCGACATTCGCATGAAGATCCCGAAGGGCAAGGTCACCGCGCTGGTCGGTCCGTCGGGCTGCGGCAAATCGACGCTCCTGCGGTCGGTCAACCGGATCAACGACCTTCTCAGTACCGTCCGCATCCAGGGCGACATGCTGCTCAACGGCGACAGCATCTACAGCCACGGCGTCGACGTGATCGAATTGCGCAAGCGCATGGGCATGGTCTTCCAGAAGCCGAACCCGTTTCCGATGAGCATTTACGAGAACGTGGTCTACGCCCTGCGGATCGACGGCGAGCGGAATCGTACGACGCTGGACGAGGTCTGCGAGCGCAGCCTGCGCGGTGCGGCGCTGTGGGACGAGGTCAAGGACCGCCTCCACGAGAGCGCGCTCGGCATGTCCGGCGGCCAGCAGCAGCGGCTCTGCATCGCCCGCGCCATCGCCGCGGAGCCCGAGGTGCTGCTGATGGACGAGCCTTGCTCGGCCCTCGATCCCATCGCGACCAACAAGATCGAGGATCTCATCGAGCAGTTGAAGGGCGAGTACTCGATCCTCATGGTCACTCACAATATGCAGCAGGCCTCGCGGACCAGCGACTACACCGCCTTCATGTATCTCGGCCGTCTGCTCGAATACGGCCCCACGGCAACCATCTTCCAGACCCCGCACCTCCGCGAGACCCTCGACTACGTCACGGGCCGCTTCGGTTGATGCGAACCTCTGCTATACTCCCCCCATGTCGCTGATCACCCGCATTGCATCGATCAAGGGCGTCTTTTTCGGGGTGTCGGAGGCGGATCTGGACGGGGATCCGGTCCGGCAATTCCAGCAATGGCTTGCGTTTGCGCGCCGGTCGCGCAGCTTTTGGCCGACGTCGTTCTGTCTCTCCACGGTGACGGAGGCCGGTCGTCCGGCGGCGCGAATGATGCTGCTGAAGGGGGCGGACGCCCGCGGCTTCACCTTCTACACGCATACGATCGGCCGGAAGGCCGGGGAAATGGAGCGCGTGCCGTTCGCCGCGATGACCTTCCACTGGCACGAACTGATCCGTCAGGTGCGCGTCGAGGGGCGCGTGGAGAGGGTGAGCCGTGAGGAGTCCGAGGCCTATTTCGCCACGCGTCCGCGAACGAGCCGGATCGGCGCGTGGGCCTCGCGCCAGAGCGAGCCGCTGGCCGCGCGTCAGGAGTTCATGGACCGCTGCCGCGAATTCGAGACGCGGTTCCACGGAACGGACGTTCCGTTGCCGGAGCACTGGGGCGGCTACCGCCTCGTGCCCGATTCCGTCGAGTTCTGGCAGGGCCGTCCAAACCGGCTCCACGACCGGTTCCGCTACACGCTACGAGCCGGCGGAGGATGGGATATCGCGCGGCTGTATCCATGAAGAGAAGGAAGTAGAAAACTCCAAACTCCAAGGAAGTCAGAAGGAAGAAGTGGAGAAGTCAGAAAAGGCCGGTCCCTTTGGACTTCCTCTCTTTCCACTTTCCACTTCCTTGGAGTTTGGAGTTTCTCGACTTCCCTTCCGGCCCTACAGCACGATCTCCCGCTTCTTCGCGTCGAACTTCACGGTCTTGCCGGCCTTGAAGCCGAGCATGGCCATCTGAAGGACGGTCTGCGTGCGGAAGGCGAGGTCCATCGGGCTCCAGAGATCCGCCTTCTTCCCGCTGCGCGCACAGTCGAGGAGGTTCTTCCAGAGATCGACGTTGTTCTCGGCCCGTTCGATCGCGATCTTCTGCGGTGCCTTGGCGCCGGGCTGCTCGATCGGCGTGAAGAGGATCTCCTTGTTCGATGGTGCGATGGTGAGCGACCCCTCGGTGCCACGGATGGCAGGGCATCGCTGGCCGGCGCCGCGCTTCGGCGCGTTCTGGAAGTCGTTGCCCTGCGTGCCGAGGACGGAGACTGTGATCTTCTCGGGGTACTGGGCGATGAGATTAAACGTGTCCGGCACGTCGCGCAGTTCGTAGGGATAGACGTGGATCCCGCCGAGGGCGACCACAGCCTCCGGGAATCCGACGCCCAAGATGTCCACCACCTGTGCCAGGCAGTGCGGGTAGAGGTCCGTCACCGGGCCGCCCGCGTAGTCCTCGAAGAGGCGCCAGCGAAAAAGGCGGTCGATGCTGAACTCGCGCTTCGGGGCGTCGCCGAGGAACGCCTCCCAGTCCAAGTCCGGGCCGGGCTTCGCGTTCGGGTCATCGATGTGCATGCCGCGTTCGCCCCAGTCGCCGGTGCGGAAGAAGCCGGTCTCGCCGAACAGCGGCTTTCCGATGAGCCCTTCCTTCACCAGGGCCTTCATCTGATGCCACGCCGAATCGCTCATCGCCTGCGTGCCCACTTGGAGGCAGCACGGCGATGCCGCCGCGGCATCGGCGAGCTTCTTCGTCAGCTCGAACTGCCGCCAGTGGGTGACGGGCTTCTCGCAGTAGGCACTCTTGCCCGCTGCAAGCGCGGCCAGGGCATGGTAGCCGTGATGGTGGTCGGGTGTGGCGATGCAGACGACGTCCACATCCTTGTCGGCGAGAAGCTCCCGGTGGTCGGCGTAGTCGCGGACCATGCCGAACTGCTCCTTCTTCTTCAGGCGGCGCGGCCGGTAGATGTCGCACACGGCGACGTGGTCGAGGGCCATGCCGGATTCCTTGAGGTGCTTGATCATTCCCATGTGTGCGCCGGAGCGTCCGCCCGCGCCGATGAAGCCGATGCCGATGCGGTCGTTGGCGCCGAGGACCTGTCCGCGCGAGACGTAGGGGGCGGCGACGAATGTCGCGGCGGCGGCCGCGGTGCGGACAAAGGCGCGCCGGGTCAGGCCCGGTGCCGTGCGGGATGCGGTCATGGTGTGGTCTCCTTCATGGTTCCATCGGTCTCTTCGTCTATCCAAAGGCGGCGGGCTTCCTCGATCGCCACGGCGTCGGCGGGGCCGTCGAACACCGCGATGCCGTATCGCAGAGCGAGTGTGCCGCCGGGTTGCACGGCCAGGGGATTGGCCTCCAGGTCCAGCGTCGCCGAGAGGTAGGAAAAGGGCTTCGACATCGTGAACCAGAGCGCGCGGCGAGCGTTGCGGGGATGATCCCACATCGCGACGGTGACGCGCCGGCCGCCGATCTCGCCGGTTGCCGCACACCAGGCCGCGGGGCGGAGGATCTCGTCGCCGCGGACGACCCGTCCGGGGGGAGTGTCGCGGGGTACGACGAACTCGCCCTTGCCATTCATATCGGCAGGAAACCGGATGCCCAATCCGAAGTAGTGGCGGCCCCACAGGCGGGCGGCGTCCGGCCCGGCCGGCTCGATCGTCGTGGCCCAGGTCAGGACGTTCGGTCCGCCGGCCTTGGGCGGGGCGGCCCGGATGGCGCGCCTTTCCACGAGCACCGGCACACCGTTCGAGCCGACCCAGTCGATCGTCTGTGCGAGCCCGTCGGCGAGAACCCGGGTGTCCATCGCGCGGGGCTTCTGGCGGCCGAACCGCTCGAACGGTTTCTCGGTCCAGAAATCGACCTCGTTCGCGCCGATTGCGAACATCAGCCCGTGGTGGTGAAAGTGGTCCGGCGGCGAGTCGCAGGTCACCTGCACACCCGACGGCGAGAACAGCTCCTTCACATAGGGCTTCATCGGCGCGGGCGAGGGCTCGTAGCGCGCGATGGCCCGGCCGCTCGCGATCGTGACGAGGCCCGTCGGCGTCCCGTCGGCGGGGGTCCGGCCCGGGACCGCCGCCGACAGGCTCGCAACGAAAAACCAGGCTGCAGCCTTCACGCGAGAACCTTCTTCAGGTGTGCGATGCTCTTCGCGGCCTGCTCGACGGTGCCGCACTCCACCGAGAAGACGATGTCGCGCGGGGCCTTCCGGCAGATCGCGGCGACCTTCGCCCAGTCGATGACGCCGTCGCCGCACGCGCAGCCGACCGGCGTTCCGGTGACCTTGCCGCGCTCGGCGCCGGACTGCTGGATTGAAATGTCCTTGGCGTGAAGATGGACGAGCCGTCCCAAAACCCGATCCAGCCAGCGGTATGGATCCCCGCCGCCGAGGTAGCCGTTTCCGGTGCCGAAGTTGATGCCGATCGCCGGGCTCTTCACGAGGCCCTGGATGCGGTCGAGGCCGTCCGGTGTGCGGCTGTACTGCTGGTGCGGCTCGATGCCGATGAGCACGCCGCGCGGTTCGGCGACCTTCGCGGCCTCCGCCAGCGTGTAGCGCATCAGCACGTGGTCCTCCTCGACGGTGGTCCACGCCGGCTTGGGGCCCTCGTCGGTGTTGACGACCGGCGCACCGCATTCGGCGGCGAAGCGGACCGCCTGCTTGAGATACTCGACGCTGATCTCGGGCTTGCAGAGCGGTGTGTGGGCGCTGAAACCCGAGAGCTTGACGCCAGCCTGCTCGCAGGCCCGCTTGATCCGCAGTGGATCGTCGAGCATCGAGACGCTGTGGAAGTACCCCGCCTCGCTGAGCAGTTCGCGTCCCCAGTGGAGCATCGGCTCGACGTATTCGTAGCCGAGTTCCGCGGCCTTCTTCACGCCCCATTCGAAGGGCTTGTCCTCGTGGCGCACGAACTCCAGATTGATGCCGATCGCAATCTTCGCCATGGCTCCGATCCTCCGTTCCCCGGCTTCCGCCGTTGTTGCAGGCAGGGCTGCGGCGGCTGCGGCCATTGCGGTCGAGCCCAGGAATGCCCGCCGCGTCTGCCCGTCTTCACGTTGTCCGCCGGTCCGCATGCCGTTTCTCCCCGGATCCGAATGTTGTGCACAGTCTGCGTCGGCGATCGGAGCTTGTCTTTCGAATCCATCCATTGGTAAAAGTCGAACAAACGGGCGACGGGGTTGCCCGGGAGGAGGAACCGTCCATGAAGCCGGCGGCGTTTGTGACGGGCGGACATGCCTACCATGCGGACACGTGCTCGGAGCTGGTGCGGGCCGCGGGACGGGGGGAGGTCCGGCTGGAGGCCCTGGCGCGCGGTACGTATCCCGGGACGCGTCTTTCGCCGCGGGCCGTGTCGGGCGTGCGCAGCGTGGGATTCTGGGATGCGCGGCACGAGCAGGACTGGGGGCTTCCGGAGCACCGCAACGAGGGCATCGAGTTCACCTACCTGGCCAGCGGGAGCACGGAGTTTGGTGTGGACGGCCGTTCCTTCACGCTTCGCCCGGGCGACCTCGCGGTGACGCGGCCCTGGCAGCCACACCGGGTCGGCGGGCCGCGGGTCGGTGCCGGACGTCTCCACTGGCTGATCCTGGATGTCGGAGTCCGCCGTCCGCATCAGCCCTGGCGCTGGCCGCCCTGGCTGGTTCTGGATCCGGCGGACCTGGCGGAGTTGACGCGACTGCTCCGCCGCAGCGAGAGGCCCGTCTGGCGGGCGGAATCGGCGGGGGCTCGATTTGAGTCCCTGGGAAGGGTCGTGGAGGGCCGGGGCCGCGGAGGTTCGGTGGTCTCGCGCCTGGCGCTGGAGATCAACAACCTGCTGTTCGGGATCCTGGAAGCGTTGCGCAGGCAGCCGGTCGTTGCGGACCCGGATCTGACCAGTGCGGAACGGGCCACGGAGATGTTCCTGGCCGAGTTGGAACAGTCGCCCTCTCACCCGTGGACGCTGGACGCGATGGCGGAGTCGGCCGGGCTGCATCGCACACGCTTCGCGCACTACGTGCGCAGGCTCCGGAACATGACGCCGCTCGAATACCTCGCACATGTTCGCATCGGGCATGCGCGGCGTCTCATGCGGGAGCAGCCCGGCCTCGCGCTGACGACGATCGCCCTCGAGTGCGGGTTCGGTAGCAGCCAGTACTTCGCCACGGTCTTCCGACGCGTGACCGGACGCGCCCCCCGTGAGGAGCGGCGATCGGGTGCCGGCCGGGGTGGGGTTTGTGTGCGCCCTGTTTGACACCGGAGGGGTGTGCGGGTACTCTGTCTCGTTTTGGGCATAATGGGTGGAGTGTAGTCTGACCTCGCGAGGCACCATGGCACAGCGCAAATCACAGGCTCCGGAACGGCGGAAGAGCGTCACGATGGACAAGAAGGCGCCGGTTGAAAAGCCCCGTTCCGCGGCAGCCAAGGCCGGTGGAGAGCGTGGGGCGCCGCCCCCTGCCACGACTCCCGCAGCCCCGGTGAAGAAGGTGCGCATGTCGGCCGCGGCGGCAAGCAAGGCGGCAGCGGACGCCGCGCGCGAGCCGATTCCTGTCATGGCGGAGAAGATCCGAGCGGCCGCCCACAGCGGCGCCGCGGGTTCCGCGCCGGCGAAGATGGACCGCGATCTTCGCAACCAGAAGCTCAAGGACCTCATCGCGCTGGCCAGCGAGCAGGGGTACCTGACCTACGACGACATCAATGAGATGCTGCCGGAGAGCAGCGTCAGCCCAGAGGATCTGGACGGCATCCTGGTCATGCTGCGCGGCATGGACATCGAGGTGATGGATGCCTCGGATGTCGACAAGTTCAAGAGCCAGATCGAGGAGGAGGCCCGCGCCAAGCAGGCCCAGCGGACCGACGTGCTGGACGACCCCGTCCGCATGTACCTCAAGCAGATGGGGCAGGTCCCGCTTCTGACGCGCGAACAGGAAGTCGAGATTTCCAAGCGGATCGAGGAGGCGGAAACCACCAGCCGGCTGCTCTTTGCGAGATTCGGGTTCGCGACGCGCGCCCATCTGTCCATCGCGGAGCGGTTGGAGACGGGCAAGGAACGGTTCGACCGCGTCATCAACGACAAGCACGTCTCGAACCGCGAGAAGTACCTCAAGGCGCTGCCCAAACTCCGCGTCGAGATCCAGCGCGCGTTCAAGGCCGCCGCGGCGCAGTTCGCCGAGTGCTCGAAGGCCCGGCTTCCCGCTCAAGACCGGGCCGCGCGCATGAAGTCCTTTGAGAAGCTGCGCGACAAGCTGGCGGCCCTGCTTGAGAAGATGTACTTCAAGCAGAAGGCGATCGAGGACAGCATGATCGTTGCCGACGAGGTCTACTCACAGTTCCGTTCCGCCCGGCGGACGATCGAACGGGCGGACGCCTCGCGGAAGTCGAAGGCCACGCAGTCCGCGGTCACCGCCGCCGCCGATCAGGCGGCCGAGATCGCGCGCGATGCGCTCGTTCCGGAGGAGGAGTTCGACGCCCGCTACCAGGAGCTCAAGATCTGGCTGCGCAAGGGGCTCCGCGCGAAGTCGGAGATGGTCGAGGCCAACCTTCGCCTCGTGATCAGCATAGCCAAGAAGTACACGAATCGCGGCCTTTCGTTCCTGGATCTGATCCAGGAGGGGAACATGGGCCTGATGAAGGCGGTCGAGAAGTTCGAGTACCGCCGCGGCTACAAGTTCAGCACCTACGCGACGTGGTGGATCCGGCAGGCGATCACCCGGTCCATCGCGGATCAGGCGCGGACCATCCGCATCCCGGTCCACATGATCGAGACGATCAACAAGCTGATGCGCATCCAGAAGCAGCTTATCCAGGAGTTCGGCCGCGAGCCGACGCCGGAGGAGCTGTCCGAGGAGATGAACCTCCCCGTCGAGCGCGTCCGCGGCATCCTGAAGATCGCCCAGCAGCCGATCTCGCTGCACAGTCCCGTGGGCGACAGCGACGACACCAGCTTCGGCGATTTCATCCCCGACATGTCCGCGGAGAATCCCTCCGAGGTCACGGCCTACTCGCTGCTCAAGGAGCGCCTACGCGAGGTTCTGCAGACGCTGACGGAGCGGGAGCAGGAAGTGCTCAAGCTTCGCTTCGGGCTGATCGACGGCTACTCCCGCACGCTGGAGGAGGTCGGACGCAAGTTCCACGTAACGCGCGAGCGCATACGCCAGATCGAGGCGAAGGCGCTCCGCAAGATGCGTCATCCCACGCGTCTCCGGAAGCTCGAAGGCTTCCTCGAGGGCAATATCTGATCCGGCCATGAACGCCGAGGCGCCGATCCGGCAGGTCATCAAGCGCGACGGGAACAGCGTTGCGTACGACCGCGAGCGGATCGCCACGGCGATCTTCAAGGCCTTCGCATCCCAAGGGCCGGCGGACCGGTCCGTGACGGATGTTCTGGCTGCCCGGGTGGAGGCCGCCCTGGGATGCGCCTACGGAGCGGATGCGGTCCCGACGGTTGAGGACATCCAGGACGTTGTCGAAGGCGTCCTGATGGAGGCCGGTCACACGAAGGTTGCCCGGGCGTACATCATCTACCGCCACCACCGCGCCGAACGGCGGGCGGCCCGCGCGGGATCTGTCGAGGCAACTGACAACGTTCCGTATCGCACCATCTACGAGGTCCTCCGGTGGAACATGGACCACGGGTGCGAGACGGTGGACGGACTCAACCGGATCATCGCGGACGGCCGGTATCCTGAATTGGTGCGCGACGGGGAGATTCGGTACGAGGACGAAGTGCGTGCGGGTGCCGACCGGATCATCGAGCGCCGCCCCGAGGTGCGTCTCGTGATCATTGCCGGTCCGTCGTCCTCCGGGAAGACCACGACCACGATCAAGCTCTCGGAGCGGCTCCGGGAGGCCGGGCTCGAACTCGTGGCGCTGAACGTCGACCACTACTTCTTCGATCTCGAGCAGCACCCCCGGGACGAGTTCGGGGACTACGACTACGAGACCCCCCACGCGCTTGATCTTCCGTTGATCAACCGGCATCTCAACGAGCTTCTGGACGGGCGGGAGGTGCGGACGCCGCACTATGATTTCAAGACCGGCTTGCGGACGCTCGACGTTCATCCGATGCGGCTGGCTCCGAACCAGCTCCTGTTGATCGACAGCCTGCACGGCCTCTACGAGGCGATGACCGCAAGCATTCCGGTCGCCCGGAAGTTCAAGGTCTACGTCGAGACGCTGGGGCAGTTGCGCGCGGCGGACGGGACCTTCATGCGGTGGGCGGACCACCGGCTGATGCGCCGCATGATCCGCGACTCGTGGCACCGGAACCACCAGCCGCTCCAGACCCTGACGCACTGGCACTACGTGCGATCGAGCGAGCTGAAGAACATCATTCCCTTCATCGGCACCGTCGACTACCTCGTCAACAGCGCCATGCCGCACGAACTTCCCGTGCTCAAGCCCCGCGTGTTCCGGTTCTTCCCGGAGGCGATGGACCTGTACCGCGGGGATGCAAAGCGGCAGGACGCATTCATCCGCGCCCGCCGCGTCTACGAACTGCTCCGGGGGCTGGCGGAGGTGTCCGACGACCACGCCATACCCGATGGCTCGCTCATTCGCGAGTTCATCGGTGGCAGCCGCTACGCCTATTGACCGGGCCGGCTACTTCAGCAGGGCGTTGGCGTCGTCCTTGCGCGAGGGCGAGGACGATTCCGCGGCAATCCGCTTGAGGATGGCCGCAACCGTCGCATCGGGCTTGCCGGCGCGCTTGGCGATCTGGAGGACCGCCGCCTCGGCTTCGGCGCGCACGTCCGGCTTGTCCAAGAATCCTGCGGCAATCGCAGCGGATTCCGCCCCGCCCAGTTCGCCCAGCGCCGACAGGAGCATTCTCTGCTCGTCAATGTGGCCCAGTTGGCCGGCCAGGCTCTTGTATCCCGCGATGCGTGCCGCCGCATCCAGATCCGAGGCCTTGCGGGTCACCTGGATGGCGCCGCGCTGCGCGAGTCGCTTCACCTGCGGGTCGGAACCGCCGGCGGCCTCCAGCAACGTTGCCAGCGCGGAGGCGTGGGTCCATGTGCCGAGGGCGCGAAGGGCGGCGCTCCGTACGGCGGGATCGGCGTCGGCGATGGCCTTCTTCACCTCGGGAAGCGTGGCGTCGGAGGAGAGCTTGCCGGCGAGGGATAGCAGGGCGGTCCGGATCGCCGGGGCAGGTGTGGTGGCCAACCGCGCCGCGACTTCGACACCGGGCGCCTTTAGACGGAGCGCCGCGGTTTCCGCCGCGGTGACGGTTGTCGCCCGATCCGTCTCGGCGCAGGTGGCCAGGAGGTTCAGCAGGGCGGACCATTCCTTCTCGCCGGCGAGCGTCCCGATCTGGCGGATCGCCTCGGTGCGCAGTGCGGCATCTGCATCGGCGGCGGCCGTGAACAGGAGTGGAAGCCCCGCCGTGAGCCCGCGGTCGCCCAGACACCTGATGATTTCCGCGCGCACGGCGGGTGTTCCGCTGCGGGCGGCACCCAGGATGGTCTCGTCCACGCCGGGGCCGGATACCAAGCGAAGGGACTTGCGGGCGACGGCGCGCACGTCCTCCTCGCCCTCGGAGGCCGCCGCGAGAAGCGTGGCGACGGAATCGGCGCGGCCGGCCGGGCCGAGGGTGCGCAGCGCGGCCTTGCGGGTCGCGGGCTCGGACGATGCGGCGATCCGGACCACGATGGGCGAGGCCACTGCAAGCCGGCGGTCCTCGATGAGCCCGAGCACGGCGATCTGCGATACCGGGGGAAGGGACGGTAGCGTGGCGATCACGGCCAGCAGGGACCGGTCGTCCGTCTGCCTGCGGGCGAGCGCGGCGCCGGCCGACTGCAAGGCGGGATCGACCGAGGAAAGGAGCCCCGCGGCCTGAAGGGCGGAATCGCGGGGCGACGCACCGCGAAGGGCGGCGAGGGTGGCGGCCGCGCGGACGTGGGCAGGGGCTTTGGCCTTGTCCATGGACAGAACCATCGCGCCGGATGCCCTGGAGTCACCCCGGGCGATGGCCGCAGCCTGGCAGGTGAGGAGGGCATCCCACGCTGCGGTGCGGGCGTCGTCCTTCAGTTGGGGAAGGGCGGCCATCAGTTCGGATGCGGCCGCGGGGCTTGCGAGGTTCCCCAATGCGGCGGCGGTGGTTGCGGCAAGCCGCGTGTCGGTGCCGCGCAGGAAGGGGGCGATCGCGGGTACGGCTCCGGCGACGCGTCGCTGGCCGAGCACCGCGACGATGCGTCCGCGGGCGGCGTCGGGGCAGGAGGCCAGCGCGGCGAGGACCGCGGCGTCGGCCTTCGGATCGGCCATCCGCTCGAGCGCCATGGCGGCGTCATCCCCGAGTTCAGGGTCGCCAAGGATCGCGGCCAGGACCGGGACCGAGGCCCCGCTGCCGACGCGTCCGAGTTCGCGGATCACGTGCTGGCGCGACGCCCGTGAGTTGGCCGCCGATTGCGCAAAGGCCGCCAGCCTGGGCTCGATCACTTTTCGGTCGGCGGGCGACCGGTGGTCCGTCAGGAAGGAGGACAGTGCCACGAGCGGGGCCCGGTCGGCGCCGTACTCCACGGTCGCGAGTGCCTTGAGGCGGCCATCCAATTCCGTCATGGCCCGCTGGTCGGGGCCGAGCGTTGCGCAGGAGGCAAGGAGCAGGGCGGCGAGGCCGGCGGACAGTCTGGAAAACATCGGTTTCATGGTCAGGATCTCCGGAATCAAATCGTGCGCAGGATTCATCGGTGTCGGACTACAGGTGCCAGGGATTCCGCATCGGGCGTGCAAGGAGGCGGTTGGCCTCGGCATCACCGACGACGGTTTCCTTCGCCGGATCCCATCGGAACGGCCGGCGGAGAAGCATCGAGGCGTTGAGCAGGTGACAGAGCGCCCCCGAGCGATGGCCGATTTCCTCGTGGGCGATCGGGCGGCGCCGCGAGCGGACGCAGTCGAGGAAGTTCCGATGGTGCCCCGGGCTGCGCTCGGTATGCTTCTCCGACGGCAGGATCCGCTCGCGCAGCAGCGCGGGATCACTGGCGGAGAGACGTCCGCCGTGAATCTGGATGAAGACCCACCCCTTGGAGCCGATGAGCTTCAATCCGCGGTCGCCCTCGCTGACGCCCCGCACGCGGATGCCATTGGCGTAGCGGTACTCGAATTCGAAGTCCATGAAGGCATCGAAGATCGCCCCGCCCGCCTGCTTGCCGCTGGCCCGCAACTCGACCGGGCCGCTGTCGTCGTGGTTCGTGATGTACTGCACGATGTCGAGGACGTGCGCGCCGCGGTCGGTCATCTCGCCGCCGCCGGTGTCGAGCACGAAGCGCCAGCCGAAGTGCGTGCAATCGGCGATGAAGGGCCGCCACGGTGCCGGACCGACCCAGAAATCGTAGTCGAGGGAATCCGGCGGTTTCTGCGGCGTGACGGGGCCGACGGTCGCACGGATCTTGTGGTGGTGGGCCTGGTCGGTGGGAAGGCGGACCTCGACCTCGCGCAGGTCGCCGATGCGCCCGTTGTTCACGAGTTCCCAGGCGAAGCGGCACGTGTCGTTCGACCGCTCGTGGCTTCCGGTCTGGAGGACGCGGCCATAGCGCGCGATGGCGTTGCACACGGCGCGGCCCTCGGGGACCGAGTTGGTCAGCGGCTTCTCGCAGTAGATGTCCCTCCCCGCGCGCGCAGCCGCGATCGTGATCAGCGCGTGCCAGTGGTCCGGCGTGGAGATCGAGACCGCGTCGATGTCGTCCCTCGCCAGAAGCTCCCGGAAGTCGCCGTACGTCGCGAGCGATCCCTCGCCGATTGGCCGGCCGACCTTGGCGGACTGGTCGACGGCGGTCTTTCCGGCCGCTGCGAGCCCCTTGCCCTCGAACCCCTTTTCCACGTCGCAGAGGGCGACAATCTGCGCGTCGGGCTGGGCGATGAAATTCCGCATGTTGCCCTGGCCCTGTCCGCCAACGCCGATGCATCCGATGGTGATGCGCTCGCTCGGCGCCACGGCGCCCCCGCGGCCCAGCACGCGGGCGGGCACGATCATCGGCGCTGCGAATCCGAGCGCAGCCCCACCGGCACGCTGGAGGAATCCCCTCCGGTTCAACCTGGTCTTCATCGCGTTTCTCCCTTCGATGGCGGCCGCGCGGCTGTTTCCATGCGGCACTGTGGTTCTATGCAATCGTCGGTTCTCCGGCCTTCTTGGGAACCTGCGGGGCGCCGCCCTTGGGCCAGCCGTCGGCGCGGATGCGCCGGCCGCATTCGCGCAGCGTGGCCACGTCGTCGGGATGGATGTCGCCCTCGGGCAGCGGCCCGGTGTTCATCAGCAGGTTGCAGCGGGCGGCGTTGGCGGCGCCGAGGCGGTTGAGCGTCTCCGCGGCGTCGAGGTGCTTGCCGTCGTCGCCCTTGCTGTAGCCCCATACGTGCGGCTGGAGCGTATCGCAGATCTCGTTCCACTTGTCCTTGTTCGACGCCCAGGCCTTGGCGGCGATCTGCGCGCTCTCCTCGCCGACGACCTTGCGCACGCGGTCCTCGAGCGACTTCCCGGTGCGCTCCGGCGCGGCGAAGTCTTCCGTGCCCGTCGCGCCCTGCTTGAACGAGATCAGGCAGTGCGGCTGGAGTTCTCGGATCATCGCGTAGGTCTCGCCGATCGGGAACAGGTCCGGCCGCGAGTAGTAGCCGAAGATCGGGTCGAACCAGAGGCCCGCGACCGGTCCGTAGTTTGTGAGGAGTTCGCGGATTTGCGCATGGACAAAGTCGATGTAGTGCCGGAAGTCCGCGTCCTTCGCGAACTTGTAGGACGGTTCGGGCGTCGCATAGGCCGGCCGGGCGGACTTCCACTTCGACACGTCGTTGCCGTAGTAGTACGGATGGCGCCAGTCCAGCGCGTACGAGTAGTAGAGGAAGAAGCCCAGGCCCTTCTTCCGGCAGGATTCCGCCAGTTCGCCGACGAGGTCGCGCTTCGCGGGCGATGCCTTGGCGTGGTAGTCGTTCTGCGCCGTCTCGAAGAGGCAGAAGCTGTCGTGGTGCCGCGCGGTGATGTTGACGTACTTCATGCCCGCGGCGCAGGCGAGGTCGGTGATGAAGTCCGCATCGAACTTCGAGGCCGTGAACTGCGCCTTGAACTTCTCGTACTCCGCGACCGGGATCTTCTCCTTCAGCATGACCCATTCGCCGCGGCCGGGGATCGCGTAGAGACCGTAGTGCATGAACAGTCCGAAACGCGCCGTCTCGAACCACGCGCGCGATGCGGCCCGCGGATCGCGCGCGAAGAGGTCCGCATGGTCCTTCAGATGGACCGGCACCGGGGCCGCGGCGGGGGAGGAACCCGGAAGCATGACGGCGGCGCCGGTTGCGGCGGACGCCTGCAGGAACTGGCGGCGACTGATCGGGCTCATCAGGGCACCCCTTTCACGACAACCCGGCCATGCTGCCAGAGCCGGGGCGCGGGGGCAAGGGAACAACGAGCAACATCCAACACCGAACATCCAACACCGAACACCGAACACCGAACACCGAACACCGAACATCGAACATCCAACACCGAACACCGAACATCGAACATCCAACACCGAACATCGAACACCGAACACCGAACATCGAACATCCAACATCGAACACCCAACACCCAACACCCAA
>CAYRFK010000061.1:20064-21804 GCA_964423465.1 uncultured Verrucomicrobiota bacterium | reverse complement strand
CCGAGGCGCGCGACGCAGCCGAAAGGCGCGCATGCTTGGCCGCCATCTCCGCGCCATCGCCGAGAAGATCCGTCTGGGCGGCGGCCTGGTTGTTCGAATAGAAGCCGGCGGGATAGGCGGAGTAGGTGAAGAAGCTGCGGGCGATACTGTTCTGCGTCATGGGCGAAATCGACCCAGCTTCGCTGCCGAGGCTGCTCGCGTTTGGATACATGCTGTACCCGACCGTTCGGAGATCGGGCAGGGTTTCCGCGCGGCTGAACGGCTTTGCCCGGTTGATTCCCATGCGCCCGGCATGAAGGTTGGTTTCCGATCCGCGACGCAGTTCGGTGAGAAGGGAATTGGTAAGGACCATCTCGGTCACGTTTGTGCCAGGGCCGCGGGACCGCGCCAGCGCGAGCAGGGGATTCGTCTCGTAGTTGCCGTTGGCGTCAATAAATCCGGAACAGTCCACGATCATGTAGGCATACTGGCCGACGATCTTGTGGTCTACGGGAGAACGAACGCGCACCCATTGGACGTTGCCGGTTTCGGACCGGGCGCGATTGAGGATCGAGCCCGGCACGAACCACGGGCCGTACCACGACAGCAGGTTGCAGGTGCCGTTCGGCGGCGCGGGCCCCCAACTGGCCTTGTCCGTAGAAGGATGATTGCCGGTGTGAAGGGCGAAGTTGCCCCAGTCGGGCGCGAACCAGCCGCTTGCGGTTGCGTCGGCCTCAATATGGTTCAGCGCCTCGGCCAGCGCGTAATACACGATTTCCATCGAGGCGGTCTGTTCCGTGGCCAGTTGGGCGGCGCGATGTTCGGTGCGCATGGCGGTGGCGAAGGCGAAGCCCATGATGATGAGCATCGACATCAGACCGAGCACGATCACGAGGGCGATGCCGCGCCGGGTGTCCGGCTTCGCCCCGTTGTGCGAAGGTGGATTCAGGATTGGGTTCATGGGATGTGTGCGGGGTCCTAGGGCTGGTTGGCGCCGGGCGAGTTCTGAGGGAACGCACGATGTACGTAGCGGCGGACGCCCCGGTCCATGAACCGGTCGCGCCCGGCACTCTTGCCGATGTTGGCGGCCTTGATCGCATCGTCCTCGTCGAGGACGTACAGCACGAGGTCGATCCACAGCGGCGGGGGCGGTGTCGGGTACTCGGACGAGTCATACTCGGCGCGAAGTTGGGGTCGTCCATTGGCATCCGGGACGTAGACGTAGACATTGAACCGTGCCACATGCTCGTCCATGACGGTGGCGACCTCGTCGGGGTACACATCGAAAACGGTCGTCCAGTTCCTTCGGTCATAACAGAGATAGGCGGGATTCGCCTCACTCTGCGTCGAAAAGCGAACCAGCGTGTATCCAACCTTCGGCGTGTTGGTGGGCTCAATCATGGCGTACCGGATCTGCTGGATGTCGCGATACGGCTGCAAAAGCCGGATCTCGGACCGCTGGTCCATGGAGCCGAATGTGACGCTGTGGCTGATGTCGTCCGGTGTCCGGGTGTAGAGCGTGGCCACCCCTTTCTTGACGCGCATGCTCAGGACCGGGTCGACCATGGCCATCGTCAACTGCCGTCCGATCATCTCCAGTGCGGTGCGGGCGTTGACGTCCTGATCGACGCGGCGGCTGCCGACCTTCCATGTCGTCGAACTGTCGGCGAAAAGCCGGGCCACCATCAAAACGATGACGGCGAGAATCGTCATGGCCGCCAGCACTTCGATGAGGCTGAAGCCGCCGCGCGACCTTCGGAT
>CAYRFK010000061.1:18681-20054 GCA_964423465.1 uncultured Verrucomicrobiota bacterium | reverse complement strand
TCGTTGGTTGTAGATCTTGGTGATGTAGACCTTGGCGTTGGTGGTGGCCGTGTTGCCGTAGCGTCCGGGCCATACCTGAAGCGTCAGAAGCATCACCCGGTTTGTGACCGCCTCCTGAATCGACAGGTCGTAGCGCAAGGCGATCTCGTCGATCGTCTGGGCGCTGTTGTCGCGGGCAGCCTGGATGCTTGCCGTGGTAACATACTCCTGCACGCCTGCGTTCGGCTGGATGGTGCTGGCCGATGCCCAGCCCAGCCCGGCGCCCGGGGCGGGCACCGTGTAGGACTTGAGATCCAGCCACCGGGCATGGATGGCGGCCGCTCGATAGGATCGGAGCACCATTTCGCCGAACAGGGCCGACTGGGTCTCCTGAACGGCCATGCGGCTCTCGGCCAGGCCGTGCGGAAAGAGGGAGAATGCGCCGAGCACGCCGATCGCGACGACCAGCAGCGCGAGCGACACCTCGATGAGCGTGAAGCCGGGCGATGCGGGGCGAGTGGGGGATGCCTCGTGGGACCGGTTCACTTGGTGACCTCCCGGATCTTGATGCGGCCGGTCAGCGGGCGGATCTCGATCGCATAGGTCGTGGCATTGGCCTGGACCATGTACTCGCGCACCTCGCCGGTGGCGGGGTTGATGTCAACAAACCCCTCGGTGAGGAAGATCACCGGCGTGGCGAACTCGTCGGACTTGTCTCCATCCTCGAGTCGGCCGTTGGGATGGAACAGGATCCCCGGAAACGACTGGGTCGTATAGGTGGTGCTGTCGATGAAAGGAAAAGCGATATTGTAGACGTTGTCGCGGGTCAGGCGGTTGAACACGTTGCAGAATCCGGGGATCGATGCGGGGAAGCCCGCCGACGAGGGGACCATATCCCGGTCGAACATGACACCTTTCGGCAGGTGATGCCACTGGCCCAACCGCCCGGGCATGTACTGCCGGCCCGCCTCGTTGTTCGTCCAGTGCCGATGCGCGATGTAGTAGGACTGATATCGCGTTGAGTGCAACTCGGGATTGAGATTGAAGTCGAGCGGCTCGGATGGATAGGCATCGGGAAAGATCACGAGGACCCAGATGTTCTGGGTGATGGCATACTGTCGGGCCAGGGACAGCGACGACTTGATCTCCATCAGGGCCGAGCGCATCTTTGCGCCCTTGCCGATGGTGTCGAACGCCGCCACCGTGATCCCCATCATGATCCCGAGGATGCCGACCACGACAAGCAGTTCGATGAGCGTGAAGGCCCGGCGGCGGGGGGACGAGGGACGGAAAACGGAAGACGGAAGACGGAAGACGGAAGATGGGGAGGTGATGCTGTCCTCCGACATCCTTCCTCCGCCCTCCGCCCGATCGTTGTTCCTGCGGTCGTTCAT
>CAYRFK010000061.1:0-18581 GCA_964423465.1 uncultured Verrucomicrobiota bacterium | reverse complement strand
CCTCCGACATCCTTCCTCCGCCCTCCGCCCGATCGTTGTTCCTGCGGTCGTTCATGACGCTATCCGCCCCACGAGGTTACGTTGTCGTTTCGGTTGGAGACGCCGCTGCCCGTGGTCGTGCCGTCGGTGCGGTCGGGGCCCGGCGACCACACGACGACCTGGTGGCCGCGGATCTCGCCATACGGGCCGGAGGATCCGGTCTGGATGATGTTGTCGTTGTCCCAATCCGAAAAGACCCGGAAGGTCGAGTCCCACGGATCCACCATGGCGCCGGCCAACGATCCGGTGTCGATGAGTTTCTTGTCCGGAATGTCGAGGAACGGCACACCCTTTGGATTCGCCTGAGTGTCAAGGCCGCGGAGTGTCCTGATCAGTTTGACGTAGCCCTTGGTGGCGTCGTTGGTGCCGTACTCCCATTCCGGCTTCGCTTCGTTCTGGAGGGGAAGCCGTCCGTACTCGGTAACGTAGGCTTTGACCGCGGTTTCGAGCGACGCAACCATGCGCTGGGCGTCCGCCTTCTCCGCGGCCCTTTTTGCGCCGGCGACGGCAGGGAAGAGCAGGGCCACGAGAATGCCGATGATCCCCATGACGACGAGCAGTTCGATGAGGGTGAAGGCGCGGTGCCGGGAAGGGGCGGGGGTCGAGGGGCGAGGGGGGGGGGCACGGTGACATGGTCCATCCTCCGGTGGGCTCAGACACGTTCGCATGGGATCGACGATGCATGATCTTTCGTCCTTCCGCCGCCGCAGGTATGTCCAATAGGCCTTGCATCCCAAGTATCCTCCGAAGCAGCTCGTGGTCAAGCCTCGTTACGACGCATTTGGGCGGGGCCGGACGGTCTCCGGCCCCGCCCGAACCCGCACTAGCTCAGCTTTCCGATGATCGACAGCATCGGGAGGAACAGAGCGATGACGATCGTTCCCACGATGACGGCGAGGCCGACAATGAGCAGCGGCTCGATGACGGAGCTGAGGGCGGCGACGGTGTTGTCCACCTCGTCGTCATACGTGTCGGCGATGCGCATGAGCATGTCCGGCAGCTTGCCGGTCTCCTCGCCGACCTCGACCATGCCGATCACCATGGGGGGGAAGATGCCGGAGGCCTCCATGGGCGGGGCGATGTTCTCGCCCTCCTTGACGCTGTCGTGCACGAGTTGGATGCCGGTGGCGATCACCTCGTTGCCCGAGGTGTCGCGCACGATGGTCAGCGCCTGAAGAATCGGCACGCCGGACTGGAGCAGGGTGCCCAGCGTACGGGTCATGCGGCCGATGGCCGTCTTCTCGATCAGGGTGCCGAAGACGGGCGCCTTGAGTTTCATGCGGTCGAGCAAGAGCCGGCCGGGCTTGGTCTTGCCGAGGACCTTGGTCAGCACGACGATCACGACGATGGCCGCGATGACGAGCGGTGCCTTCTGGACGAAGAGATTGCTGACGGTCATGACGCCCTGGGTCAGGGCGGGCAGTTCGGCGCCCTCGAGCAGGTCGTCGAAGATCTCCTGGAACTTCGGGACGATCTTGGTCATCAGGAAGAACATGATCGCGCCGGCCACGAAGAGCACGACAACCGGGTAGGTCATGGCGCTGATGACCTTGTTGCGGATCTTGGCGACCTTCTCCATGAACTCGGCGAGGCGGACGAGCACGATGTCGAGCACGCCGCCGATCTCCCCGGCCTTGACCATGTTGACATAGAGCCGGTTGTAGACCTTGGGGTGCTGCGCCATGGCCTCCGCGAGCGTGCTGCCCGACTGGATCGACTCGCCGAGACTGCCCATGATGCGCTTGAGTTTCGGGTGGCGCTCCTGCCGTTGCAGGACCTGAAGGCCGCGCAGCAGCGGGAGTCCGGCGTCGATCAGCGTGGCCAGCTGGCGCGTCATGACCATGAGGTGCTTGGTCTTGACCTTCGGCTCCATGAAGGTCGGCATCTTGATGTCGGTCTTCATGGCCGATTTCTTGGCCTTCGCGGGACGGGCGGCACTCTTGCCCGCGGCCCCGGCCTCGACGACCTGGGTGGGGAAGAACCCCTGTTCGCGGATGCGGCTCACCGCGGCGGCCTGGCTGTCCGCCTCAACGGTCCCCTTGGTTTCCTTGCCCTTTGAATCCAAGGCTGCGTATGCGTAGGTTGGCATGGCGGTCTCCTAGCGGGGGTCCAAGTTGACGACGTGCAGGGGGGGCGCAGATCGCCCGGGTCCCCGCACCGTCGAACCTTCGAACCTCCGAACCTGTGAACCCTCGAACCTCATGTGTACTTCAGCACTTCTTCCATCGTGGTGTAGCCGTCGAGAATACAGCGGATGCCGTCGTCGCGCAGCGTGCGCATGCCCATCTCGACCGCCTTGTCGCGGATGACAAGGGTGGGTTTTCGCAGATTCACCAGCGACTGGACCGGATCGGTCATCCGGAGGTATTCGAAGATGCCGCGGCGGCCGCGGTAGCCGGTCTCGTTGCAATCCTTGCAGCCGGCCCCGAAGTAGAACGGCCGGTCGCCGACCTGTTCACGGGTGAGGTTCAGCGACTCCAGATGCGAGTCCTCGGGCTGGTACGGGGTCTTGCAATGCGGGCAGATGGTGCGGACGAGGCGCTGGCCGAGGACGGCCTCGAGCGTGGAGGAGATGAGGAACGGCTCCACGCCCATGTCGATAAGGCGCGTGATGGCGCCCGAGGCGTCGTTCGTATGGAGCGTGCTGAACACCAGGTGTCCCGTGAGCGAGGCTTGGATGGCGATCTCGGCGGTTTCCTTGTCGCGGATCTCGCCGACGAGAATGATGTCGGGGTCCTGGCGCAGGAACGACCGGAGCACGCGGGCGAACGTGAGGCCGATCGCCTCGTGGATGGGAATCTGGATGATGCCCTCCACGTCGTACTCGACGGGGTCCTCGGCGGTCAGCAGTTTATCCTCGATCGTGTTGAGCCGCTTGAGGGCTGCGTAGAGCGTCGTCGTCTTGCCGGACCCGGTCGGGCCGGTGACGATGATGATGCCGTTGGGCTTGCTGATGTCGTAGACGAAGGTCTCGAAGATGTCGTCCGGCATGCCGACGTTCTCGAGGTCAAGCTGGACGCTGCTCTGGTCGAGAATACGAAGCACCACGCTTTCGCCGTGCTGCGTGGGCAGGGTCGAGACGCGGAAATCGACGTGGCGGCCGGCGATCGTCAGCTTGATGCGGCCGTCCTGCGGGACGCGGCGCTCGGCGATGTTGAGGCCCGAGATGACTTTGACGCGTGAGATGACGGGCAGGGCGAGCTGGCGGGGCGGGGGGGCCATCTCGTAGAGGGCGCCGTCGACGCGGTAGCGGATCTTGAAGTCCTTCTCAAACGGCTCGAAATGGATGTCCGAGGCGCGGTCCTGAACGGCTTGGTAGAGCACGAGGTTGACGAACCGGATGATCGGGGCCTGGTTGGCCATCTGCTCGATGTCGACGACGGTGCCGTCCTTGCCGCCGCCGGTGAGGATGTCGCCGGCGTCCTGCAGTTCGGCCTCGAGCTGCGTGAGCATGTCGCCGACGGAATCGCTGATGTTGCCGTAGAGGTCCGCGATGAGCTTGCGGATGTCGTCGCCGCGCGCGACGACATAGGTCACCTCGCGCGTCAGCACGAAATTGAGCTCGTCGATCACCTCGGGGCTGAGCAGGTCGGACGTCGCCATGGTGACGGCGTTGCCCTGGACCTCGATGGGGACGACGTTGTACATGCGGACGGAGCTTGCCGGCACCACGCGGGCGACATCGCGGGGAACGACGGTCGCGGCGAGGTCGACGACGTAGGTGCCCATCTGGCGGGCGATGAAATCGAGGAGCATCTCCTCATTCATCACCTCCATATCGATGAGGAGTTCGCGCACGGGGTTCCCGGTGCGCTTGTGCTCGTCCATGATCTCCGCGGCCATGTCGGGGGTGATGAGCCCGTCCTCCATGATCTGGAGCAGGAGGTAGTCCTTGATGTCGATGGTGTCCTCGGCCATGGCCGCTCCTACCGCTTCCGGCGCCCGTCGACCTCGGCCAGCCGTTGCTGCACGGCTTCGCGGTCGGCGCACTTGGTGATGAGATCCTCGTAGGTGATGTGGCCCTGCTGGTAATGGGCCAGCAGGTTGTCGTCGAGAGTGAACATGCCCAGTCGGCCACCGGTCTGGATGTCGGACTTGATCCGGAATGTCTTGTTGTCGCGAATGAGGGCCTCGATGGCCGGCGTGCTGATCATGACCTCAAAGGCGGCGACGCGGCCTGGGCGGTCCGCCCGGGGCAGGAGCTCCTGGGAGATGACAGCTTTCAACGTCGAAGCGAGCTGGGTGCGGATCTGTTCCTGCTGGTCGGTCGGGAACGCGTCGACGATGCGGTCGACGGTGCGGGCGGCGCCGGTTGTATGCAGCGTGGCGAAGACGAGGTGGCCGGTTTCCGCCGCGGTGATGGCGGCCTCCATCGTCTCGAGATCGCGCATTTCGCCGACAAGGATGACGTCGGGGTCCTGGCGCAGCGCGCGGCGCAGGGCCTCGCGGAAGGACGGAACGTCCACGCCGATCTCGCGCTGCGTCACCACCGATTTGCGATGGGTATGGTAGTACTCGATCGGATCCTCAACCGTGATGACGTGGCAGTCGCGCGTCTCGTTGATGATGTGCAGCATGCTCGCGAGCGTCGTGGTCTTGCCCGACCCGGTGGGGCCGGTGACGAGGATGAGCCCGCGGGGGAGGAACAGGAGTTCGCGAATCTGGTTCGGCAGGCCGATCTGTTCGAGCGTCAGCAGTTTGGACGGAATCTGGCGGAGAACGAGGCCGAAGAATCCCTTTTGCTTGAAGACGCTCACGCGGAAGCGGGCGCGGTCGCCAAAGCCGAAGCCGAAATCGCACCCGCCGTTCTCCCGGACCTTCTGGACGTTCTCCTCCGAGGTGATCGCGCGCATGAGGCGCTCGGTGTCCTCAGGCTGCAGCGCGCCGGAGTCGATGGGATGCAGGCCGCCATGCACGCGGAGGACGGGCGGCGAATTGACGGCCAGATGCAGATCCGACGCCCCCTCGTTGACCACCAGATCGAGGAGGTCGTCCATCTGCAGTTCTGTGGTCTTGATCGAGGGCATCAGTCCTTGTCCCCCATCGTGATGCGGAAGACTTCCTCGAGCGAGGTCATGCCGGCGACCACCTTGCGGAGGCCGTCCTCGCGAAGCGTGCGCATGCCCAGCCGGCGCGCTGTGGCCCGCAGTTCGGAGGCGGCCACCTGCTCGTTGATCATGTGCCGGACCTCGTCGTTCAGAACGAACATTTCGTAGATGCCGAGTCGGCCGCGATAGCCGTTGCCGCCGCAGTCCGCGCAGCCCTTGCCGCGGAAAAGCGTAGCATTCTGCACCTGGGCGGCCGTGGGGCCGAGGAGATGAAGTTCGTGCTCGGTCGGCTTGTACTCCTCCTTGCACTTCGGGCAGATGCGGCGCACGAGGCGCTGCGCCATGATGGCCCGCACGGAGGAGGCCACAAGGAACGGCTTGACGCCGATGTCGATCAGACGGGTCACGGCGCTGGGGGCGTCGTTCGTGTGCAGCGTGCTGAACACGAGATGGCCGGTGAGTGACGCGTTCACCGCGATCTCTGCGGTCTCCAAGTCGCGGATTTCACCGATCATGATGATGTTCGGCGCCTGGCGGAGGATGGCGCGCAAGGCGGCGCCGAAGGTCATCCCGATGTCGTGGGAGACCTGCACCTGGTTGATGCCGCTCATCTGGTACTCGACCGGATCCTCGACGGTGATGATCTTGCGGTCGGGCTTGTTGATCTGGTTGAGCACGGCGTACAGCGTCGTTGTCTTGCCCGATCCGGTCGGTCCGGTGACGAGGATGATGCCGTCCGACAGGGCGATCAGCCGCTCGAATGTGGCCTGATCGTCGGAGAAGAACCCGAGCTGGGAGAGACCGAGCAGCAGGCTCGACTTGTCCAGGATACGCATGACCACGGTCTCACCGTGGTTGGCCGGCATCACGGAGACGCGGAGATCCAGATCGCGGTTCATCACATTGATCTGGATGCGGCCGTCCTGCGTCTGCCGCTTCTCCGCGATGCTCATGTTGGACATGATCTTCACGCGGCTGATGATGGCAGCCTGCAGTCGGCGCGGCGGGCTCTCGACCTCGTGCAGCACGCCGTCGATGCGGTAGCGGACGCGGAATTTCTTCTCCAGCGGCTCGAGATGGATGTCCGACGCGCGCCGGCGGAAGGCCTCAAGGATGATCAGGTTGACGAGCTTGATGATCGGCTCGTCCGACTCGTTTCGCTCCTCCCGCGTCGACAGCGGGTTGTCCTCCCCCGGGACGACGGTCGTCCCGTCGGTGAGTTCCTGGAGCATGTTCGCCATGTCCTCGCTCGCCTGCGGGTAGTAATGATCGAGCGCGACGTCGATCTCCTCCGGCAGCGCGACGGCCCCCTCGACGTTGGTCTTGAGGATGTAGCGCAGGCTGTCGAGCGTCTCGACGTCGAAGGGGTCGCTCAAGGCCACGCGCAGCGTTCCGTCGTCCCGGCTGAGGGGGACGATCTTGTAGCGCCGGGCCACCTTGCCCGGCACCGCATCGACAACCTCCTTCGGGAGAGCCATCGATGTGAGGCTCACCGTCTCCATGCCGAACTGGCTGGCCAGGGTCTTGAGGATGTCGATCTTGGTGAGGGCGGTATCCCGTATGAGGACTTCGATGACCGGCGTATCCTCCTTGCGGGCCGCCTTCAGAGCCTCTTCGCCCTGCCGGTGGTTGATCATGCCAACCCCGGTCAGGATCTCCACGACATAGTCGTCGTTCGCCGTCAAGAGCTTCTCCCATCTCGCGCTGTGGCCGGATGATAGCCGGGCGCCTCCGCGGGTGTCAACGGTCGAACCCTTTGACATCGTCGCTGCGGCGGTGCTACGGTCCGCGGTTCCGTGTGATGGCAACGCGGCGGAGCCGCCACCGATGACAGAAACCGACCAACCTGCGGACCGGGTGCTTGTGGCCGTGAACCGGTCCACGGCGCATGTCCGCATCGTCGGCCGCGGCACCCTCAAGATCGGCCCCGCGCTGCGGGATTTCTTCGCCTCGGCGGAAGGCGGGGGTATTCGCCGGGCGGAGATCGATCTGTCCGCCTGCGAGACCTTGGACAGTACGATGCTCGGCATTCTCGCCGGGCTCGCCATGCGCCTGCGCCGCCAGGGCGGGGATATGGCCGTCTCGGGGCTCTCCATCAAGACGCTCGGGCTGTTTCGAACCCTTGGATTGGACCGGCTGATTGAACCGATGCCGACCCCGGCGGACGGTCCGTCCGGCCTGCGACCGCTCGACCGCGACTCCACGGCGCGCCAGGCCGACGAGACCATTCTGGAGGCGCATGAAACCCTCGTGGAGGCCGAGGCCTCCAACCTGCCCAAGTTCAGGGATGTGATCGAGTTCATGCGCGACAGCGTTTCGCGACGGCAGGGTGAGGGATCCTCGGGTTCATGATCGTGGCGGTCAACCTGATCTTGATTCCGGCCGCGGTGCTGGGCGCCGCCCTGGCGCTGGCCGCCGCGTTGTTGGCCGCCCTGTGGCGGCGCTACCGCCGCTGCCGGCGGGAGTCCGACGCCCTCCGCCGCGAGAAGGAGGTCATGTTCGGCTTCGTGCACGACGTCGCCGAGGTATTCTCCGAGAGCGATATCGTGGAGATCGAGGCGCTGCTCGAGAAGGTGCTCTTCTACGCCCTGCGGACGACCGGCGGCGCTTCGGGTGCCGTGTACCTCGTGGACCCCGACGGTACCACGCTGCGGGCGCGGGCCATCTCCGGGATCTTCCCGCCGCTGATGGCGCCGATGCCCGGCGACCTCGAACATGCAGTGAGCAAGTCGCAGATGGTCGAGGAGGCCGTGCGAACCGAAATCGTGCGTAAGGGGCAGGGACTGGTCGGCGAGGTGGCGGACTTGGGGATCCCGACGCTCATTCGCGATGCCGAGCGGGACTCCAGCCTCCCCGTGCACGGCCCCGCATTTCTCCGAATCCGGTCGATAGCCGCGGTGCCCATGCGCTTCCGCCACCGTGTCATGGGGGTCCTCGTCGCTGCCAACCGGATCGACGGGCAGCCCTACAATCCCAGCGATCTGAACCTCCTGCAGGCCCTCGCCGACCAGGCATCCGTATCCCTTTTCTATGCCCTGCTGCGCGAGGAACTGGATGCGAAGCGTCGCATGGACCACGATCTCGCCGTCGCGCGCAGGATCCAGCAGATGCTCCTGCCGCGCGAGGTGCCGGTGACGGAGCAGGCCGAGTTCGCGGCAGTCAACGTGCCGGCCATGGAGGTCGGCGGCGATTACTACGACTTCCTCCAGGTCGACGCCGACCACGTCGGGGTCGCCATCGCCGACGTGTCTGGGAAGGGCGTCAGCGGCGGCCTGATCATGTCCGTCTGCCGCAGCGTCCTTCGGGCGAAGGCCCCCGGATGCCTCAGTCCCGCCGAGGTGCTTCGCTC
This sequence comes from uncultured Verrucomicrobiota bacterium, assembly GCA_964423465.1. Taxonomy (GTDB): domain Bacteria; phylum Verrucomicrobiota; class Kiritimatiellia; order PWTM01; family PWTM01; genus VGWF01. The sequence continues at coordinate 10,145 of CAYRFK010000061.1, read as the reverse complement.
GCTCAACCGCGTGCTGTACGGGGACCTCGGAGAGGACATGTTCATCACCGCGCTCTACATGATCCTCGACACGCGCACGCTGGATCTTGTCATCGCCCGCGCAGGGCACGAGGCGCCCGTCCTCCACCGGCCGTCCAGTCGCGGCGTCACGCGGATCGATTCCCCCGGCATCGGCATCGGTATCGGGGATCCCGAGATGTTCGACGGCGCGATCTGCGACGCGCGCGTGCGCCTGCTGCCGGAGGATGTGGTGCTGCTGTTCACCGACGGCATCAGCGAGGCGCGCGACGAAAGCGCCGCGGAATTCGGCATCGAGCGAATCATGGAAACGCTGGTCCTCAACCGGGGCGCACCCGCGGCCGCTCTCGTTGGCGCACTGCAGAACCGGGTGCACAGGTTCACCGGCGGCCGCCCGCCGCATGATGATCTCACCCTGGTCGTCACCCGCATCCTTCCGACGGGGAGGGCGGAGCAGGGAGAAGGGATAAGAGCTGGAACCTGATCGACCTTCGTCGCCCCACTCCCGACTCCCGTCTCCCGCTACTCCGTCTCAGCCGGCGGCGTCCATTCCGAACGGCGGGGGAGTTTTCCGTCCAGCGCGAGCTTGATGAGACCGTCGATCTGCTGGCCGAAATTCTGCCGCAGCATCCACTCGAGATACTTCCGGTTGTCCCGATCGGCCGCCAAGGCGCGTAGCTTCGCTCCCTGGTATTTGCCGAAGCCAAGCACCATGTCTCCTTCGGCATCCCACCGGACCTTGCCCTCGCGGTCCACACCGTCGGCCACGGGCGGGAAACAGAACCGGTCGAGAAGGGGCACCTCGTGGGGCAGGTCGGTATATCGTTCGAGTTGCTTCTCGATGACCCGCAAGGTGGCCTCCGCATCCGCCCGTGCCCCGTGGGCGCCGGCGTGTGTCTCCCCGCAGTAGTAAAGGACGGCGGCCGTGAGGTCGCGCTTCTCCTTCTGGTGGTAGATCCGTTGCGCATCGACCATCTTGCGCCCAGTCATGGTGAACACCCGGCCCGCCCGCTTGAACTCCTGCTGCAGCATCGGCACGTCGAACCGCCAGATGTTGAATCCGGCCAGGTCGCAGTCGATGAAGGCCCGTTCAACCTCGTCCGCGCGGTCCCTGAACCGAGGCGCATCCTTCACGTCTTCGTCGCGAATTCCATGCACCGCGGTCGAAGCAGGTGGAATCGGCATCTCGGGATGAAAGCGAAACTCGATCGTTCGCAGGCTGCCGTCAGGATCCAGCCGAACCACGGCCAGATCGATAATCCTGTCCCGCTCCCAGTTTGTCCCCGTGGATTCGATGTCGAAGACCGCCAGCGACCGTGTGAGGTTCAAATTCATGCCCAGAGGATAGGCCGCTTTCTCCCCGCCGACAATCGCGCCGTCGCAAATTCCCGTCGCGCACGCATGTTTACACGTTCGCGCCGCCGGTTTGCCGTCCTTTTCATTCTCATTTTCGATGCAATTCCCAGCTCTGGCAAGTGGAGGCCCCAAAGTTGAGAGCACATAATGATGTATCATAGTATGCCTATGCAATTGCTTACGAATTGATTACGACACATAGTTGACTTGATTCCATCGTCAACACACCTTGCCGTATGTGAACTTGGCACGCCAGCTGCTGTTAAGTTCAGCCATGAGCAGGGGGATAGACATGAACCAGACTGTCCAGAATGTTGTGGAGCAAGCGGCGATTCCGGTTGGATCGGTGCGTCCTCCTGTGGCGGCGGCTCCGGTGCAGGAGAAGCATCACTGGTCGATCTATCTCGTCGTGGCCTCGGGTTGTCTGCTGATTGCCGGTTTGGCCTCGGATCCGAACGTGGTCGAGACTGTGCGCTCCATTTTGGCGTTGCGCTGACGGAAGACCCCCTCCCCGGCGCGCGACGGCCCTCCCCGGAATGTGTTCCGGGGAGGGTTTTTCGCGTCGGGTGGCAAATGGGTGATTGAACCCGGCCGGCGGTACGGTAATCTTCCCGCAACGGGAGAAGCCAATGATGTCGATGCGGATGATGTGTGCGGGCATGGTGGCGGCGGCGACGATGTCCGCGCATGCTGCCATGAAGATCGAGCATACGCCGGTCACGGTGGGCGTGAAGGGGCAGCCCCTGATGGTACGGGCGAAGGTGGCGGGGGCCGGACAGGAGATCAAGTCATTGACTCTCTTCTACAGCACCTCCAAGGATGCCGCGCCGTTTTCGGTCGCGATGCAGCCGACGGGTTCGGGAGGCTTTGTCGGTACGATTCCGGGCGGGATCCTGTCCACACTGGACCGCGTCACGTACTACCTGGCGGCGGAGGATGCCGCGGGATCGGGAGCGGAGACGCCTTGGTACGTTGTCAGGATCCAGAATCCGGCGGCGGGGGCCGAAGGGCGACCCGGCTGGGTGAAACCTGTGTTGATCGGTGGAGGTGTCGCGCTGGCGGCGGGCGGCATCGCGCTGGCGGTGGGCGGAAGCGACGGGGGCGGCGGCGGGGGTGGCGGCAGCCCGACGACCAACGACGTCTCGGGGACGTACGTCGGGTCGTCGACGGAGTGCCAGACCCTGAGCGGCGCGGCCCCCGCATGCGAATCCCACGCGGCGACGATCGAGATCTCGGAGGATGGCTTGGTCAGCAGCGACAACCTGCGTCCCGGGGTGATCATGGAGGCGACGCTCAATGGATCGACCTTTGTCATGGTAGTCCCGATCCAGACGTCGGGTCCGGACGGCGAGATCCGCTACACCGGTACCGTCGTGGACAACCGGATTGTGGGCTCCATCGATGGATCGGCCGGATCGGGCACCGACGCCGTGCTGTTCACCGGCACCTTCAGCGCAGTGCGTCCGTAGCCGGCCGGAAATGCAACGCGCCCGCCGGGCGGTGCCGGGCGGGCGCGCTGCGTGAACGGAACGGCCTACTTCTTCTCGCCTTCCGGCTTCTTCTCGCCGGCCTTGCCCTTCGGCGGGTGGGTCTTGGCCCATTCCTTCATCTCTTCCGCCGTCAGGGATCCGTCGCTGTTGGCATCCATCTTCTTGAACATGCCCTCGGCCTTCTTCTTGGCCTCGTCGTCGGCGCAGTTCTTCGCCTTCTGGAATTCGTCGAGCGATACGCTGCCGTTGCCGTCGGCATCCATCTTCTTGAATGCACCGGCCTGACCGCCGGCGCCCTTCTTCGCGCCTTCCTTCTTCTCCTCGGCCTGGGCGAACACCGCGAAGGAGGCCACAAACGCGACCACCGCCATCCCAACGATCCAACGCTTCATCTTTGCTTCTCCCCTGTCCGCAACCTGCCTCCGGCAGCCCCGCGGTCGGACTTCGCCCGCCATCGGCCCCAGAGGACGGAAACGGAACGGCCGGAGATCCGGCCACAGTGATGCATTGAACGGGGGCACCCCCGGATTATTGTGCCGCGATGCGGGCACCGGTGCGCAAACCGTCGACCACCTCGCCGATCCGGGCATTCTTGCGGTCGGTCCAAAGTTGGTCCTCGATCTCGCGGCGGGCCTCGGTGAAGGGGCGCATGCCTTCCGGCCGGCGGTCCATGACGCGGACCACGTGATAGCCGAAGTCGGTAAGAAAGACATCGCTCACGTCGCCCGGCTTGAGGGCGAAGACCACGCGGTCGAACGATTCGACCATCTGGCCGCGAGCGAAGTAGCCCAGGTCGCCGTCATCCCGGCAGTCCGAGTGCTCGCGGGCCAGCACGGAGATGTCGTCGCCGCGTACGATGCGCTCGCGAAGGTTGAGCAGGGTGGCGACTACGGCTCCGGCCGGTTCCGCGGGGGAGGGCCGCCGGACCATGTGCTTCGCCCAGATCATCTCGGGAGTGAGAAACCGCTCGGGGTGCGCATCGTACTCTGCACGGCATTCCTCAATGCTCGGGCGGGGCACGTCGCGGCACAAGTCCTCGTAGTATCGCTCCAGACGGAGATCGTCCTCGATGCCATCGCGGATCCGCGCCTCATCCTCCGGCGTGACCCCCATGGAGTCGGGAAAGGCATCGGTGCCGCCGTACTGACGCTTCAACTGCGCAAGCCGGGAGGCGACCAGGGAGGCTGGCACGGGGCCGACGACCGAGCGCGCCGTCTGGGCCAGCAGCACACGTTCCATCGCGTTCTCGCGGGCATCCTCGACGATGCGGGCCTCCATCGTCCCCAACTCCTCCTCGGAAACCGTCTCGGCATAGCGGCGCCGAAGCAGGTCCTCCTCGCGCCGGATCAATTCGGGGGGGACGGTCTCGCCGTTGACCCGCAGGGTCGTTCCGGCCGTCGCGGATGTCGGTTCGATGGATTCACTCATGCCCCGGACGATAACGTTTCCGGCGGCGCGAATCCAAGCAAATGGCTAAAGGGCGGCTCAGATCCCTGTTGCGCCCGTCGAAAAGGCAATCCGGCGGGGGTCAGACCGGGCCGGGGAAATAGACGCCGGTGATGGCCATGTCGTCGAGGTACTGCTTGCGCCGCCCGGCATGCCGGAGGGTCTCTTCCACAATGATCGTCGCAAGCTCGGGCCAGTAGTTGAACTCGCCCGTGGGAATCCTGCGATCGGCGGCGGCCAGCACGTTCTGGAACCAGGATTCCAGGTAGTAGGTTGCGGTCGTCAGCCGGAAGTTCGAGGCATCCATCTGGGCACGAAGATGGGGCATGTAGATGCCGTCGGTCATCAGCAGCAGGCAGTCGTCGGGCGTCAGGGAGACGGGCGCGACGGCTTCCTGCAGAAGCCGGGCGATGAGGTTGTCGTCGTCCAACCCCAGGAACGCGCCGAGCCGCTTGCTCTGCTCGATCATCTCGTTCTGGAACAGGGTGATGCCGCCCTCGCGCCCGACCGTGTCGCCGAGCCCGTTGTGGTCGTGCGTGAGGCAGGTGACCTCGAACTGGCGGTCGCCGCTGGACGGATCGATGCCCATGCGGCGGATCCTGTAAGCCCGGCAGTCTCCAAGCCAGACGATCCGGCACGAAGTCCCGTGCAGCGCGGCCATGGCGAGGCAGAATCCGAAGGCCGCCTTGTCGTGGGTCACCCGGAAATTGTGGATCTGGCGGCTGTGCCACATGAGCTGCTCGCGAAGGGCATCCGTCAGCGCCGAGACGTCCGCCACCTCGGACGACCGGAGCGCCTCGTCGAGGTGCCGGTTCATCACGTTCATGTAGTTGCGCCACCGCAGTCCGCGGGGATGGCCGATCATGTCCGCGACGCCGAACACGGCGCTGGTGCCGCGGATCGCACGAAGGCAGAAATCGGAGGATCTCCGCGGATACGTGAACGTGAAATACTCGGGCGCCGGGTCCGCCATGATCTCAGCGCATCTCCTGGCCGCCGGTGACGTTGATGGCCTGTCCGGTCATGTAGGACGACTGGGCGGACGCGAGGAACACCACGACGTTGCTCACGTCCTCGTACGCGCACCCGCGCCGCATGGGCACCTGGGCGACATAGGCCTCGCGGACCGCCGCGACGGATGTGGCGCCGGGGACCTTTCCGGCCCGCAGGTACTGCATGAACAGGCCGCGCTCGGGATCCGTCCACAACGGCGAATCCAACAGGTTGCCCGGACAGATCGCGTTGCATCGGACACCGTGCGGCGCCATCTCCAGCGCCACGCTCTGCACGAGGCCGATGCCACCGAACTTGCTCGCGGCGTAGGCCGAGTTGGCCGCGCTGCCCTTCTTGCCGGACTTCGAATTGATCTGCACGATCGATCCGGACTTGCGCGGCTTCATCACGCGGCACGCATGCTTGAAGGTTAGAAAATTACCAAAGAGGTTGACGTTCATCACGGCGCGCCATTTCGAGGCATCGGCCTCGGCGATCGGCTCGGCGATCAGGATGGCGGCGTTGGCCACGGCCAGGTCGACCCGCCCGAACTCCGCCACCGCCCGGTCGAAGAGCGCGCACACATGGTCCTCGTTTGTGACATCCACGGGCATGGCCAGCACGCGCCGGCCGGTCTCCGCGGCAATGCGCCCCGCCGCGGCCTCGGCCGCCGGCCCCTGGATGTCCGCCAGGATGACATCGCAGCCCTCCCGGGCCAGTCGTAGGCAGATGGCCTCCCCAAGGCCTTGCGCCCCGCCCGTCACCACCGCCGCCGTTCCATTCAACGTGCCGCTCATCGTCGTCCCTTCCTCATGCCTTGGCGCCGAACCCGCCCAGCAGTACATCCTCGGCGGCCTTGGTCCAGACGCCGTCCGTCAATTGCTCGGCGACCGCGGGGAGGACCCGCGACAGATCCTCGAGCCGGGTCAGAGGGAGCCCCTTGCAGGCCGGGTAGACCATGATCTTGCCGGCCACGGACTGCGCCTCGACCGCCCGGATTCCGTCCACCGCGCCGTCGAGCCCGCTGATCGCGGCGACCGAGACATTGGTGTCCAGCGCTCCACTCTCGACCTTCGAGAGCACCGTCCGCATGTCGTCCATCACCGAGCCGCTGGTGCCGATGAAGTAGAGCTGCCGCTCCACGTAGGCGTCCATGTCCACCGGACCGGACTTGTCCACCGGAATGCCGGCGAAGATGTTGATGATGCCGCGCGGGGACGAGGCCGACACGGCGGCCGCGACCAGAGCGGGCACGGGCGCCATCACGACGGAGTAGTCGAACGGCCCCGCCCGCGTGCCCTTGGTGGAGTTGTACGACTCGTACTTCACCCCGTGGTGCCGGGCCTTGGGCTTCGCCACGTGGTCCAGCGCCGCGAGCCGCGCGTTGCTCAGGTCCGCCGCGACCACCGTCAGGCCGATCACGCCCTGGCAGATATCGCGCACGACATGCATGACGCCCATCGGGCCGCCGGCGCCGACGACGTGCACGGTGTCGTTCGGCCGCAGTTCGCCGCTCTCCGGAACCGACCGCAGCGCCTCCGAGGGATCGTGGGACTTGGTCCCGGCGATGCGCACGCCTCGATAGTGAACGGCACCGAGCGCCGTATTGACGGGCTTGCCGAAGCGGGACCCGCCGAGCACCAGCAGCATCAGTCCGTGGTTGGCCGTGCGGGCAAACAGCTTCTCGACCATGTCGGCATCGTGTCCGTAGTAGATGACGTCGTCGTACGGATCCCCCTGCGTCTCCGCGAGCGTGTTCGCGCGCTCGGCGGGGACCGGCCAGTGGGCGGGAACCGAAAGCCGCGACGACACCCAGGTCATGCGGGCCGGACGGGGACCCGAATCCAGAAGCCGCCGCAGTTTCTCGATGTCCGGCGTCGAGTCCGCAACCACCAGGAGCCGTCCGCCGCCGGTGAGCTGGCGCCGCTCCGGGCAGCGGTACGAGTTCTCGACGCATGCCCAGGGCTCCACCAGCCCGTAGGCCGCCGCCGAACGCTCGCCGGCGGGTGCGGGAAGCAGCATCGTCTCGCCGTCGGGCGACACCACGATCCGCTCGTCGAGCAGCACGTACTCCTGCAGCGCCCCTTCGAAGTTGTAGCCGAAGGCGCCGTTGGAGGACGCCGTCCGCAGCCATCGCCAGTCGGCCTGGATGAAATAGCGATCGCCGGGCTTGAACCGCCGCACGCCGGGACCGACCGCGACCACGCGCACCACCGGCTCGTGGCCGGGAACCGTCGGTTTCTCGCCGGGCACGTAGCCGGGGTACTCCTCGAGCACTGACGGCTCGATTCCGCTGACGACCTCCGACTTGCGCACATGGGTGGAGAACTGCTTCAGCAGCTTCAGGTCGGAGAAACAGAGGCCGACCACGACGACCTCGCAGAGGAACTGGTGGGGACCGGGCCTCACGAGCGGTTTCTCCGTGTTGAGGATCAACTCGTCGGGCGCCACCAGTTGCACGGCACGCTGGGAGGAGGGCAGGGAGGGCATGTCAGTCGCTTCCTTTCTTTGCACGGGGGGAGACGGTTCCGGACGGAATGCGCGCCGCCGCATCCAGGATCCGCGCGGCACAAACGGCCTTGTCGATGCGGCCCCACGACATCCAGCGCGCGCCGCGTGCGCGCTCAATCCATGAGAACGAGGCGGCCCCGGCGCCCGGGCTTTCCGCGCCGTTGAGCACGATGCCGTCGAGGCCCTTGGCGGCAAGCTTCCGCACCGCACGGGCGCGTCCGGCCCCGGTTTCAAGCGCGAACCCTATGAATACCTGCCCGGGCCGGCGCGCCGCCGCAAGCGTCGCCGCGATGTCGGGCGTGGGCTCCAGGACGAGGGATCGCCCAAGCGCGGCCTTGGATGCCTTGCTCCGTCGCGGGCGGGCCGGCGCCACATCGGCGACCGCGGCCGCAAGCACCACGAGGTCAGCGCGTCGAGCCGGCGGTATGGCGGCGGCAAGCATCTCCCGCGCCGTGGTCACACGGCGCACCGTGACGCGGGCGTCGACCGGAATCTGCTCGTCGGCAACCGGCCCCGTGATCAGTTCGACCGCGGCGCCCCGCGCGGCGGCCTCCATCGCCAGCGCGCGGCCCATGCGGCCGGAACTCGTGTTGCTGATGAATCGGACGGGGTCGATCGGCTCGCGCGTCGGTCCGGAGAGGATGAGCACGCGGCGGCCGGCCAGGGGGCCGGCGGGGTCGAGAGCCTCCGTGATGCGGGCCAGGATTTCCGCGGGCTCGGCCATCCTGCCGTCGCCCGACACCCCGCAGGCGACAGCGCCCGTGCCGGGACCGACGCGGATCCAGCCGGCGGCCTCGAGGCGGCGGACGTTCTCCTGGACGGCCGGATTCGCCCACATGTTCGGATTCATCGCCGGGGCGAAGATGCGCCGGCACTCGGGGGGCAGGGCCAGCACGGAGGCCGCCACAACGTCGTCCGCCATGCCCGCCGCGACGCGGGCCATGACGTCTGCCGTCGCGGGACAGAGAACAAAGACATCCGCGCGCGACGCGGGGTAGAGGTGCGGGAAGAGGTCGTCGCCGCCGGTTGCCGACGCGTCCGGAAACATGTCCTGGATCACCCGGCGCCGCGACAGCGACGCAAACGTCGTCGGCGTGACGAACTCCCGCGCCGCGGCCGTCATGGCGACGTGCACCTCGCGGCCCGAACGGGCCAGCGAGCTGACGATCTCGGCGCACTTGTACGCCGCGATGCCGCCGCAGACGCCGACCAGAATTACGGGCGGTTGATTCATGGACATCACAAAAGGGAAAGGATATCCAATACGGCCCCATCCTTCAACCCGCGCGTCACCCGTGGTATGCCCGGCCGGCATCTGCCGGAGCGCGACGGGGCCCGGTCATCCCTTCAGCAGACCGGCCTCGCGCAACGTGGTAGCCAACACGGAACGCGTCTTCGGTTCCATCTCGCAGAGCGGCAGACGGTACATCTCCTCGATGCGCCCCATCATCGCCAGCGCGGCCTTCACGGGGACGGGATTCGTCTCGAGGAAGAGGTCGGTGAAGAGCGCGTGGTACTTCAGGTGCAGCGCCCGCGCCTCGGCGAACCGGCCGGCCAGCGCGTGGTTCACCATCGCCACAACCGGCTCCGGCGCGACGTTGGTCGCCACGCTGATCACACCTCGCGCACCGACCGAGATCATCGGAAGCGTCAGGGAGTCGTCGCCCGAGAGGACCGAAAGATTGCAGACGCGGACGATCCGGCTGACCCGCTCGACGCTGCCACCGGCCTCCTTGACCGCGATCACGCCCGGATGCTCCGCCAGCTTGACGATCGCGTCGATCGGGATCTCGCGCCCCGTGCGGCCGGGAACGTTGTAGAGGACCACCGGCAGGCCGAGGTCCGCCACGGCGGAGAAGTGCCGGATCAACCCGCTCGTCGGGGGCTTGTTGTAGTAGGGCGTCACCTGAAGCGTCGCATCAGCCCCGGCGCCGAGCGCGTGGCGGGTCAGCTCGATCGCCTCGGCGGTCGAGTTCGCGCCCGTCCCGGCGATGACCAGGCAGCGACCGCGTGCGGTCGCGATCGTCGTCTCGATCACCTTCTCGTGCTCGGGGAAGTCCAGCGTCGGCGATTCGCCCGTCGTGCCCACGGGGACAATGCCCGTGATACCGGCGCCGATCTGCCACTCGACGAGGTCGCGCAACTTCCCGTAATCCACCGCCCCGCCCTTGTCGAACGGCGTGACGATGGCCGTGAAAGTCCCCTGCAATTCCCGTGTCGCGCGCGCCCCGCTCATGTCGTGTCTCCCCGTTTCCAACCCTCGGAACACACCGGTCCCCGGACTTCCAAGGGTTGGAAAACGGGCGGTAGAATGCGTGGGAAACCCGGAAA
>CAYRFK010000060.1:0-22058 GCA_964423465.1 uncultured Verrucomicrobiota bacterium | reverse complement strand
GGCTACGGTGCGGACTTCGCCGGCTACTTCGGCAGCCACAACCGCAGGGTCGTCGTGGTCGTGATGCTCGAGCATATCCGTGCGGTCGAGCGGGCTGACGAGATTCTCGCGGTGCCGGGCATCGACGCGGTCCTGATCGGGCCGTACGATCTCTCCGCATCGATGAATCTCGCCGGACAACTCGACCATCCCGACGTGCAGGCCGCGCAGCGCGCCATTCTGGACGCGTGCGGCCGCCACAACGTCGCCGCCGGAATCCACGTGGTGCCGGTCGATCCGGACGAGGTCCGCCGCCGCATCGCCGCCGGTTTCCGCTTCATCGCCTGCGGCATCGACACGCTCTTCGTGCGCGAAGGGTGCCGGCGGATGCTGGCGGCGAGAAGCTGAGGCAACAGCCAACAACCAACATCCAACAACATCGAACATCGAACCCTCCTCCGCCAAAGCTGCGGAGGGCAGGCATCGAGCGCGGAAGTGTCTGGGCAGTCAGGATATGCCAGGAGAGGCCATGAGCGACATCGTACTGGTGACAGAGAAGGAATACCGCAAGGGTGAGGCGGTGTTCCGGGCGGCGGAGGGGGTGCGGTGCGAGGCGGCGCCGGACGATGAGGCGGGGCTTGCGGCCGCGGTGGCGTCGCACGGTGCACGCGCTGTGATTATCGGCGTCGCGCCCTATCGCGGGCCGCTCTACGACGCCCTTGGGGCGACCGGAGGCGGCCTCATTGCGCGCTTCGGCGTCGGCCACGACGGCGTCGACAAGGCTGCGGCCCGCCGGCACGGCATTGCAGTCACCAACACGCCCGGCGCGCTCGATGCGAGCGTGGCGGAGCATGCGGTCTGGATGATGGGCGCCCTCGCCCGCCGTGTGGCGGCGCTGCACGGACAGTTCCGGACCGGGAGCTTCGCCGGCGAGGGTGGCGTCGAGGTCTGCGGTCGCACGCTGGGCATCCTGGGTTTCGGCGCCATCGGACGGAGGGTCGCATCGATTGCCTCCCGCGGCTTCGGCATGAAGGTCATCGCATGCGACCAGATGGCGCCGGAGGGCATGGCGGGGGCATTGGCGAATGCCGGGGGCGGTGAGTACACGACGGACGTCCGGTTGATGTTCGGCGCCGCGGACTTCGTCAGCGTGCATCTTCCCTCAACGCCCGCAACGCGGCGTTTCATCCATGCGGAGCGGCTCGGGTGGATGCGACCCGAGGCCTTCCTCATCAACACGGCCCGGGGCGCCATCCTTGACGAGGCTGCACTCTTCGATGCGCTGTCCACCGGCCGCCTGGCCGGCGCGGCCCTCGACGTGTTCGAGACGGAGCCCTACGCGCCGGTCGATCCGACGAAGGACCTCCGCACTCTTTCCAATGTCGTTTTGACGCCCCACGTCGGATCCAACACGGCCGAGGCCAACCGCCGGATGGCGATCGCGTCCCTCGGGAACGTGCGGCGCTTTCTGGCCGGCGACATGACCCGGCTCGACCGCGTGGACGGCGTTCCGCAACAGCCTTGATTTGCGCGACAAGGGATACCACCATGCAACCTATGGACCCGCAACCAAGGGAGGCCGCCCGGTGGACCGATCGCGCCGGCGACATCCTCCTGATCGGACTCAACGCCGTGATGGTCGCGATCGTGCTGGGCGCGGTCTTCTTCCGGTACGTGCTGAACGACTCCCTCTCGTGGAGCGACGAACTCGTCCGCTATCTCTTCGTCTGGTTTTCCCTCGTCGGTTCGGCCCTGGTGCTGCGCGAGCGGGAGCACATCCGCGTCGAGTACTTCGTCGAGAAGTTCCCCCCTCGCCTCCGGCGGGGCGTCGAGGTGGCGATGGCTGCGGGCGTCTGCCTGTTCCACGCCGCCCTCACCGTCCTTGGCGGCCTGTGGGTATGGGAAACCCGGGGCACGGTGACCTCCGCCCTGCAATGGCCGCTCAACCTGTTCTTCTATGCCGCGCTGCCGGTCGCCTCGCTGCTGAGCCTGGCCTATGCGCTTCGCCGGCTGCGCCGCGGCGAGTTCACCGAACGCGACACGTCGGACCGGACGCCGGCAGCGGACGCAGACGGAGGCGTGCGATGACTCTGCTCATCGGCCTCATGCTGGCCCTGATGCTCCTCGGCATGCCCATCGCGCACGCGATGGGTGCCAGCGCACTGGTGTACGTTGTCACCTGCACGGATCTCTCCCCGATGCTGGTCGCCCAGCGGATCTGCGTTGGCGCGGACTCGATGGTCCTCCTCGCCCTGCCCTTCTTCCTACTCGCGGGCGAGATCATGAATGCGGCCGGGATCACGCAGCGGCTCACCCGGCTCGCCATGGCGCTGATCGGGCGTCCGCGCGGCGGGCTTTCGTACGTGGTCGTCGCGGTGAACATGCTTGTCGCCATGGTCTCCGGCGCCGCCATCGCCAGCGCGGCGGCCGTGGGTTCCACGATGGTCCCGATGATGACCGCGAAGGGCTATCCGAAGGGCTATGCGGCGGCGCTCAATGCGACGGCGGCGACAATGGGGCCGATCATCCCGCCCAGCGTCGGATTCATCATCTACGCGTCCGTCTCCGGCGCCTCCGTGGGCAAGCTGTTCCTCGCAGGCACGCTGCCCGGAATCCTGCTGGGCGTCTTCACGCTGGTCGTCTGCGCGTGGATCGCCCGCCGCGACGGACATCCCGCCGGCGAGCCGCGCAACCGAAGGGAGATCCTCGCAAGCCTCCGCAGCGCGACACCGGCCCTGCTGATGCCCGTGATCATCCTTGGAGGCATTTTCGGCGGACTCGTCACCCCGACCGAGGCCGGCGCGCTGGCGGTCGCGTACGGGCTGGTCGCGGGGCTCGGCATCTATCGGACGCTGAAATGGAGCGACCTGCCCGCGATCCTGCTCGTCACGGCGCGTCGCACGGCGGCCATCATGTTCATCATGGCGTGCGCTTCGTGCTTCGGCTTCCTGATCACGCGGGAAGTGGACGCCGGCGCGTTCATCGGTCTCTTCCAGTCCCTGACCTCGAGCCGCGCGGTTCTCCTGCTCCTCCTGATCGGCCTGATCCTCGCACTGGGTACCGTGATGGAGGGCGGCAGCATCATGATCATCCTGACGCCGCTGCTGCTGCCGGTCCTCGCGGTGTACGGCATCGATGTCGTCCATTTCGGCGTCATCTTCCAGATGGGCATCATGATCGGCCTCCTGACCCCGCCGGTCGGCATGCTGCTGTTCGTCCTTGCAGGCACGACCGGCGTGCCGGTGAAGACGATCCTCCACCACATGAGGCCCTTCTACGCGATGCTGATCGTGCTCCTCCTCATCATCGCGTTCGTGCCGGACCTCTCGATGGCTCTGGTCCAGGGAACCGGCGGGAGGCTCAAGTGAACGTCGAACGCCGAACCCACCTTCGCCAAGGCTACGGAGGGCAAGCATCGAACACCGAACATCGAAGGGGCGGACGGGATTCAACATCCAACATCCAACCGCCAACAACCAACAACCAAGGGCGGGCTGACGGGGCGGCACGTCGTCTCCGGCATCCATCCATCCATCCCATCCTCATCCTTGTCTCAGCCGGCCTGTTTCTTCTGGTGTCCGGTTGCGGCCGGCACGATGCGCGCCCCGTGTTTCGCATCGCCTACACGGCGGGGCCGTCGGAACTGCTGCACCAGGCGGCCGTCCGGATCGCGAGCAACGCGAACGCGGCGGCGTCCGGCGAGCTCGAGGTCCGCGTCTACCCCGGCGGCCAACTGGGCAACGAGCGCGAACTCACCGAGGGCCTCAAGCTGCGCACGGTCGACATGGTCATCAGCGGGCTGGCGATCGTGGGCTGGTATGCGCCGGAGTACGGGGTGTTCGAGGCGCCCTTTGTCTGGCGCGACTACGCGCACGTCGAGTCGGTTTGGAACGGCCCCATCGGCGAGGATCTCCGACGCGTCATGCAGGAGCGCGCCGGGGTCCGGATGCTGCGGCCGTGGTTCCGCGGCCCGCGCTACCTGACGACGTCGACCAAGAAGGTCCTCACGCCGGATGATCTCCGCGGCATGAAGCTCCGCGTCCCTGAACTCGAGGTCTACATGAAGGCCTGGCAGGCCTTCGGCGCAAACGTGACACCGATTCCTTTCACCGATATCTTCATGGCGCTCAAGCTCGGCATCGTAGAGGGCCAGGAGAACCCGCTGGCTACGATCAGCGCCAACCATCTCGACGAGGTCCAACGGTACGCGATGGAGACCCGCCACCTGATCGGGTTCTATATCCCGGCCATCGGACCCTCCTTCGAACGCCGGTTCAGCCCGGAGCAGCAGGCCGGAATCCTGAAGGCCTTCGACGAGGCCACGCGCTGGCACAACCAGGAGGTCGAGCGCATGGAGGCCGACTACCGGGCGAAGCTGGAGGCCGGCGGCATGGAGTTCGTCCCGATCGACGCCGAGCCGTTCCGCGAGATCGCGCGGCGCCAGATTCCTCCGCTCTTCGCCGACATCTGGAAGCCCGGCCTCTACGAGGCCATCAGCGCCGGACGATGAGCGGCGCAGCCGCCGGCCACGCGGATCCGGCGGCTACGGCGGCAAGGCGACGCGAACGCGATGGAATCGTGTCGTAGCGCCGGGGGGGGGATCGGACAGCCACATCGTGCCGCCGGTGCCGGGAATGTTCGTCTGGCCCTCAACAGCATTCCACGGGGCGCCGGTGAGAGACGCGGCCGACTCGAGTCCGTAGCGCCGCGACGCCGAAGCGTCGAAGTAGACCCGCAGCGGCGGCAGATTCGACACGGCACGGATCCGGAAGAACGATGCGGCGTTCGTCGGGTCCGTGTCGGCAACGTACTCGGACAGGTTATCCAGCGGATCGCCATCGCCATGCGCCGAGGCCAACGCGCCGGTCAGGCTTGCGAAGAACCCTACCTCCCAGTCGTTGGGAAGCCCGTCGCCGTCGGCGTCGCCGGCCGGCGGTTCGACCCAGAGGCGCACGGGCGCCTCAGTGCGCGAACGAAGCGGATCGACGCTCAGGAATCGCGCAACCGCCTGCCGGTCGGCGCCTTGGGCGAGCCCCGCGGCATCGATCCGCGCCACGACGGTCGTACCCGCAAACGGTGGCAGCGTGCCGCCGCTGACGTCCGCCGACATCCACGGCACGGGGGCGGGGACCGTGAGCATGAGATCATCGACGTACCAGCCCTCCCGCATAACGGAATCGTCGGAACCGAAGCGCAGACGCAGACGCACGGGCGTACCGGCCCATGGCGACATGTCGAACACGGCGCGACTCCACTCGCCGGTCACACCAAGGACCCGGGTCCCCGACGGGAAGGCGGGATTCGCCGTGCCGTTGCACAGCGCCGGGTAGCCGTTCGTCGGTGTCAGCGAGAAGAACGAGGCGCCGTCATTTGTTGAAATCTCCACCAGCCCTCCGTCCCATCCAAGCTCAATACCCATCCAGTACGGAAGGTGGAAGAGCCCGTTCGTACCCGGGATCAACTGCGGGCTCAACAACCATGCGTTCATCGAATTGGTATACTGCAGGGTTCCGGGATTCCCCGCCCACCAGGCATGGTCGGTCGACAGGGAACGGTTGGTTGTGACGTTCCACAGATCGAGGGTCCCGCCGTGAGTCCAGCCGCCCTCGCCGGACTCGACCGATTCGATCCACTGGGTCGTCAGCACGTCAGAGACGACCGTGAGGCTCCACCGGAGCGCGACCGACCCTCGGTTCGTCACGACGAACGCACGCAAGGCGGTGTCCGCCGGGGCCACGACGGCGTTCCACGCGGCGGGCCGCACTTCGATCCACGGATAGGCCAGCGTGAAGGAGTGCGGTCCGTTCGTCGCCGTCAGACCGGCCAGATCGACCGCGGTCACCATGTAGTCGATGACATCGCCGTCCTGAACCGTTGCGAGGCTGATGGACTGGGTGTAGGTGGTCCCGGCTTCGACGGCCATCGCCCGGTTCGTCCACTCGCCGCCGTTGCGCCGCCAGCCGAGCGTCGCGGACACGACGGACACGTTGTCGGTGATCGTGGCTGAGACGAGCCACGGGGGCACGGTCGTCACCGGCGAGCCGGCCGGCGCAAGGGCGATCGACGGGGCCGACGCCCTGGACGACGCGTTGGTCGGATCGGTGCGATCCAGATATTCGGCCAGATTCGTCGCGCCGTCGCCATCCGCGTCGCCGGCCGCATCGGCCGCGCTCCTCGGGTTCAGGCCGTAGCGAAGTTCCCACGCGTCCGGCATCAGGTCGGAGTC
Organism: uncultured Verrucomicrobiota bacterium; assembly: GCA_964423465.1. Classification (GTDB taxonomy): domain Bacteria; phylum Verrucomicrobiota; class Kiritimatiellia; order PWTM01; family PWTM01; genus VGWF01. The sequence goes on along the minus strand of CAYRFK010000060.1, from coordinate 15,853 downwards.
GGTGCCCGCGACGGCGCCCGGGGAGAATTCGGATGTGGATCCGGTCGAATCGGTCGCGGTCGAAGTCACCAGCGCATTGCTCGGGAGCGCGGTCGTCACATCGATCGCAAACGCGGCGGTGTTCCCGCTGTAGAGCGTGAGATCGGCGGAGCCGAGCCACGCCGCGCCCTCGCCGAGGCCCCCGGTGTCGCCAGTGCTGTCGGCAAAGACGTCCACGGAGAGCATGCTGGCCGCGGTTCCACGGACGGTGCCCTCGATCCGGACCGTACCGGATTGGGATGTGATGTTGGTCAGCACGGGGTAGTTCCGCACGTAGTTCGGCCCGATGTCGGCGTCTGTGGCGTCGTTCGTCGTCGGTCCGTCCTGCTTGAGGTCGATCCCCTCGCCCGCGTTCGAATGGAGCGAATTCGCGCGGATCGCGGCGAAGGCGCTGCTCGAGCTCGTCGGACCGGTGACAGCCACCCCGTCGCCCGCGTTGAACGCGATCGTGCTGCCCTCGCCCGCCGCCGGGCCGCCGATCCGCGTACCCAGCGACTCTTGTACCGAGACGCCCGCGCCGCCGTTGCCCAGCGCACGGGTTCCGGTGACGTCGGTGCCGATGAGGTTGCCGAGGATCCGGTGGTAGCGGCCCGTCGACATCGCGAGGACGCCGTCGCCGGCGTTGCCGGAGATCAGGTTGCCCTGTCCCGGCCCGGCGCCGCCGACGAGCGCGTTGGTTCCCGCGGCGAGGACAATTCCGCACCCGCCGTTCGGCCGCGCGACCAGCCCGGCGACATCGGTACCGATGCGGCAGTCCTGCACCGTCAGGTCGTTCCGCGCGCACCAGACGCCGTGTCCCGGGAAACTGTGAATCACGAGGCCGCGCAGCGTGCAGTTCGTCGATCCCAGTGTGAAGCCGTTCCCCGACCCGGCCAGCGCCGAGCCGTCGATCTCGACACGGCCGGACGGATGCGACCAGCCGTCCACCATCATCCCGGCGCGCCAGACGTTGGTCAGCGGCCCCGACGTCAGCGCGAAGCGGGGCACTCCGTCGCCGGGGATGTTGAACGCGATCACGTAGAGCTTGGCGGGATCGGCGATCACGTTGAAGGCGACCGCGGTGCGCAGCGCCCCGACGCCCGTGTCGTTGGTCGTCGTGACCCAGTACGAGACGTCCAGAGTGCGGACGGCGGCGACGCTGGCGTTGTTGTCCGGCGCGAGATCCGCGGATGCCGATCCCGCGGCCGCGCGGTTCGTGATCCATCCGGCGACGGCGGCGCGCGTGACGACCTCCAGGGTTGCAGACCCGCCGGCGGTCAGATCGCCGGCGCTCCAGACCACGCGCCCTGCATCAACAACCGCGGTGCCGCGCGAAACCCTGGCCGTAACCACGCCCAGGCCCGCCGGAAGATGATTCGTCAGCAGAGACGAGACCGCGGGATCCGGTCCGGCATTGGCCAGCGTGACGGTGAACGTCAGCGGCGAGTTTGATGATACCATCGACGGGAACGGGATCTGCGTGACGGACAGGTTCGCCGCCGACGCCACGGCGAGGACGTTCGTGGCGGCGTCGTTGCCGGGCACGGGATCGCCGGCCTGAGCGGCCAGCGCAACATGGGTCAAGGATCCACTGCGCGACGGAACGCCACGGACAGACAGAGTCGCCGCCGCATTCGCCGGCAGGAGGCCCAGGTCCGCAACAACGGCCACGCCTTGCCATCGCCAGTCGCCCTGCGACGGAACGAAGGACTCGATCGTGAGGGAATCGGGCGTGAACGTAACATGCGCATCGCCCGCGGCGGAGGGGCCGCGGTTGGTGACGGTGACGGTGAACTCGACGGGCTGTCCGTTGGCCGGCGCCGGGGGGACCGCCGCGATCGAAACCGCCAGATCGGCAGCGCCGTCGGCGGAGGCGGTGGCGATCCGCGGCAGATTCCCGGCGGCATCATAGGTGTACCCGGCGCGACCCGCGCCCTGGTAGCGTTCGGCGATCAGCCTTCCGGCGGCGTCATAGGTCAGGCGCAGATCCTCCGCGCCCTGAGACGTCACCGGAATCGCCGCCGCCACGAACGCGGCGAGTCCCGCCGCCGCTCCGCACATCCAACGCCCGTTCATACGAGATGCCTCCCGCGCCTCAGCCGATGCCGTTGAGCCAGGCCGCGCCCCCCGCGACGCCCGCTCCCACGTTGAGAACCGCATGCAGCGCGACCGCCGGCCACACGCTTCCGCCCGACCGTTCCATCACCCAGCCCATCAGAAGTCCGGCGCCCGCCGCAACGAGTCCGAAGGGCGACGCGCCCGCGACGACGTGGGCCGCCCCGAACGCGACCGAGGCCGCCAGATTGGGCGCCGTCAGAGGTCCCCACCGCCATGCGCCCAACCGCGGCGCGAGGACGCCCTGCTGGATCCATCCACGGAAGAAGACCTCCTCGACGAAGGCCAGCGGGACCAGCATCGCGCCCGACCGGCCCCACCAGTCGAGCAGCGAGGCACGCGACGGAAGCAGGACCATCGCCCCGCGGTCGAGATGCAGGAAGATCCACCCCACGGCGGCCGGCACGGCGAGCGCCGCAACGGCGACCGCGGCAGCAGCAGCCCAGCCGTCGCGCCGCAGTTCCAAGGTTTGGAAACCGGGACGCACCAGGCTTCCAAGGATTGGAAGAATCGCGATCGCGGCGAAGACCGCCCCGGCGTCGGAATGGCCCGCATTGAATGCGCGGCCTGCGAGGCAGAGCGAGACGAACAGGAGCGCCGCGATCCATGGCGGGACGGCATCCCGTTCGGGCGGGGCCGTTCCTGGCGAGCTGCCCACCGCGGCGCGCATCGCACGGACATGCCGGGCCAGCCATGCCGCCGCCGCCGCAACGAGGCCCAGGCAGATCCACTGGTTCAGCGACAGCGGCCCCGCGGCGGGGCGCCCGTCGCCGCGGAAGAACTCCGTCGCAAAGCGCAACGCGCCATAGAGTCCCAGAAACCAGGCCAGCAACGTGCCCCGCCACGCCGGGCTGCGGAAGAGCGCCAGGAGCACGGCCAGGATCAGGGCACATCCCGCGGCTTCGTAGAGTTGCACCGGATGGACGGGAATGCCGCGGTACACGCACGCCGGCGAGTTCTCCGGAAAGACGACCGCCCACGGCAGGCCGAAGGCGGGGCGGCCATGGCAGCAGCCGATGGCAAAGCACCCGAGTCGCGCAAAGACGAAGGCAAACGGTAGAACCGGCGCGAGGTCAAGCACCTCCGGCAGGCGTCCCCGAAGCGCCGGGTGGAGTCGGACGTACAGGCCCGTCGCGAGCATCATCCCAAACAGCCCGCCGAAAGAAGCCGATCCGCCCCCCCCGGGCATGCCCGTCAGAGCGGTGCCGCCCGAGAGCCAGCGGCCGTACCCCGCCACGGCGTACCACAGCTGGCCGCCCGCCACCGCCGCGAAGGCCGCCACGACCAGGCCGTCGAGCAGGGGCCGAGGCGGAAGGCCCCTTGCGCGGCCGAGAAGAAGGAGGAGAGGCAGCAGGGCCAGCGCACCGACGCCGTACAGCAAGGCGTAGTTGCTCACCGGCGAGCCGAACAGCGACATCCACGGAGAAGGGAACACGGCGTCACCGGCGCGTGCGCCGCCTCCTCATGTCCGCGGCCGCCAGCCCCAGGCGCACCGCAAGCCACGCAGCGACGACGGCGACCAGCACGGACGGGAAGCCGCGGACGAGACGCTGCGTCCCATGGCTGTCGCGACGGAGCAGGGAATTGACGATGACGTAGCCTCGCTTAGCGGCGAATTCATCGCGGTCCACGAGAGCGTTCCCGCAGCAGCCCTGCTCCTGTTCGATGAGGTCTTCGATCGTGTTGTGCGTGACTTCGATCTTCCCGTCGGGGCGCCGCTTCCGCGTATCCCACGGTACCGGCGTACAGATCCTCACCTTCGGCTTGCCGTAATCGGTCTTGGCGCCCCACTTGGAATGCGTCTGCCCGAGCGTTGCGGGTACGCTGGATAGCGGAAGGTAGGGCGGCGACATCGACGGCGTCTGAACGACGGTCAGACCGGCGCGGCCGTCGTCCTTGAGGGGCACGCCCCCGAACGCGGGATCCCCGTAGTGCTCGCCCCCTGTGCGAAGCTCCGGGGCGAACTGCTGCAGCCACGTGGCGTCGACGCCGGACTTCGTCCCCGGGCCCGGCATGATGACTCCACCGCTCGGCTCCTCTCCTGTGGGGTCGGTCAACTGCACGGGGTCGCCGCGAACGTACTGGTGCGGGTTGATCTGCAGCGGGTCGGTCAGGAGATCCATCCAGAGCGGATCCGGCGAAAGGAAACGCCCCGTCAGGCTGTCGTACCAGCGGGCGCGCATGTGGTAGAGGCTCGTGTCGCGCTCCTGGCGGACGCCCGACTCGCCGAGCCATGTGAACGGCTGGTCGTCCGGACCGTTGTGGCGGACGACCCGCCCGTAGGCGGTGTAGCCGTAGCTGTCGGAGACCGCCCCCGCGGCATCGGTCAGGAACAGCGTCGTGCCGAGATGGTTGAAGTGGAAGAAGCGCGGCGCCGATGTGGCGACATCGACCGAGTACAGCAGCCGCCCGCCGGGCGTGTGGACGTAGCAACGCAGGTTCGCGCCGTTGCGGCGCTCGACAACCACCGGCCGAAGTGGCAGCGCGGGGTGCGTCAGGTATTCGTTGGTGACGCCGGCCGCGACACGGCGGAACAGGTCGCCGAGCGCCGTGTAGGCGAAAGACGCCGCGACCGAGGCGTTCGTGAGGCCGGTGAGCGCATCGGACGCGTCCCACGCGTAGCCGCGCTGCGGATCCACGACCAGGCGCCCCCGCGCGTCGTAGGCGAATCCGACGGCGTCAATCCGGTGCGACCGGTCGAAGGTCCATTCGCGGATCTCGTCGCCGAGCAGCGCCCCGACCTCGGCCGGAAGGTCCTGCAGCATCCGCAGGATGCGGTCGTTGCGGTCGTACTCGATGCGGATCGATCCGCGGCCCGTGTGGGTCAGATTGGTGATGCGCCCGTTGGCGTCGCGCGCGACCTCGGTGTGCACGCCGTTGGCGCGCGTGATGCGGACGAGCAGCCGGTCGGCGTCGTAGCCCAGGCCGATACGCGCCCCGCCGGCGCTGTCCCACACCTGGGTCACGAGGCCGCGCGCGTCGTACTGGTAGGCGACGCTCAGCAGCCCGCCGTACGACAGCGAGGCGATCCGTCCGCGCACGTCGTAGGCAGCGCCAAGGTTCAGCCCGCCGACCGTGCAGTTCGTGATGGCATCGCGACGGTCGTAGTCGAGAGTTACGGGGATCCCGCCCGCGGCCTCTCGCACACGCCCGGCGGCGTCGCGACGGAAGCTGAACGATAGCCCGGTCGAATAGACCCGGTTCGTGACACGTCCGGCGGAGTCGCGCGATTCAACCATCGAAACGCCGTCCGGGAACAAGGTCGACCGTGGGCGGCCGTTCGTGTCGTACCCGTAGCTCCACAGGCGGCCTTCCGCATCGCGCCGCCCGGCCAGGCGTCCGGCGGGCGTCCATTCGAACGTCCACGCCCCGCCGCGCGGGTCGACGGCGTTCGTCGGCAGCCCGAGGCCGTTGACCTCGTACAACGCCGAGCCGATGACGGGCACGGCGACCTCCATGACGCGACCGGCAGGGTCGCGGCGGATTGCGACAGAGCGCCCGAGGCGGTCGGTGACGTTGGTGATGCGCTGCGACGCGTCGCGCGCGACGCGCCACGTGTTGGACATCGGATCGACGATGCCGACCGGATAGCCGGCGGCATCGTTGAGGATCTCCACGCGCCGGCCGGCGGGCGACAGGAAGCCCGTCGGGATGCCCTCGGGATCGAGATCGACGTGCGCCGCGAACCCGGCCTCGTCGAGCACGCGCCGCACGAACTGCGCGGGCGAATATTGCAGTACGAGCGACGCGCCGTCCGCGAACGTCACATTCGTGATCCCGCCCCACCACGAGTACCCCGCGCGCGTCGTCCCACCCAGCGCATCCACCTGCTCCACCGGCCGGTCCAGCGCGTCGTGGACCCATCGGTTCGTCCGGGCTTCGGCCGTGCCGGCGGCGGCCACGCGCTGAGCGAGGTTGCCGTTGGCGTCGTACGAGAACGTGGTGGCCATGCCGGCGCCGTCGACGGCGTTCGTCACACGGTCCAGCGCATCGAAGGCGAAGGTCGACCGCGCACCGTCCGGTGAACGGACGGCGGAGACGCGGAACAGCGCATCGACCTCGTTGCTCCACACACCCGTGTCGCCGTCGCTCCACGCGCGGAGCACGACGGACGTGTCCCAGCCGAACGTCGCGACACCGCCGGCGGGGTTCGTGACGGCGACGAGGCTCCCGCGCGCGTCATAGGCGTAGGCCGCGGCGTTGCCCGCACGGTTGGTCCACGCGACGATCCGTCCCGCCGCGTCGCGACCGAACCCGTCCGACGTGCCGTCGGGATACCCGATGCGGATCAGATCGGAGAACGTGAAGGCAACGGTCTCCCCGGTCTCGGGGTTCGTAAACGTCCGCGAGTTCGTGGCGTAGTGAAACGTGAACGACAGGCCCCGCGGATCGGTTGCCCGCGACGGATGTCCGCTCGCAAACCCGCCGGCTTCGTGGGCGTCAACCTTCACGCTGCGGCCCGCGCGGTCAACGATGTTGGTGAAGATGTCCTCGGCCATGCCGAAGGGCTTGAGTGTGTCAAAAGAGGCAACCCGGCCCTCCTCGTCCGCGATCCACCGGATGGCGCGGCCCTCGTTCTGCGACGTGAATGCCCGCAGGGTTCCGTCGGGTTGTTCGGCGGTGAACTGGGTCAGGCCGGACACGGCGGACTGCTGCACGAAGACCGTCCGGTTGCCGAGCGCATCGGTCTGGTTCGTGACGACCGACGACGCGCCGCTGTAGGCGTTCGTCAGCGGTGTGTTGCCTGCCGGAAGCCGCTCCGCGGCCAGGCGAGAGGACCCGGCCCACGCGAATCGAATCGTGGCGCCGTCCGGCTGGACGATTGTCCGGAGCGTGACCGCCCCCGTGTTGTCCGGCGGACCGGACTCGTACACGAACGACCACTGCCGGCCGCCCTGATCTGTCACGGAGGCGAGGTAATTCGTGCCGTTGACGGGCGCGTAGCCGAACTGCAGCGCGCGGCCGAGGCCGTCGGTCACGGCGTCGGGACCGCGCTCGCGCGGATCGGCAGCATAGGTATAGGTCCACGAATTGCCGCTGCGGTCGAACACGCAGATGGGGAACGCGCGCGATGTCGTCGCCGAGGTCTTGAACACCGTGACCCGCTCCGTCTCCGGATCGAGGAAATACCAGTAGGCGTTGTTCGTACCGGCATGCAATTGGTAGTCCCAGCGCTCGACGAAGGCGACGCCCCAGCTGGTCCAGTCCCAGCCCGAGCTCTTGAAGAAGTTGATCGCATTCCCGAGGCCGTTGTCCACCTGCGCATCGTTGAAGCTGATACGCAACGACTGCCGGTGGTTGTGCGCAAACTTGGCCGGAAGTCCGTCATGGATGGCCGCGGGGAACTGCTTGAACGTGGTCTGCGAGCCGTAATAGAGCGAAAAACCGAGCGGCATCGGCCCACCCAGATCGACGAGCGGGCGCAGGAAGTAGTACTCCCCGGTCGCCATGTTCACGGGGTCGCCGCCGGTCGCCGTCGTCCTCGTTGATCCGCCGGAGGCGGGATCCTTGTTCGACGACGCCGGGCAGGCCGACGCCCATCCCAGCGCGCACACCAAGATCGCCCATCGAACCCCATGACGCATCATACCGCGGCCCCCCCGATCCGGTATACCGCCCGCCTCGGGGGTATCTTAGAGCGTACCGCAGGAAGGACAAGGTGAAAACTACACGTTGTCAGGGCTTCCCGATCTCGGGGGCTCGCAGGTCGTCAGCGCTGGGGCGGGGTTTCGGCGGTGGAGGCCTTCCGCTTGAGATCGAGGATCGCGCGCATGAGCCATTCGGTTCCGCGGCCGCCGCCGGGCGCCGTCAGCGCGGTGCCCGCGCCCTGGTCGCGGCCGATCTGAAGTGCCTCTTCACAGTACGAGAGAGCCTTCCGAAAATCGCCCCGGGCCTCGGCGCGGCGCGCGAGGCGCAGGAGGGCATTGGCATCCTGAACGGTTCCCGCGGGCGGCTTCGCGGCGATGGCCGTCCAGATCCGGCCGGCCGGCTCGACATCCCCGCGACGCTCCATGATCTCGGCCAGTTCAAAGGCGGCGGGCTGGTTGACGATGCTCTCCCCCGCATCGATCCGCGCCATCGCCGCCTCCATGTCCGCGACTGCCGCATCCGCCTTTCCGGCCGCCGCGCGCACGCGCGACCGCAGGTAGAGCAGCGCGGGGGATGACGCGGAGGCCAGAAGGGATTCCATCTCGCCGCCGAGGCCCATCGCGAGCCCGTCGTGGATGACCGAATCCGCCTCCGTGGGCGACAGGCGCTCGATGTCGGCCGGCCGCAGGCAGCCCCGAACCTCCGCCGCCGCACCGGTCTCGCGTGCGAGGCGCACCCGGAAGGCAAGTTCCGCCCCGCTGGTCGACCGGCCGCGGCCGGCGAGCAGTCCGCGGAGGGCGGCGCCGATCGAGGACTCGAGACCGCCCCGGCGGATGGCCGCCGACGCAAGACGGACAAAGGTCTCGTCCTGCGACGCCGTCCACGCACGCGCAGCAACCTCGGGGACATCCTCGTACCACCAGAGCAGCAGCAGGATCTCGCAGATGCGGGCCAGGATCGGCGCGTCGGGAATACGCGCAGCGGTCTCGACCAGCAAGGCGCGTTCGGGCCGCGACGCCGCCGGAGCGGCATCCCCGGCGATCTCCGCAGCCAGGTCGCGCGCCGCAACGGCGGAGAGGATCATCCCGAGCGCGCGCGGCACGTTCTCCTGCTGCCCCGCGGTATCGGCCATGCCGGCGACCACGTGGATGGATGCCGCCCCGTGGCGTGCGATGAAGGCCTCCCACGCGGTCCGCGTCGCAGGATCGCCGAACGAGCCCAGCAGTGGGGCAATCTCGTCCGCACCAATCCCCCCGGCTGCGGTCCAGCGCAGCCGTCCCCAGGCGCGCGCGGCGGCGGCCGAGGCGGCGGGATCCCCGTCGATCGCCGCACGACGCACCGGCACCGCGGCGGCGGTCCCCGCGGACTCCAGCGCAGCCAGGGCCGCCTGGCGCACCAGTCCCGTCGGCGAGGACAGGTCGCCGATCCATTCCCGGATGCCTCGATCCGCGCCGAAGCCGGGACCGACTAGCGCGGCCAGGGCCGCGGCGAAGAGGATGGCGTCACGGATTCGCATTCGCGCCCCCCGCCGGCAGGCCGCCGGGCATCTGCAGCATGCGGACTAGTTCGGCCAGGGCGCGGTCGACGCGATCGTCGAGCGCCCGAGCATCCATCGGATACTCGTGCACGAACGGCGTGCCCGTCGGGGAGAGCCCCTCGACACGCACCGGCGCTGCCTCGTCAAGATTGTCGAGTACGATGCCCTCGACCACCTCCGTGCGGCGCAGCGTGCGGGATCCCATCGAGGCCCGCACCTCCCGGCACAGAAGGTACTGGTCGGACTCGGGAAGGTGCAGCCGGTAGTCGACGCGCCCCGTCCAGACCAGCGGCGCGGATCCGCCCGCGGGCGGAACCGCGAACAGCGCCGCCTGGTCGCGCTGCCGGAGGACCGCCCGCAGCGGCCGTCCCGGCGGCTCGACGGCCAGGGACGCAAGCTCCCCGCCGGCGGTGAACTGCACGGTCAGACGCCGGGCCGCGGCGTCGTAGGCAACGCGCAGCACGCCGCCGGGTTCGTCGAAGGGAAGCGTGAGCCCCGGCGGATTCGCGGTGAGCCGGGCCGTGAAGTCCGCGATCGATAGTGCGCCCAGCATGGCGGCGTCCAGATCGAATCCGACCGCCTCACGTCCCTCGAACTTGAACCGGGAAGCCGGCGTGAAGACCCGCACGGCCGGCGGGGCGGCGAACCTCCGCACGGCGGGCACGGTGTCCGACGGCGACGATACGGCCGGCGAATCGCCCGCCATGCCTGTCGCGGCGGTCAGGACCGTCACGGCAGCGGCGAGTGCCAACGCTGACGGATCACGGCTCATCGGCCGTCGCGGGTTTCTCGGCGTAGATGTTCATCTCGACCCGTTCGAAGGCGGCCAGCGGCCAGGAGGCGGAGCCGAAGTTCTCGCTGACGCCCTCGAGACGGCCCGCGGTCAGCGACTTGAGTTCGAGCGTGACGCTGCCGCCCCCGGCGAACGAGGCGCGGACATCGCCCGCGCGGCGGCGGGCGCGGACCGACTTGGCGCCCGCCATCGAGATCTGCGTCACGCGCTCCAGCGGGATCTTGAGGTCCGCAAAGGGCGTCTTCACCACCGCCTGCGCACCGGCGATCTCCAGGAGCGTGCCGGACATCACGTCGCCGTTGGACAGCATGATCGAATCGTCCGGCGTGTCCGTCGCCGTTTCCGTCCCCTGCGGCACGATGCCGTTCCACTTGGACACGCGGATCTCCGAAATGCGCAGTTCGCGTCCGCCCTGCGGCATGAAGGTGATCGATTTCCCGCCGCCCTTGAACTCGCGGCTGTCCTTCCACTGCCGCAGCATCTTCCCGTTCACGAGCAGTGCGATGTTGCCCTTGGCGCGGTCGGCAAGGATCGAGAACCGCGCGGTGCCCCGCTGCTGCGAGCCTTCGGCGAACTCTGCGGACCCGAGGTTCTGCGAGCCGCCCGTCGCGCGCAGGCGGTTGAGGTCGACGCGCTGGCCGCTGATGATGTTCAGCATGTAGGCCTCGCCCTGCGGCTCGTCGGGCTTCTCGTGGAAGAACCAGAAACTGAAGTAGATCCCCTGCTGCCTCCACTCCACCGTGAAATCGATGCGCACGGATTCGGGCATCGTGTCGATCGAGCGGCCCAGCGGTACGGGCACGAGCGGCGAGAGGACGCCGTCCTTCAGTTCCCACATGCGGCTGCGGTCGCCCCCGCGGAGCTTCCATTCGTCGAGGCTCTTCGGCCCCTCGTACAGCACCGACAGCGAGCCCGCGCCCGGCCGGATTTCGGCGACCATGCTCCGCTGGAGCGTCAGCCGTCCGGCGGCGGTCGTCGAGAGCACGAGGTTCGTCGGATCCACCGCCACGATGTCGCCAACTAACTCGTCGCCATTGGTCAGGCGGACGACGCCCGACTCGCGCGGCGCGACAGCACCCTGGCGCGCGCCGAGACGCACCTCGGACACCGCCTTCTGGGAGAACGAGATCGGCTCCCGCGCCTCGGCGTGGCGCCAGAGGATGCGGCCGCCGGCCGGATCGACCGAAACCAGTTCCCCGTGCAGCCAGTCCCCCTTGAGGAACGTCAGCCGATCCCCGGCGGGATCGACCGGCACGCTGGACGCCGGCGCGACCGCCGTGCCGCCCGCGGAAACACCGCCCGCCTTTGACGGCGGGGCCTCGGGCGGTCCGACCACGATCGCCGCGGAGGCGATGTGCGCGGCGGCGAGAAACAACGTTGCGGACACGGTCATCCATCGCGGATTCATGCAGACACTCCTTCCAAAAAGACGGAAAAGTGGAAAACTCCAAACTCCAAGGAAGGGAGAAGAGGAAAGGCATCAAGTCGAAAGGCATGAGTGCCACTTCCGTCCTTCGTCCTTTTCACTTCCTTGGAGTTTGGAGTTTCTCCACTTCCTGTCGCGTTCATGTGCGAAGAGCCCATCATCGTTCGTAAATCGGCAGGAATCTGTAGTTCAGCGCGAGCGAAAGCAGGGCGGTGCTGGTGCAGAATACCTGTCCGTTGGGTCCCGTCCAGCTCCCATCGGCGCCCTGGCTCTCCATCAGGCGGGCGAGGTTGCGCGTGTTCCAGGCCTTCCAGAGCTGCATGTCGCCGTGGAAGTAAGCCTGCGCGGCGTAATAGAGGTAGTAGAAGAAGTAGCCGCCCGCGTCCTGCTCGCCCCCGGCGGACAGGGCGCGGAGCGTCTTCTTGAAGAGACGCGAGTCCTTCTCGCGGGCCAGGGCCGCGACAGTGACGGCGATGGCGTTCCGCGCGCTGCTCCCGCCGCCCTCGTTGCCCGTGTAGCCGATGTTGCCGTCCGCCGCCTGGCACTCCTGGTAAAACTCGAGCGCCTGCAACAGGGCGCGGTCGGGGACGGAGATGCCGGCGTTGCGCACGGCGATGAGCGCGACGAATTGCGCACCGCTGACGGTCGTGTCCGCGTCGCGCGATTCCGGCGAGTAGCGCCACGCATGCGTCGGATTCATCGCCTGGGACGTGAGGATCAGGTCCGCCGCCTTCTTCAGCGCCGGCCCGATGCGCGGCTCGGGCACCATGCCGTAGGCCTCCGCGAGGGCGAGCGTCGCGAACCCGTGGTGGTACATCGACGGGCCGATGTAGCCGTTGTCCACCCGTTGCGCATCGAGAATGCTGCGGATGCCGCGCCGGATCGCGGGCGCCCATGGACCGTGAACGGGATCGTCGCCGTGGGCGAGCATCGCGAGCACCGCCAGTCCGACGACGCCCGGACCGCCCTCCCCCGTGCGGTCCTCCCAGTTGCCCGCCTTGGCCTGGGACCGCGCGAGGAACTGGAGGCCGCGCAGGTAGACGGCATCGACCTCCGGCGGAATCGGGTCGCCGTGGATCGCGCCGAACCCCTGCGCCCCGGCCGCACCGGCGAAACCGGCGGCCAGTGCGGCAGCCAGAAGGACGGCGCGGCGGCTAGCGAGGATTGTCAATCGCATTGAAGTACCCCTGCATCGCATCGCGAAATTCCTCGGGGAGCCGCGCAGGATCGAGCCCCGCGCCCCGTCCCGCGGCGCGCTCGTCGCCCGGGCTGCCCTGCCCCGGCCCGGTCTGGGAGGCGTTCTGGCGCGAGGTCGTTCCCCCGGCCAGGCTGCCTCCCCCCTGCTGTCCCTGCATCATCTGCATCATCCTCGCGAGGGCCTCCATGGCCTCGGGCGACGATTCCTGACCGCTTTGCTGTCCCTGCGACCCCGCCTCCAGCGCCTCGGCGATGGCCTCGATGACCCCGGTCTGGATCGCCACGGCCTCGGCGTCCGTCTGCGGTCCGCGGAGTGTCGCCTGCGAGACGACCATCTCCTGCTCGATGCCTTCCATGAAGCGGCGGATGTTCTCCTGCTTCACGCGGTCATTCAGCTTCCGGAGGTCCCCCTCGATTTCGTCCTGCCGGTCCGCCAGACGCCCCGCATCCTCGCGGTACCGCTCGTTGCCCTCGCGTACCTCGTGAACCTCGCGCGTGGATTCGCGCAGGCTCTCCTGGCGGACGCGCGCCCGCATGAGGCCGAACAATACCTCGGGATCAACCTGCGGTTGCTGTCCGCCGCCGCCTCCGCCCCCGCCGCCGCCCTCCTCCGCAGGCTTGAGCCGGTCGGCCCATGCGGTGAGCTTCTGCTCGAGTTCCCGACATGCAGTGATCGACTTCCCGGCGATGTTGCCGGCGACCAGTCCGCCCACCTCGTTGATCCGTGCGACGACGTCCGGCTCGGTCATCTCGCGCCGGATCTCGTCGTAGATCTCCTTGCGCGTCCGGTTGAAGAATCCGGCCATGTCGTCGCGGATGTACGTGACGTCGCGACCGTTCTGCTTCTGTACGCGCGAGAGGCGGCCGATCTCCTGCGCCGTCTCCGGCGGCAGATCCTCCGGAAGAAGTCCGACGCTGCGCGCCAGGCCCGCCTCGACCGCTCCGGCCATCTCCTCCTGCTTCCGCGCCGCCTCGCGCAGCCGGTTGATGAAGTTCCGCGCCGCGAGATTCTCGGCGGATTCGTTCGCCTCGCGCGCCATCTCGCCCAACCGGCGGAGGATCTCGCGCTGGGCCGCCACCGACTCCTGCACCGACTCGCGGCGCGGCGCGGCCGACCGGTTCCGCTGGGCCGATTGCATCGCGTCCGCCGCCTTCGGCATGTCGCCCCCGGCGAGCCGCTCCATTTTCTCCGCGAGGGAGGCCCAGTCCATGACCTCCTTCTCCTGGAGGTCGCGATTGCGCAGCGCCTCGCGCGCCAGGTCGGCCATCTCGCGCGACAGTTCCGCCAGGTGCCGCGCGTCGGCCCGTTCACCGCGCTCGGTCTCGCTCAACTCGGTCGAGGACTTCTCCGCCGCGATCTGTTCGTCGTTGCGCTCCGCCATGTCGAGGTTCCGGGCGAGAAGCGCCTCCTCCTCCCGCTTGATCTCCTCCAGCCGGGCCTGCACGGCCTGGGCGCGCTCCTCGAGCAGCTTGGCGTGCTTCGCGCGGCTGAGCACGTAGATGCGGTAGACCGGCGACTGCGACGGCGCACGGCCCGGTTTGTAATCCAGCGCGGAGGCCCAGAGCTCGACGGTCGTATCGCCGGGAACGCGCCGGGCGGCCGGCGAGAAGCGGAAGGCCCCGGCGAGTTCGACGCGGTCCGGCGCGCCCTGCGCGAGGGACTCGCCCCGTTCAAGAGACGCCCCACTGCCCGAGGCGTCGGTCACGACGCGCCACTCGGCCCAGAGCCGCTCGATGCCGAAATCGTCGGACGCCGTCGTCTTCAACTCGACCGTTTCGTCCTCCAGGATCGCCACCGAACCGCCGAGGCCCTCACATTTCAGCGACGGCGGCGCATCGGGCTCGGCCTCGACCTTCAGCCGGTACGGCGACGCCGTGTCGAGCCGGTGGATGTCGCGCCACGTGAAGGACAGAGCACCGGGCGGATCGTTGGATGCGGCGTGGCCGGCGAATGCCTCCAGCGGCGCGCGCGTCGTGCGGAATACGTCCCCGGTCACGGCCAGCGGCACGGGGCGCGCCCCGCGCAGCGCAGCAGAGGCAAGCCCGCGCGCCGCCCGGCCCTCGAACTCCACCTCGCTGCCCTCGGTCACGCGGAGCAGCCCGGCCCGCACCGGCACCGTGAGCGGGTCGCGGCGCAGATAGCCGGGGAGATGGACGCGCGCATCGAGCGACAGCAACGCCGGGCGGTGCTCGGGCAGGATCCGCATGGACCGCGCGACGTCGCCGATCCGCAGCGTCAGGTCGCCGGGCTGCGTCTGGCCCGGTACGCGGAAGACCGCACGGTCGCCGCCCACCTTCGCCTCGATCCGCGGCTGGTCATCCACGCGGCAGGTGGCGCGGAGCGGCGTCCAGCGCGACCCGCTCTTCACGACACAGGCGATTTCGAACGGCTCGCCGTGCGCCACGATCAGCTCCGAGGGCATGTCCTCGATGCGGACGAAGGTGAAGCGCTCCACCGACGACAGCGGCCGGATCCAGCGCATCAGCGCATTGCGCCCTGCCTGCGGAAAATGCCAGACGACCGTCGCCACCGCCGCCAGCAGCAGCAGGAAGGCCGTCGCCGTCCGCCGCGCGTTCCGCGTGGCCACCGCGCGCGTGAAGTCGAACGCGGCCGCCTCGCGGGCGACCTGCTGCACGGCGGCCCGCCGCAGCGCCGGGGAGCCGAGACCGGGCCGGTCAACGCCCTCCGCCAGTTCCACCGCGCCCAGCAGGCGGTCACCGAGCTTCGGGAAGCGGCGCTGGATCATCCGCGAAAGCGCCCGGTCGTTGCGGCGGCCCCAGATCCACCTCCGCCCCCAGTACCACGCCGAGAATCCCAGCCCCGCCAGCGCCGCCAGCGCCAGCACCAGACGCACCGGCGCGGGCGTGTCGACAAGGCGGTCCAGCGCGAAGACGAGCCCGAACGCCCCCAGCAGCCCGCACAGCGCCGCCGCCACCGCCAGCACCGTCTCGACGCGGCGCAGCCGCGCCTCAAACGCACCGATGCGCGTCCGGAGCTCCGGCGGCAGCTGCAGGCGGTTGGGGGAGGAAGGGTTCACGGTTCAGGGTTCACGGTTCACGGTTCAGGGTTCCAAGGGTTGGATGGCTGTTTATTGTCGGCTGCTAGTGTGCCGTCTCAGTATTGGCTATACATAACGACTTATGTTTGCTACGCATATGTACATGAGTCGTCCAATCG
>CAYRFK010000059.1:0-22567 GCA_964423465.1 uncultured Verrucomicrobiota bacterium | reverse complement strand
GAAGTACCGCGGCGAGTTCGAGGACCGTTTCAAGGCCTTCCTCAAGGAGGTTCTTGCGGCCGAGGGCCATATCATCCTGGTCATCGCCGAGCTCCACACGCTGGTCGGCGCGGGCGGTGCGGAGGGGGCGGTGGATGCCTCCAACATGATCAAGCCTCCGCTGGCGCGTGGCGAGTTGCGCTGCGTCGGGGCGACGACGATCGACGAGTATCGCAAGCACGTCGAAAAGGATCCCGCCCTCGAGCGACGCTTCCAGCCTGTGCGCGTTGGCGAGCCGACGGTGGAGGACACGATCGCGATTCTTCGCGGTCTCAAGGAACGCTACGAGGTGCACCACGGCGTTCGCATCCAGGACGCCGCGCTCGTGCAGGCGGCGACGCTCTCGCACCGCTACATTGCCGACCGGTTCCTTCCGGACAAGGCGATCGACCTGGTCGACGAGGCCGCGAGCCGGCTGCGCATGGAGATCGACAGTCTTCCGGTCGAGATCGACGTGGTCGAGCGGCGCATCCTGCAGCTCGAGATCGAGCGACAGGCGTTGCAGAAGGAGAAGGACGCCGACTCCCGTGCGCGTCTTGCGAAGCTGCAGGCCGAGCTGGCCCGGTTGCGCGAGGACAGCGCCCGGATGAAGCTGCACTGGCAGAAGGAGAAGGAGTTGATCGCCGACCTGCGCACACTGACGCGGTCCATCGACCTGCTCAAGATCGACGAGGAGAACGCGCAGCGCGCGAACGACCTGGCGAAGGCCGCTGAACTCCGCTACGGGCGCATCCCGAAAATCGAAAAACAGATTCAGGATGCGCAGGCCCGGCTGGCGGAGGTGCAGAAGGATGTCAAGATGCTCAAGGAGGAGGTCGACCCGGAGGATATCGCCTCGGTCGTCGCCGCGTGGACGGGCATTCCGGTGTCCAAGCTGCTTGGCAGCGAGCGCGACAAGCTGCTCCACATGGAGGACCTGCTTCGCAAGCGGGTGATCGGGCAGGAGGAGGCGATCGCCGCCGTGTCCAACGCGGTGCGTCGCTCGCGCGCGGGCATGCAGGATCCCAACCGGCCGATCGGTTCGTTCATCTTCATGGGGCCGACGGGCGTGGGCAAGACGGAGCTGGCGCGAACGCTCGCCGACTTCCTGTTCGACGACGATACGGCGATGGTGCGCATCGACATGTCCGAGTACATGGAGAAGCATGCGGTCAGCCGGCTCATCGGCGCGCCCCCGGGCTACGTTGGCTACGAGGAGGGCGGTCAGCTCACGGAGCACGTGCGGCGCAAGCCTTACACGGTGGTGCTCTTCGACGAGATCGAGAAGGCCCATCCCGACGTGTTCAACGTGATGCTGCAGATTCTCGACGAGGGCCGGCTGACGGACGGGCAGGGGCGGACGGTGGACTTCCGCAACGTGCTCGTCATCATGACCTCGAATCTCGGCGGGGCGCTCATCCACGAGACGCTGCAGGAGCATCCGGACCTGGCGCCCGGCGACGAGGGGTACGAGCAACTGCGCGCCCGCGTGAACGAAATGCTGCGCGCCCAGTTCCGGCCTGAGTTCCTCAACCGGCTTGACGAGATCGTCCTCTTCCACAGTCTGCGCCGGGAGGAGATCCGGCGGATTGTCGACATCCAGCTCGCGCGAGTGGCGGGCTACCTGGAGAAGCGGCGGGTGTCCCTGAACCTTACCGACGCTGCCAAAGACCTGCTCGCCCGCGACGGCTACGACCCCGCCTTCGGGGCCCGTCCCCTCAAGCGGGCGATCCAGCGGAAGGTCGCCGACGCGCTGTCCTCGCAGATCCTGGCCGGTGCGATCCCCGAGGGCGCGGCCGTCGTGGGCGAGGTCAATGCCGAGGCCCCCGACGACATCGTCTTCCGGCTTTCCGGCCCGTCCAGTCACGTATCGACGCCTGCATCGGTCTAGTTTCATCATCAAACTCTTGTTTGGGCGAGTCGTGGAAGTTGAAATCGAAAAGTTGGATTACCAAAACGTGTTTATGGTCGAGCGAGCGACCAGGCGGTCGTAAGTTAATCGAAATATTTCAATAATCATGTTGCGATGAGTCTGATCCTGTGCAACATTAGGGTCGTTTTGTTTAGGAGACGACCATGGCAACAGAGCAGATGGATGGTGCGCAGGCGTTGATCCGGTGTCTGGAGAACGAGGGTGTCGACTACATCTTCGGGTATTCCGGCGGGGCGGCGATCCCGATTTTCGATGCGATCGTCACGACGAAGACGAAGATCAAGCTGGTGCTGGTGCGGCACGAGCAGGGTGCGGCGCACATGGCGGACGGCTATGCGCGGGCGACGGGCAAGCCGGCCGTGGTGCTGGTGACGAGCGGGCCCGGGGCGACGAACACGATCACGGGGATTCTGACGGCGCACATGGATTCGGTGCCGATGATCGTGATCACGGGCCAGCAGATCCGGCCGATGATTGGCAAGGATGCGTTCCAGGAGGCGGACATCTTCGGCATCACGATGCCGGTGGTGAAGCACAGCTACCTGGTGAAGGAGACGAACGACATCCCGCGGATCGTGCGCGAGGCGTTTCACATCACGAACAGCGGCCGGCCGGGTCCGGTGCTGATCGATCTGCCCAAGGACGTGTCGTCCGGTCCCTGCACGGCGGACCTGCACGCGACGATGGACCTGCCGGGGTACCGTCCGCCGACGGAGTCGGTGGACGCCGGCGCGATCCAGGCGATTGCGGAGGCGCTGAGCAAGTCGGTGCGGCCGGTGCTGCTGGTGGGGCATGGCGCGTTGATTTCCGGCGCGTGGAACGAGGTGCGCGAGCTGGCCGAGAAGCTCCAGGCCCCGGTGGTGACGACGCTGCTGGGCAAGGGGGCGTTCCCGGAGACGCATCCGCTGTCGCTGGGCTGGATGGGCATGCACGGCACGGCCTACGCGAACAAGGCGGTGGTGGAATGCGACCTGATCATGTCCATCGGTTCGCGCTATGACGACCGCATCGTGGGCCAGCCGTCCCTCTTCTGCAAGAATGCGACCCGCATTCACATCGACATCGACCCGGCCGAGATGGGCAAGATGATCCGGTGCCAGATCACCTGCGTGGCCGACGCGAAGGCGGCGCTGCGCGCGCTGATTCCGCACGTGGGCCGGCTGAAGACCGACGCCTGGGTGGCGCACCTGGACGAGTACAAGCGCCGCTATCCGCTCCAGTTCAAGAAGAAGGGCGGCCTCAAGATGCAGCATGTGATTGAGGAGGCCTGGCGGCTGACCGAGGGGAAGGCCGTGGTCGTGACCGACGTGGGCCAGCACCAGATGTGGGCGGCGCAGTTCTACCGCAGCGACCTCCCGCACAATTTCCTCTCGTCCGGCGGTGCCGGCACGATGGGCTTCGCGCTGCCCGCGGCGATCGGCGCGCAGTTCGGGCGTCCGAAGGAGACGGTGCTTGCGTTCTGCGGCGACGGCGGCTTCCAGATGACGATGTCCGAGCTGGCGACCGCGGCGATCCACAAGCTGCCGATCAAGTTCGTGATCCTGAACAACCACTACCTCGGCATGGTGCGGCAGTGGCAGGAGCTGTTCTACGACGACCGGAAGAGCGGTGTGGACCTGCTGGGCAACCCGGACTTCGTGAAGCTCGCGCAGGCGTTCGAGGGCGTGAAGGCGTTCAACCTGAAGCGCGGCGCCGACGTGCGCAAGATTCTGTCGCGCGCGCTCGCCTACAATGACGGGCCGGCGCTGATCAACGCCGAGGTGGAGAAGACGGACAACGTGTTCCCGATGGTGCCTGCCGGCCGGCCGCTGGAGGACATGATCGTGGAACGGCCGAGATACAAGATGGAAAAGCCCACAGGTTCGACCTGAGCGGGGACGGAGCGACGATCATGAGCAACGGAATCAAGAGTGCAGGAGCCGAGGCGCACACGATCAGTGTGTACGTGGCGAACAAGCCGGGCGTGCTGGCGCGCATCGCGCAGGTGTTCGCGCGGCGGGGCTACAACATCGATGCGTTGGTGGTGTCGTCGGTGGTTGATACGCATTTCTCGCGCATGACGATCACCCTCAAGGGCGACCCCGAGGGGCTCGACCAGGTGATCCAGCAGACGAGCAAGCTGATCGACGTGATCCGGTGCGTCGAGCACCGCGACGAGGACTCGGTGGTGAAGGAGATGGCCCTCATCAAGATCGCGGCGGGCGAGGAGGAGCGCACGCTGGCGCTCCAGATCGCCGACCACTTCGGCGCCAAGACGGTGGATCTGACGGAGAACTCGATGATCCTCCAGGTCACCGGCAATTCGGACAAGCTCGACGCGATGGTGAAGCTGCTGGGCCGGTTCAAGGTGATCGAGATGGTGCGGACCGGCAAGGTGGTGATGGCACGCGGCGACCAGGTCACCTGACGCCGACGTCCCGGTGCCCGCCGGTCGCGCTCCCGATTTGTGTGGGCACGGAGCGGCCTGCCCGTATAATGCGCGCGCCGCCGGAATGCCCGGCGGTACTGCATGACCAATGAGCCGTCCATCCGCTCGCCGTTCGAGCTGAAGGTCCCGTTCCGGGATCCGTTTCGGCAGAAGCTGTTCGGCATGATGCGCCGGTCGCTCGAGCGCTTTCTCCTTCTCGACCAGCTCGACCAGGTGTATCGCGGCGCCCTGGCGCTCGGCCCCGGCGGTGACTTCGGGGATGCGGTGGCCAAGTCGCTGGGGATCGCGGTCGAGGTGGCGCCGGAGGATGTGCAGCGGATCCCGAAGACCGGCCCCGTGCTGGTCGTGGCCAATCATCCGTTCGGAGGGGCCGACGGCATCGCCCTGCTGGCCCTTCTGCGGAAGATCCGCCCGGACGTGAAGCTCATCGGCAACCACCTGATGCGGCGGATTCCTGAACTGCACGAGTTCTCGATCTTCGTGGATCCCTACGGCGGCGAGGGCGCGGCGCGGGCCAACCTGCGGCCGATGAAGGAGAGCGTGCGCTGGCTGCGGGCCGGGCATCTGCTGCTGGTCTTCCCGTCGGGCGACGTGTCGCGTCTTCAGCTCATGGACAAGCAGGTCTCGGATCCGCGCTGGAGCGCGACGATCGCCGGGATGATCCGCATGGCCGAGTGCCCGGTGGTGCCGGTGTTCGTCGAGGGCCGCAACAGTGCGATCTTCCAGGTGCTCGGCCTGGTGCATCCGCGGTTCCGCACCGCCATGCTGCCGCGGGAGTTCATGCAGAAGCGCGGCAGCACCATCTTCCTGCGGATCGGCAGCCTCATTCCGTTCACCCGCGTCAAGGACATGGGCGATACGGATATGATCGACTACCTGCGCCTGCGCACCTACATCCTGCGCAGCCGCAGTTCGGGTGGGGCGGTGCGCGGTCCAACGGGTCCGCAGATGCCGGTGGCCGAGTCGCTTCACAAGGATTCGATCGCGCAGGACGTGTGGATGCTCCCGCCGGAGGCGTGCCTGATGGAGTCGGACGGTCTGGCGGTGTACTGCGCACCGGCCGCGCAGATCCCGCGCCTCCTGCACGAGATCGGGCGCCTGCGCGAGGTGACGTTCCGTGCGGCGGGCGAGGGGACGGGGCGGGAGGTCGACCTGGACCGCTTCGACCACCATTACCATCATCTCTTCGTCTGGAACCGCAAGGCGGGCGAGTTGGTGGGCGCCTACCGCATCGGGCGGACGGACGAGATTCTCGCGAGTCACGGCAAGAAGGGGCTCTACACGAGCACGCTGTTCCGCTACTCGCGCAAGTTGCTCGACGCCCTTGGCCCGTCGCTTGAGCTTGGCCGTTCCTTCGTGCGCCCCGAGTACCAGCGGTCCTACTCGCCGCTGCTGCTGCTCTGGAAGGGCATCGGGGCCGTCATCAACCGTGATCCGCGCTACCGTCACATGATCGGACCGGTCAGCATCAACAACGAGTATCAGACGCTGTCGCGGCACATGATGGTGCAGTTTCTCCGCGCGAACAATTTCGACACGCGCTGGGCGCGGTTCATCAAACCGCGGCAGCCCCCGTCGAAGAAGGCCAAGGGGGAGCGGTGGAAGTCGGACGTGTTCCGGCGCATCATCAAGGATCCCGACGAGGTCTCGGAACTGATCGCCGAGATCGAGAAGGATCGCAAGGGTGTTCCCATTCTGCTGAAGCAGTACCTCCGGCTGGGGGGCAAGCTGCTGGGCTTCAACGTCGATCCGGAGTTCAGCGACGTGCTGGACGGCTTCATCTGGGTCGACCTGCTGGAGATCGACGAGAAGATCCTGGGCCGGTTCCTCGGCCGCGAGGGTGCCGCGGAGTTCCGCGTCTTCCACGGCCGCACCTCGATCCGCCGGTAGGCCGCCGCGCGGCGGGCGGGATCAGCGCAACCAGCGGACCACCTTCACGGTGCCGTCGGATTCCCGCTTTACGAGGGCCTCCACGCGGACCCGGCTGCGCGCCCCGGCGGCGGTGCTGTCGATCCGGAACCACTCGCTCTTCAGGTCCAGCCAGGGCATGAGCCGGGTCATGCGGATGGGGTCTGCGAGGGCGGCGATCCCGTCGGCGGACCGGAGCGGCTCCGCCTCGCGCAGGGTGATCACGGCTCGCGCCAGGTACTCCTGTCCCCGGCCGAAGACCACGGTCAGCAGGGCCTCGGACGCCGTGTTGAGGTTGATCGGCACGGTCCGGTTGTGCCGTCCGGGAAGAAGGGTGACCAAGTCGCGGATCCGCGGGAGGGAATCGGGTTCGGCCGATCCGGCGGAGGGATCCTCGATCCACGCGCGCGAGAAGCCTTCGACCCGGGTCCATTCATTCCATGAGATGAGCGGGCGGTTCGGCGGGGCGGAAGGGGGCTTCTTCGCGAGATAGAACGGGGCTTCGAAGCGCCCGTCGCTGTCCTCATCAACCCAATCCTGCAGGGCCTCGATCCGTTCGGAGGGGTTCGGATCGCCGCAGAGGAAGAACAGATCCTGAAGGATGTCTTCGGGCGGACGGCGCCGCTCGATGCCCGGATCCATCGCGAGGTTGTTCAGGTCGAGCCGGCGCCCGTCATCCTCGATGCGGGTTCGCACGGTGACTCCGGCCGGGTCGGTCAGGGCCTCGGGGTCGGCCCATGGCTCCTTCATGTGGTCCACGAGGAGATCCTCGTCGTCGGCGAGCCGCTGCATGGCGCGGCGGACGGCGTCGGAGGCGATTGCGCCGAGCTTCTCGCGTTCAAGGATGGACGAGGCCAGTGCGCCGGCGGTCCGCGACTCCGCCAGCATATGGACGAGGAGGGTGACCAGCACCCCGAGCATGACGAGCACGAAGACCAGCGCGCCACCGCGCCGGGGTCCGTGCCGGGGGCGGGTCGACGGCTCATCCATCCGTGTCATCCGTGATTCCCGGCGTTAGGTCCGGGGGCACCGGGCTTGGATGTGCCGGCTACCGCGGTGCCCATCGGACGCGATCGGAAAGGAACAACTGGTCGAGATTGTTCAACGGGAAGCCCTGGGTGAGCGGGAAGTCGTTCGGGATGCGGCCCTCAAGGATGGGGAACCACGTCTTGTACGTGCCCGTACGGAGGCTGCGGACATAGGGTTGGTCGCGGGTGAGGGTGGTGAAGTAGAGGCCTTTCACGCCCTTGTGGTAGTCGTTGATCTCGTAAAACTCGTCCAGCGTCTGCGGCAGGTAGATGGACGTCCGGTCGCCGTACCACGCCGTGGCCCACGGCATGTCGGTACACATGACCTCGTTGGGTTCCAGCAGGCCGCTGACGTAGGTCACGAAGGGCGGGAAATAGGGCGGATAGGGCACCCCGGCGCGCGGAGGGAGGAGTGCGAAGACAAAGGGGAGGGCGGAGGAGAGGACGACGACCGCGCTGACGGCGAAGTTGACGAGCCGCATCCTGAACTGGAGGCGGTCAAGCAGGAGGAAGAAGAACGAGAACCCGTAGGCGATCATGAGGGGCCAGAAGACGTGCATGAGCCGGAACGCCGCATCGAAGATGCAGGCGGTCATGAAGAGAGTCAGCATGGAGAGCGCGAGTCCCCATCGGAAAAGGTGTACTTCGCGCCGAACGAACCGGAAGAAGAAGGTGGCGAAGAAGAACGGGAGAAGGAGGCCTTCGCCAAGGGTGTCGAGTTCGTTGCGGAAGAGGTGGGAGGCGCGGGCGACGAACTTGGACTGGATCGTGCGCAGGGTCGCGCCCACCTTGAGTTCGACCTTCATGGTGCGGTCGATGGCGTCTGCATCCGACAGTCCGCTGTTGTGCAGCGCGGTCCGGGGCGCAGCGCCCCAGAAGGCGCCGGAGACCTTCTTGTTGCGAAGCAGCCAGGGCGTGAACAGCACCGTGACGATGACGAGGAAGAGGGGCAGCCAGGCGAAAGAGCGGCGGCGGAACGCGAGGCCGAGATAGAGAAGGATGCCGGGGATGATGGCGAGGGCGGCGTAGCGGGTCAGCCCCGCCATGCCCGCGAATCCTGCCGAGAGGAGGAAGGAGAGAATCCACCGTCCCGCGGGCAGTCCGGCATTGACGGCGTCGGCCACACGAAGCGCGAAGTAAAAGGATCCAAGGCAGAAAAAGGTGACAACCGGAAGGCCGAGGCCTGCGAGGCTGTCATCCCAGACCAGCCGGCTCAGGAAATAGGCAACCGTCGAAAGCACGGCGATACGCAGGCTGAACAGGCGTCGGGCTGCGAGATATACGAAGAGGCCTGCGGCCAGGACGAAGAGGTGGTTGATCGGTACGATGATCCACTGCTCCGGCGTGAAGACGCCGCCGCGACGCTCCGCGGAGAACGCGCCCTGAAACACGCCGAAACCGCCGGCCAGAAGGGTGGGGTAGACCGGGGCGTGGAGGATGTCGGGATGCCGGTCGACAAGGGCGTTTCGGGCCTGGCCCTTCTGCGCCAGGATCTGCATGGTCGAGGGACGTACGCACTGGGTGACGAAATCCTTCTGGCGCATCAGGTTCCGGCCCAGTTGGGCCAGTTCCATGGATTCCGCTTCTTTGAGGCCCCGAAACTGCGCAGCTGTGAACAGCAGGATCAGCGTCAGCAGGAACAGGATACCCAGCCCCACTTGGATCAAGCGCAGGCCGATGCCCACGTCGATGTTGTAGACGAGATCCTGAATCCTCGATTCAAAAGGTTTTTTAACCATGGCTTCCTCAGTGCGCACGATACCCGAGGGGGTGGCTCAAGGCAAGCGGACAGGCGGGCGGTGCGGCTGCAGGATCCATGACGCGGGTGAATTGGATGGGGGGCAACGGGAAGGGGATCCTGTGGGCGGCAGGCTGCCCTGACATCTCCAGACGTGTGAAGGGGCCGGACGGGGAAAAGGTTTTGCAGGAAAAGCTTGAATTGGACGGTGGAGTGGTGCTTAGTATGGCGCCTTTTGAAGGACAGGAGAATCATGCGCAAGAAGATTGTCGCCGGAAACTGGAAAATGAACAAGACCGCGCACGAGGCGAAGGCCTTGGTGGCGGAGGTCAAGGCCGCGCTGGGCGGGTTTGACGGGGTGGAGTGCGTGCTTTGTCCGCCGTTCACGAGCCTCTGGGTTGTGCAGGATGGTGTGGCGGGGTCGCCCATCGGGCTCGGGGCGCAGAACGTCCATTGGGAGAAGTCCGGCGCCTTCACGGGCGAGATTTCCGCTGACATGCTCAAGGAGAAGGGCTGCACCTACGTCATCATCGGCCACAGCGAGCGGCGCCAGTATTTCGGCGAGACGGACGAGACGGTGAACAAGCGCACCAAGGCCGCCCTGGCTGCCGGGTTGAAGCCCATCGTGTGCGTCGGGGAGATGCTGGCCGAACGCGAGTCCGGCAACACGTTTTCGGTGGTGGAGCGCCAGATCCGGGCCGGTTTGCAGGGATTGGCGGGAGCCGACTGGGACCGTTTGGTGGTTGCCTATGAGCCCGTGTGGGCGATTGGCACGGGCAAGACCGCGACGTCCGCCCAGGCTCAGGAAGTTCATGCGTTCATCCGCAAGATCCTCCGCGAACTGGCCGGTGCGGCGGCGGACGGCATTCGCATCCAGTACGGCGGCAGCATGAAGCCGGACAATGCTCGCGAGTTGATGAGCCAGCCGGATATCGATGGCGGCCTGATCGGCGGGGCGGCACTCCAGGCGGCATCGTTCGTGGCGATCGTCAAGGCCGGCGCCTGATCCGGCGCCCGGCGTAGCAGGGAGACTGCGATGGATATTCTCAGGGGTTTGCTGGTGGTGGTCGAGGCGCTGGTCGGGCTGCTCGTGATCGGGCTGGTCCTTCTTCAGAAGGCGCGCGATCAGGGACTCGGTCTGGCCTTCGGGTCCGGCGTCGGGGAGAGCATCTTTGGATCCCGGGCCGGCAACGTGCTGACGCGGGGCACCGTCTGGTTGGGATCCGTGTTCATGATCAACACGGTCTTTCTGGCGGTCCTTTTCGCCGGCCGCGAGCGTAGTCTGATGGAGCGGGCCGAAGGCGCCCGCGGGACGGCTCCCGCCGCCACGGCGCCACAGACGCCGGGCGTTCCGGCGGCCGGCACGGTGCCGGCGTCCGCCCCGGGTGTAGCGCCCGCGACGGTTCCGGTGAGCGTGCCCGTGACGCCGCCCGCCGCCGCACCCCAGACGGTTCCGGTGACTCCGGCGCCCGCGGCGGCCGTACCCGCCGCACCGGCCCCGGCTCCGGCCCCCTAGGCGTTCGGGTGCGTCGGTTTGACGAGGGGAACGCGGATGAGTAAAGTTACCCGATGAATTCCGACCTCTCCCCGACCGGTTCCCTCCCCGACAGCGAAGAATGGTTCATCGAACATCTGGAGCATCCTGCGATCGATGTCGCGGGGCTCTGTGAGTCCTTGGAAGGTCTGGCCGGAAGGGCGGCGGTTTCCCAGGCCGATTCGCAGGCCAAGCTCCTGCAAGACGTTCTTCTGGAGCGTGGCGAAATCCATGAAGCCCTGCGCGTGCTCCGCCTTCGTGCATCCTGGATGGATGCGGGGAAGGATGCGGAGGCGGCGATCCGCGACGAACTCCTCTCCATGTCCGGGCCGGACACCGAGCGTCGTACCCTCGTCGAGCACGCCGGGTTCGGTCGTGTGCAGCCCGCGGAGGCGGTTCGCAGGATGGGGACGCTGATTCGTCTGCGCGAGGGAACGCCCTGCTTCGACAAGACCTGGGGCTTCGGCGTGGTCCGACGGATCGACACGTTCGAGAAGCGGTATGAGATCGACTTCGAGACCAAGCAGGGCCACCGGATGACATTTGCCTATGCGGGGGAGACCCTGCAGGTGCTCGACGAGACGCATCTCCTCACGCGGCTTCACCGGGATCCCGAGGCCATCCGCACACTGGTGCGGGAGCGGCCGGGCGAGATCGTACGGTTGGCCATCCAGAGCTTCGGCCCCATGGTGGTTGTCCAGCTCCAGACCCGCCTGTCGCCGCGGATCGTGCCCGAGGCCGGATGGAAGGCGTTCTGGGATTCCGCCCGGAAGGGCTTAAAGAAGGATGGCACCGTCGAGATCCCCGCGAAACGGACGGAGCCGTTGCGGCTGCGTGAAGTCCGTGATGCGGGCGACCGGGAGTGGATCAAGGAGATGGATGCCGATCGCGACATGACGTCGATTCTGTCGCGTGTGGCGGCGGCCATTGAAGAAGGGCGCGTACCTCCGGACGATGCCGGGGCCCGGACCGCGGTGGCCAACCGGTTGGAGTTCGTGCTCAAGGGCGCCCGTGGCCGTAATCACGGATTGGTGGTTCGCGCGGTGCTGGCGGCCGACCGCCTCGGGCTGGAGGAATCGGCCGTGGCGGTCCAGGCACTGCTGGACGGCTGGCGCTCGCCGGCCGCCTTCGTTGCCTCCGTCCATGATCTCCCCGCGCGCGATGTCCGTCCGTTCATCGAGATGGCCCTGCGGCGGGCCGGTCCGGAATTCGCCGGCACGTTGATCGACGCGCTCGACCATTTGAAGGCTCCGGTGCTTTCGGAAGTGCTGGATATCCTGCTGTCGTCCGGACGCGAGGCTGATTGCGCCGAGCGGATCCGGG
The DNA here is from genome assembly GCA_964423465.1 of uncultured Verrucomicrobiota bacterium. Lineage (GTDB taxonomy): Bacteria > Verrucomicrobiota > Kiritimatiellia > PWTM01 > PWTM01 > VGWF01. The sequence continues at coordinate 10,657 of CAYRFK010000059.1, read as the reverse complement.
GGCTTGTCGGATCCCGGCGGGCGGATGTCGAGGTGCTGCTCTGGCTGCATCGCAATCCGGCGCGCTGGACCGCTTGGGATCTCGGCCGATGGTTCGATTTTGCGCGGATTGCCGTCGCGGCGATGGAGAAGGACCACTGCGGCGATCGGTTGAAGGCGCAGAACGCCCTGCGCGAGCGATTCGCCAAGGTCGAGTGGCTTCAGGAACTTTTCGGAAGCATGGACGACGACGGCCGCCGCGAGATGTTCCTCCGCATCAAGGAGACGTCGGCGTGGCCGTCGCTTGAACGCCAGGGAATCCTCGGCCGCGTCGTGAAGCTGCATCCGGAGCTCGAGGATCTGCTTCGCGGCGGTTCGCAGGCGCCCGTCCAGAAGCTGCCCCTGACCTCGGTGCGCAGTTACCTCGAGCGCCACGCGCAATGGCGCAAGATTGTCGAGGTCGACATTCCCCAGAACAGCAAGGACATCGGCGTCGCCCGCAGTTACGGGGATTTGCGCGAGAATTTCGAGTACAAGGCCGCGAAGGAAACCCAGAGCATCCTTCTGCACCGCCAGGGCGAACTCGAGGCGGCTTTGAAACAGGTCCAGCAGACGGAGTTCGACGGGCCGGCATCCGACCGCGTCGGGCCGGGCGTCGGTGTGGATCTCGACTATGCCGACGGGTCGCGTGAGCGCTACTACATTCTCGGCGTATGGGATCGCGACGAGGCGCTGGGCATCATTTCCTCGGACACGCGGATGGCGCAGGCCATCGAGGGGCATGCGGCGGGGGATGAGGTCACCGTGCCCTGTGCCGATGGCGAGCGGCAGGCCCGCGTGGCCTCCGTGGTTCCGCTGCCGGACGACATCTGCCGGTGGGTTCGGGGCGACGCATGACGGAGCTCTGGTCCGAATTCGCCGGTCGCGAATCCGGGCTGGTGGTCCAGTTCATCAAGTATGCACTCTGCGGTGGCGTGGCCACGGGAGTCGACATGGCGGTCTTCTTCGTCATGGCCTGGCGGGTGCTTCCCGCCCTGCGCGAGACCGATCCCCTGGTCCGCCGTCTCCGCCTTCGTATCCGTCCGGTCGAGGAGCGGGTTCGCGCCTTCCGTTTCGTCGTCAACACGGGCGTCGCCTTTCTTTTTTCCAACGCCACGGCCTACCTGCTGAACGTTGCCTGGGTCTTTGAATCGGGACGCCATGAGCGGTGGGTCGAGGTCGTCCGGTTCCTCGCGGTGTCGGGGCTGAGCGTCTCCATCGCGGCGGCCGTCGGCTGGACCCTGATCCGATGGTTCCACTGGAGCACCTCCCTCTCGTATGTGACCAAGGTCGCGGCGGCGCTCCTCTTCAACTTTGCGGGCCGGAAATGGTTCGTCTTCTGAGACGGTTCGTCATGGCGCCGCTGGTCCTGGCGGCGGGGTGCATGGTGCAGCCGCCGGAGGCGTTGCCCCGGCGCGGCAGCGGGACCGGTGGACCGCCGGAACCGGACCTCGCGATGGGCTCGCCGTGGACGGGTTGGGACGATGCCTGCACGCCGGCCACCGCGTTCCGCCGTCTCGCCGGATGGACGGCGGTCACGGCCCCGGCCGGCGGTACCTGCCGGATCGAACGCGCCGCCGTTCCCTTCAGCGCGGGCCAGACGGTGGCCCGCATCCGCGCCTTGTCCGCCGGTCCCGTGGAATCCGTGACCCTGCATCCGCCCGTCCCTGTTGTGATCGCCGAGCCCTTTGATTCCCTCGAGCTGCGGATCGGCTGCCGTGTGGCCGAGGGCACTCCGGGTGACGTGGGGAGCGTCGCCGCGCGTGTCGGGGTCTGCATCGAGGACTCGGCCGGTGCCGTTCTGCGGGTGCCGCTGGGAGATTTCGCACGGGCGCGGTGGACGATCGCCCACGCGAGGATCCCCGCGGAGTTCGCCCGGACCGCTGCGCCGCCGTTTCGTGCGACATCGTTCGAGATCCGCGACTGGAACTCGCCGGGGGCCGACGAACTCTACCTCGCCGGTTTCAGCGCCTACCTTCAGCAGGGTGTGCCCGTCGTTCCCGCCTGGCGGTCGCCCGACTGGCGGGCAACGTGGGAGCCTCCGCTTCGCCGCGTGATCCGCGCGGCGTCCGCGCCGGCCGTGACGGATCCGGTCGCATCCCCGGCTGCGTCGTCGGGGTTTCGGACGGAGGTCCGGGAGACGGCGCCGGGCCGCTACGATCTTGTTTCCTCCGATGATTCGGGGACCACGACCTATGCCGTGGTTACGGCGGACTGGATGCGGGGCGGCGAGATTTCGTGGAACGGCCGGCCTTGCGGACGCTGGAGCGGGTGGGAGATCGAGTCCGCAGGTTTCGATGCCGCGCCGCGGCTTTCCGCCATCGTGGGCAACCGCATCCGCATCGAGACCGCGGGAGGGCTGTCGGTGGCGTTCGAACTGGACGGCCGGACGCTGTGCGTCGGAATGTCCGGGGGCGCCCGGGCGATCCGTGCCATCCGCTCCGGGCAGGTCCATCCGACCTCGCCTCTGAGCCGGTTGCGGCTTCCCATGCTCGAAGGGCCCGGACTCATGATGTGGCGCTGCAGCGATCCCGTGGGCACCCCCGTGTTCGCGACGGCGTTTTTCGACCCTGCCCAGTCCGGCGCCTCGCGGATCGAATTCGGCACGTCGGCGGGCCCGGACCTACCCGGCGCTGCCGTCTACGAGCCGGCCACGGACGGCCGGTGCGCCCACGTGCGGGAGGTGTTCCGACTGGCCCTCTCGGCGCGCGTCGGCGACGTGCTGCCGCCGGTCGCCCCCGCCCGCGGTCCCCGTGCGTCGGAGTCGGCCGTGGCGTCCTGGATGGAGGTCGCGGCGATGGGAACCGGACGGCTGCGGGAGCTGTGGGACGATGCCGGCGCGGGGCCTCTCATCTTTCTGCCGCCGCCGGGGCAGGGGGGCGCGGTCGATGAGGACAGTCTCGACTGCCTGGATCCGCGGTGGAGTCGCGATCTCATCCGGCAGTCGCCGGACGGCGGGTGGGTTTTGGGATCTGCGCCGGGACGGTTCGCCCTGAAGACGACGTTTCTTCCCATGCTTGCCGCCGAGGAACCGGCCACCGCGCCCGAGGTGGCACGACTTGCGTTCCGGCCCGCCGCCGCCGGGCATCCGCCATGGCAATTCACCGACTTCGACGCGCGTACGCAGGGCGCCGCATCGTTCCGGTCGGCATGGGACGGGCTGTGCGACTGGATGCGCGTCGAGTCGCTGCGCCGCGAGGCGCCCGTTGTGGCCGGGTCGGGGTGGGCGTGGATGCATGCGGCATCGGCGGACGCCTATGCCGTCGATGGCGCCGATGACCCCGCGGCGCAGACGGACGGATGGCTTCCGATCTATCCGCATCTCCGTCTGAACGCCGTGATGTGCGGGATCGGTCCGGCATGGCGGGCCGGGGGCGTGGATACGGGCGAGGCCGATCGGCGCCAACTGGCCGCTTCGTTTGCGTACGGTCTCGCGCCCCGGTTCCCGGCGCTCGAGGCGAAGGATGCCCGCCTCTGGCGGCTGGTGTTCCTGTCCTCAGCTCTCCACCGCCGGCAGACGCTCCGGGGTGTGGAGCGCATGGCCTACAGCGACGGGCGGATGCTGATGTCCGCATCCGATGCGCTGTCCAGCGGACTCTGGCGCAGGTCGATGCTGTACCTGCGGTATCCGGACGGCTTGGAAGTCTGGGTCAACGGATCGGATGCGCCCTGGGAGATCCGGATCGGAGCCGGGCTCGTGAACCTCCCGCCCGCCGGTTGGTATGCATCCGGCCCGGATTTCTCGTGCGGCTCCGTGCAGCGCGAAGGGTGCCGCTTCGAGTACGTCCGTTCCCCCGAGTACATCTACCATGACGGGGGCGGCAGCGAGCTCCCGGAAGCGGACCTGGGGTGCGCGGGCGCCGTGATCGTGAGGACGTCGTCGACGGATCGGGGGCGGACGCTGGATTTCCGGTTCCCCGGCGCCGCCGCGCGAATCGGACTGGGGTTGGGACTTCTTCCCGCCGGATCCCGCATCGTCCGCATCTCCGCCAAGGGGGCTGACGGGGCGTCGGTGGAGGCCCCCGGCCTTGTTCCCGGGGAGGGACGGTCCTGGGTGGTGCCCCGGCCCGGAACCCGGCGCATGGAATTGGAGTGGACGAACTGAGCGTTGCCTGTGTACTCTGCGCGAACGCTTGGCGCGGCGAATGTGGGGCGGCGGAATGGGGAAGGGAGCCACCGGATGACGGCTGACAACGTTGCGAAGACAGTCGGGAAGTATCGCTGGATCATCTGCCTCCTCCTCTTCGCGAATACGGCGAACAACTACCTCGACCGGCAGATGCTCGGCATCCTCGTGCCGTTGCTCGAGAAGAAGTACAACTGGTCCGAGCTCGACTGGGCGCGCGTCGTGATCGCCTTCCAGGTCGCCTACGCCGTCGGACTCCCGTTCTTCGGTCGCATGGTCGACAAGTTCGGCACGCGGGCCACCTACGCATGGGCGACGATCTTCTGGGGGTTCGCCGCCTACGGACACGCCTTCTGCAGCCGTGCGCTGCACTTCGGCATCGTCCGCTTCATCCTCGGCTTGGGCGAGGCCGTCAACTTCCCCGCGGCGATCAAGGCGATCACCGAGTGGTTCCCGAAGAAGGAGCGTGCGCTGGCGACGGGAATCTTCAACTCCGGCGCCAACATCGGCGCCGTTATCACGCCCGCGCTGATCCCGTGGCTCGCGATCAACTACGGCTGGCAGTGGGCCTTCGTGGTGGGCGGCAGCATCAACTTCGTCTTCGTGGCCCTCTGGTGGCCGCTCTACCGCCGTCCGCAGGAGCACAAGGGCGTCCTCCAGTCGGAGTTGAAACACATCCTCGGCGACAGCGGCAGGGAGGGACAGGCCAAGATTCCGTGGCGGGACCTGCTTCGCTACCGCGAGACCTGGGCCTTCATCCTCGGCAAGTTCATGACCGACCCGATCTGGTGGTTCTATCTCTTCTGGCTGCCGAAGTGGCTCGCCAAGGACTTCAACCTGAACCTCGGCAACCTCGGCTGGCCGCTGATCGTGGTCTACACGTTCGTGACCATCGGGAGCGTCGGCGGCGGGTATATTTCCTCGGCGCTGATGAACGCGGGACGCTCGGTCAACTTCGCCCGCAAGGCGGCGTTCCTGATCTGCGCGACGCTGGTCGTGCCGATCTTCGCGGTGACGCAGGTCGGCAACGTGTGGCTGGCGGTGCTGCTCGTCGGTCTGGCCGCCGCGGCCCACCAAGGCTGGTCCGCGAACCTCTTCACGCTGGTCTCCGATTGCTTCCCGAAGAACGCCGTCGCCTCCGTCGTCGGCATCGGCGGCATGGCGGGTTCGATCGGCGCGATCATGTTCGCCGAGTTCGTCGGGCGCGTGCTGCAGAAGACCGGCCAGTACTGGCTGCTCTTCCTGATCGGGTCGACGGCTTACCTTCTGGCCTTCGTGGTGATCCATCTGCTCGTGCCCCGGATCCGCACCGTCGAGGTGGCCGGGGTTGCATCGGACGACGACGAGGACGAGGCCGCCGAGGCGCGGGTGGCATCCGCAAAGCTCGCCGGCGCGTCGGCCGTTTCGCCGCTCGCGGGGTTCGACGGCTGGCTGCTCGTACCCGCATCGGCCCTGGTGATGGTGCCGCTGATCGCCGTCGTTACGCTGGTGCTGACGCTCGCGCAGGCGACGGCGGACACGGCCGGAACCGCTCGGCTTTTCTTCGGGACCAGCGTGGCGGCGCAGGGGTTGCTCGTGGTGCTGATGCTGGTGGCTGCGGCGCGTTTCTTCGATCGCCGACGCAATGCACCGGGCCTCATGGTCGGTCTGCAGGTCGTCCAGGTCGTTCTGGCTGCCGTCGTCTTCCTGATCGGTCGTTCGATTCCCGGCGGGCCGCCGGCCGCGTGGATATACATATTCCTCCTCGTCCTGAGCGTGGTGACAGCCGCCGCGATGATCCCCTACTTCCGTACGTCGGCGCGCGTCCGGGAGACATTCGTAGTTTGACGCCGGGCGCGGCGGGTTGGAGAGTGTGATCATGAGCCTGCGCCGAAGCTTGGTGCGGGGTGCCGGACTTTCCGGCGCCGCCGTGGTTCTTGTGGCCAACCTCCTTGTCGGTCACCGCATTCATTCCAAGGAGGCGCCCGTCGCGCCGCGTGAGGACGCCTACGAGAGCATGGCGACCTTCACCAAGGTGTTGGAGCAGGTCCGGCGCAACTACGTCGAGCCCGACCGCACCGGCTACAAGGACCTCACCCATGGCGCCCTGCGCGGCCTCATGGCCTCCCTGGACGAGCATTGCGAGTTCATGGATCCGGAGGAGTACAGGGCGATGCAGGAGGATACCGCCGGGCGCTTCGGCGGCATCGGTGTCGTCGTCGGCCTGCGCGACGGGATGCTCACCGTCATCGCGCCCATGGAGGACACCCCGGGCTACCGGGCGGGCCTCGTGTCCGGCGACAAACTCGTCGAGATCGACGGCCGGCGCACCGACGACATGGACCTCGGCGAGGCCGTGAAGCTCATGCGCGGGCCTCCGGGCTCGCGCGTGAAGATCAAGATCCTGCGCGAGGGGTCCACCGACGTTCGGTCCCTCGAGATCGAACGGGCGGTCATCAGCGTCGCCAGTGTCAAGGATGCCCGCATCGTTGAGGACGGTATCGGATACCTGCGGATCGTCCAGTTCGACGAGCGCACCGCAAGCGCGCTCGACGACGCGCTTCTGATGCTGGAGAAGAAGGGCGCCCGCGCCCTGGTGATGGACCTGCGCAACAACCCCGGCGGCCTCCTCCAGTCCGCGGTCGACGTATCCAGCAGGTTCATCCCTCGCGGCGCCATGGTCGTCTACACCCAGGGCCGCGACGAGCGGCAGCGGCAGACGTTCCTCGCGCGCGGCGCCGCGAAATCGACGGAGTGGCCGGTCGTGCTGCTGGTGAACGAGGGCAGCGCCAGCGCGGCCGAGATCGTCGGCGGAGCCCTGCAGGATCACAAGCGCGCCGTGCTGGTCGGCCAGCGAACCTTCGGCAAGGGGTCGGTCCAGACGATCCTTCCGATGGATGACGGCTCCGCACTGCGGCTGACGACGTCGAAGTACTACACGCCGGGCCGCCGTGTGATCCACGACTACGGGATCGAGCCCGACATCCTGATCCCCGTTGCACCCGACGAGTGGGCGCGGATCCTGCGGGCACGGGCTGACCGTCCGGAGCCGGCCGCAGGAGCCTCTGTGCCCGCGGATCCGAGGGATGTTCAGATGGAGCGCGCGGTGGACGTGATCAAGGGCATCATGCTCTACCGCGCCGAATCGACCCGCCGGTCGTCCGCGGGATGATCCCGGCACGCATTTGACGTCCGCACCGGGCCGCGTACAGTAGGCACACCGAGACTCCGGCCGGCCGGCCGGACCCAGGGGAAGGGCGTGGATATGGCCGAACAGCATGCCGGAATCGGATCGGGCGGGTTTCGTGTCCGCGATCCCTTCACCCTCACCATCTTCGGCGCCACCGGCGACCTCACGCATCGCAAGTTGATGCCGGCCCTCTTCTCCCTCTTCCGACAGGGCCTGCTGCCGGATCAGTTCGCCGTCGTCGGCTTCGCGCGCCGCGACTACACCGACGAATCGTTCCGCGCGTGGATGGGCGAGTCGATCCGCAAGTTCGCGCACACCCCGCCGCAGCCGGGGGAGCTCGAGGCCTTCCTGCCGCATATCCACTATCACCTCGGCGACGTCGAGGCCGACCCCCGCACGTTCGCGGGACTCAAGGGCCGTCTGGACTCGGATCCACGACTCCCGCGCAACCACCTGTTCTACCTCTCGGTGAAAGCCGAGCTGTTCGAGGTGATCATCCGGCACCTGAGCGAGTATGGCATGGTCCACGGCCCGTTCGACCCGCTGTGGACGCGGGTGGTCATCGAGAAGCCGTTCGGTCGCGACCTCGAGAGCGCGCTCGCCCTCAACCGCGCGTGCCTGAACTACCTCAACGAGTCGCAGATCTACCGCATCGACCACTACCTCGGGAAGGAGACGGTCCAGAACATCCTCTCCTTCCGCTTCGCGAACGCGATCTTCGAGCCGATCTTCAACCACCGCTACGTCGACCACATCCAGATCACGGCGGGAGAGACGGTCGGCATGGAGAGCGGCCGCGGTGCCTTCTACGACGAGACGGGCGCCCTGCGGGACATGGTCCAGAATCACCTGATGCAGCTCCTCTGCCTCGTGACGATGGAGCCGCCGTCGCGCATGACGGCCGATGCGATCCGCAATGAGAAGGTGAAGGTTCTCCAGTCCGTCGTGCCTGTCGCGCCCGGCTGCGTCGACGGCATGGCGGTGCGTGCACAGTACGTCGAGGGAGAGGCCGACGGCCGCGTGCTTCCGGGCTACCGCCAGGAGGAGCGCATCCAGCCCGAGTCCATCACCCCGACCTTCGTCGCGCTGCGCGTGGACATCGAGAATTGGCGCTGGAAGGGCGTGCCGATCTACCTGCGCACCGGCAAGCGTCTGCGCCGCCGTGTGACGGAGATCATGGTGCAGTTCAAGGTCCCGCCGCTGCAGCTCTTCCAAACCGTCGAATGCGTGGGCGATTCGTGCGACCTCACCGGGGCCAAGCCAAACCGCCTCATCTTCCGCATCCAGCCGCAGGAGGGCATCTCGCTGCGGTTCTCGGCAAAGCGCCCCGCGCTCCGGGTGCTCGTCGAGGATGTCGTGATGGACTTCCTTTACTCCGACAAGTGGCCCGGTGCACTGCCGGAGGCCTACGAGCGCCTGCTGCTCGACGCCATCCGCGGCGACTCCACGCTGTTCACCCGGTCGGACGAGGTCGAGGCCCAGTGGCGCGTTGTCCAGCCCGTCCTCCGCGCATGGGAGGGCCTCGACGAATGCGCCCCGGTCGCTTTCTATCCCGCCGGATCCTGGGGCCCGCCCGAGGCCGCATCCATCTTCGCCAACTACGAAACCGACTGGCACAATCCGGAAGCCTGACGCCTACTCGTGCGAGAACCGCCCCTCGCGCAGGAATCGGACCGTCTGCGCGATCACCCCGTCGTCGTTCATGATCCATGTGTGGCTGCAGGGGACGACGAGGAAGTCCTTCATCCCCTCCACGCGGGCGCGGTCGACCGACACCTTGCCGTCGTCCACGCCCGGAACAATGTGCGAATAGACCGGATTGAGCGTCCGGTTCCCGGCGATCACACCCAGTTCGAACTCCACCGGGCCGAGCCGGAGCGGCACGGAGTTCGAGCCGGTGCCGAGTTGCTGCCCGGCGGGGCCGGTGGCGGCGCGGTACAGCGGGTTGGACGCCAGGGCATCGGCCAGTTCGCTGCCCTCGTTCGGCGGGGCGAGCATCACGACGCGACCGAGCGCCGCGGGCTTGCGGGCCGCGGCATAGACGCGGACCAGGATGCCGCCGAGGGAGTGCGTGACGAAATGGACGCGCTGCGTTGTCCCTGCCGCAGCGAAGACCGGGTCCAGGGTCTCCCGGGCGAGATCCGCAATGGCGCGCGTCGTTGAGGCGTAACCGAGGCTCTCCACATCGAAGCCGGCCTCGCGAAGGCCCTTCTCCATGTGCCCCATCGACCGGGCGGTTCGGCCCATCCCGTGGAGAAGGACGACCCGCTCCGTGCGGTTGCTTGCGGCGGATGCGGAGGGCGCGAGATGCGCCGCCAGCAGCAGGACCACCCACAGGATCCCTTTCATGGCGGCATCCTCAGAAGCCCGTCTCGGCAGGGTAGTCGTTGGCGAAGGCGCGGACAACGTCCGCAAAGGGCGTGAACCGTCCGAAGCCGAAACCGCGGATGAGGTCCGTCGCAAGCTGCGAGTCGCGCGGTCGCAGGGCGCGCCGCGGGATCACGCGGGAGGATGGAAGGATGTGGTCCATCCGTGCCCCGAGGACCTCCGCGGCGATGCGGGTCATGTCGTGCCGCGTCAGCCCCTCGGCGCCGCTGTAGTGCACGGCGCCCGCGGCACGCCGCTCAACGAGAAACGAAACGGCCGCCGCCACGTCGCGGATCCAGGTCGGAAACCGGCGCAGCACGGCGTCGGCCTCCTGCGGCTCCGTCGAGCGCAGGGCGCGCACGATCTGCATCAGGAAGCCGGAGGTTTCGAACGACGGCCCCGCGCCGACCAGCAGGGGGATGCGCACGACCAGCGCGCCGGGGCGCCGGAGGACGAGATCCTCCGCCTCGATCTTGCTTTGGCCGTACACGTTCACCGCGCGGCGCGGGCTCTGCTCCCGGTAGGGCGGGGTTTCGCCGTCGAAGACGTAGTCGGTGCTGATGAAAACCAGGTGGGCCGCCGCGGGAAGCGCATCGCAGAGTACGGAGGCCGGCGCGGTGTTGAGGCGGCGCGTCTCCTCCGGCGCGTCCTCGCAGAAATCCGGCTCACGGTAGGCGGCGAGGTGGATGACGCAGTCCGGCGCGACCTCCGCCAGAACCCGGCGCAGGGCGTCCGGGTCGCGCAGATCGAACCGAACGCCGCCGGCCGGTGTGTGCCGCGATGCCGCGCCGACCACCTCGTGGCGGCCGCGCAACGCCGCGCAGACATCCCGTCCGAGAAACCCCGTCGCACCCGTCACCAGGATCTTCATGCCCCCACAGTACCGTGCGCCCGCCCCCGCCTCAATCGGGATCGCGGTCTGGGAAACCGCGCTTGCACCGGGGCGGGCGGCGGGACTAGCATGCCTGAACAACGTTG
>CAYRFK010000058.1:0-22610 GCA_964423465.1 uncultured Verrucomicrobiota bacterium | reverse complement strand
CTGCGCCCCGTTGAACACCAGTTCCTGCGCGATCTGCCGCAGGTGCTTCGCATCCATGCCGACGAGATAGGGTGCGTACAGGATGTTGATGTAGCCCAGCCCGAGCGCGCCGGCATAGTTCGCCTGCATCGAGGCGAGGAACGTGTTGATGTGACCGGTCAACACCGACGCCGACCGGGCCGGCTTCGACTCGTTGTTCAGGTTCGCCAGGCCGCGCAGGCCGTATTTCTTCACGTACTCGACCGAGTGCGAGGAGCAATAGACCCGGTGCGGATAGCCCAGATCGTGCAGGTGGATCGCCCCCGTGTCGTGAGCGCGCCGCACCTCGGCGGAGAACATCGTGTCCAAGGCCCACTGCTTGAGCACCAGCTCCGCGATGCCGAGGTTCACCGCCTCGGGATTGTTGTTCACGATGTTCGAATTCTCGACCGACTTCGTGAACATCAGGCTCTCGACGTAGTCCCGCGGAACGCCGTACACCGACAGGTCGCGGAGCTGCGCCCGCTCGTTGCGCGCCATCAGTTCGTTATTCACCATGTCGCGGATGAGCGCGGTCGTCACCGCCGGCATCCGGCCGTCGATCACCTGGTTCTCGACCGCCTTGGCGACCTCGACCGCCTTCTCGACCGACATCCCCACGCGGTTCACCAGTTGCTGAACGATCCGGCGCCGGTCCCACGGCGTGACGACTCCGTCCCCGGCGGCCGCCACGAGCAGCAGGCTCGCGTCCGTGACGTCCTGCCCGCCCCGGGCCACCGCGTCGCGGACGCGGATCTTCCTGCGCGCCAGGTCGCGCTGCTTGCGATAACGCTTGTACGCCGCAACGATCGACGTGCAGCCCTGCTCGGCCAGCGTGATCTCGACGAGGTCCTGAACGTCCTCGATCTCCGGCACGCGCTGCCCCTGCGCGTCGGGATACACGTAATACTCGCTGCGCGGCTCATCCAACTGCCGGATCACACGGTCCGAAATCCGCACCGCCAAGTCCTCGCTGAATACGGCGCCTTCGCGCCGCGTTACCGCCTCCGCCGCCAGGCGGATCGCCTTCTCGATCTTCTCGCGCCGGAAGGGAACCACCGTCCCGTCCCGTTTCCGGAAGCCTTGAAAAATGTCAGCACGCTCGGTCACGTCCCGCCCTCCTGAAATCAACCCGAAGAACCGCTGTTTGGATCCTGTTTACGTCCCGTTCGGATCCCATGGACAAGGGGATGAAAAACAATCCGTGGGGTGCTGTCAAACGGAAGTCCCCACATCTTGTGGGGTCCCTTCGGATTGAGGCTCAAATGGCTTCCGAAATGAACAAAATAGTTATAACAGACTACCAGCCCGATCCATGCAAACGCCCCCCCTAAAAACGGCCGGGAATACGGGGGGATTCGGACGGGTCTGGAAGGCCCTCTTCTGACCCACCGGCCGGCCCATGCCGTCACGCCGGAATACGTGGCCCTCCAGCGACCGGCGGGCGGGCGCATCTCCGATCCTGCGCACGATGACGACGACGACGCTCGCGTGGGCTTTCCGTCCGGCCGGCCCGGCGGTCCGGCCCTACCAACCGTGCCCATGGAATCCGTGGCAGGGCCGGGCCGCTGGCCCGGCCGAACGGACGATTCCCGGAACGTGCGCTTCATCGGAGATGCGCCCCCGGCGGGCCGACTTGCCGTCCGGGCGGCGGCGGTGCAGGATTGCAGGGCCACAACCCACGGGTGATGCATGAATCGGCGGTGCTTTCTTTCGGCCACGGGCGGAGTGCTGGCGGCGTGTGCGACGCGCGGATTCGCGGCGGCGGCGCGGCGGCCAAGCCTGCTGATCCTCCACACGGATGAGCACAACTACCGCACGCTCGGCTGCTACAGGGACCTCCTCGCGCCGGACCAGGCCCGGATCTGGGGGCCGAAGACCATCGTCGAAACGCCGCACATCGATTCCCTCGCAAGAGACGGCGCCGTCTGCACCCGCTTCTACGCCACCTCACCCGTCTGCTCGCCCTCTCGCGCCGCCTTCGTCTCCGGCCTGTACCCGCACAACACCGGCACGCCAACCAACGACATGCCCATGAAGGACGCCGTCGTCTCGTTCGCCGAGGTTCTGCGCCGCGAGGGCTACGCGACGGGCTACGCCGGCAAGTGGCACCTCGACGGCGACGGCAAGCCCCAGTGGGCCCCGGCCCGGCAATTCGGCTTCGCGGACAACCGCTACATGTTCAACCGCGGCCACTGGAAGAAACTGGGCGACTCCCCGGAGGGACCGTGCGTGAAGGCGGTGGATGAGAAGGGCCGGCCCACCTACAACGTCGACGGCGCCGACGCGACCTCTTTCGCGACCGATTTCCTGGCCGACAGGACCCTCGGGTTCCTGGAGGACCACGCGAAGGATCCGTTCTGCTTCATGGTCAGCTTCCCCGACCCCCACGGTCCCAACACCGTGCGCCCGCCCTATGACACGATGTACGCGGACATGAAGTTCGACGAGCCCCGGACCGCGCACCCGACGCCCGAGCAGACACCGCGCTGGGGCGGGCCGGCCGCGGAGAAGTGGAATCCGGCCGCCATGGCGCGCTATTTCGGCATGGTGAAGTGCATTGACGACAACGTGGGCCGGATCCTAACAACACTGAAGCGACTCGGCCGCCTCGACGACACGGTCGTCGTCTTCACGTCGGACCACGGCGACCTCTGTGGCGAGCACGGCCGCCACAACAAGGGCGTTCCATTCGAGACGTCCGCCGGCATCCCCTTCGTCCTCCGCCACCCGGCGACCGTGAAAGCCGGCACCGTTGTCCGCCTGGCGCTCGGTACGGTGGACTTCAAGCCGACGATCCTCGGGCTGCTGGGTGTCCCCTGCCCCGCGCCGGTCGAGGGCCGCGACGGCTCCTCCCTGTTCACCGGCGGCGGCCGGCCGCCGGATGGCTGGGCCGATGTCACGTTCCTGCGCAGCGCCCGCGCAGCCGACGACGCCCCCGCCGGCTGGGTCGCCGCCGTCACCGGACGCCACAAACTCGTCGCCTCGCCCCTCGAGAGCCTGTGGCTGTACGACACCGTCGCCGACCCCGACGAATTGCGCAATCTCGCGGGCGAACCGGCCGCGAGGAAAACCCTGCGCACTCTTGCCTCGTCTCTTCTCGCCTACGGGGAACGGTTCCACGACGGCGCGCTGAAGCAGTCCGCCGTGCGTGCGGATCTCGAGAGCGCCGCCGGGCCCGGGGCCTATGCGCCGGCCGCCCGGGCCGCCGCACCCGCCGCGGCCGGCAAGGGCCGCAGGGGCGCCGCCGATGAAGACGAGGAATAGCCCGAGCGGAAGGAACGATTCCGTTTATCGCAGCGCTTCTGCGATCGCGTCGCAGACGGCGTCGATGTTGCCGGGCAGCAGACCCACCACGTTGGCACGACCGTCACCGGTCATGTAGATGCTCTTCGTCTCGCGCAGGAAGGCGACCTGCGCGGGGGTGAGGCCCGTGAAGGAGAACATGCCGCTCTGGGCGCGGATGAAGTCGAAGCTGCGGTCCTTCACACGCGCGGCAAGGCCGTCGGCGAAGGCGGCGCGGACCGCATGCAGGCGCGTCCGCATCGCGGCAAGCTCCGCGTCCCACATCGTCCGCAGCATCCGGTCGCCGAGGACCATCGATGCAGTCAGCGGGCCGTGGGCGGCCGGGTTCGAGAAGATCACGCGGATCGTCTTCTTCATGCGGCTGAAGACGGTATCCGCGGTCTTCGAATCCTTCGCGACAACCGTCAGCGCGCCGACGCGCTCGCGATAGAGGCCCATGTTCTTCGAGAACGAGATCGAGGCCATGAATTCCACGCCGGCGTCGAGCATCATCCGCAGCGGCGCGGCATCCTCCTGCACCCCGTCGCCGAAGCCGAGATAGGCGGAGTCGAGGAACGGCAACCAGCCCCGCTCCGCGGCGATGGCGACGATCTCCCGCCAGATGGCTGCATCCGCGTCCACCCCGGTCGGATTGTGGCACCCGGCGTGCAGGACCACGACATCGCCCGCCGGGACCGCGCGCAGCGCTTCCAGAAATGCCTCGCGCCGCAGCGAGGAGGTCGCGGGGTCAAAATAGGGATAATCGCGCACCTCGAAGCCCGCCGCCGCGAAGAGACCGCGGTGGTTGGGCCACGTCGGCGAACTGATCCACGCTCCGCGGCCGCGTCCGGCCGAATCCACCACAAGGTCCGCCCCGACGCGCAGCGCGCCGGTTCCGCCCGGAGCATACGCAGTCCGCGCACGCTCCCGCAGGGCGGACTCGCGCTCCGCCCCGAACACCAGAGCCTCGACGCGGCGCGCGTAGTCGGGATCGCCGGCGATCGGCAGATAGCCCTTGGTCGTCTCCGTTCCGATCAGCGCGGTCTCCGCCGCCTTCACGGACGGCAGGACCGGCGTGCGGCCGGTCTCGTCCTGATAGACGCCCACGCCGAGGTTGACCTTGGCGGGGTTTGGGTCGGCCTTGAACGCCTCGGTCAGGCCGAGGATGGGATCCGGCGGTGCGGGGGCGAAGCTCTCGAACATGGCGGATTACCTCCCGTAATAGCGCTCGATCCAAGGGGCGATGAGGTCCTTCTCGACATGGACGATCCCCGACTCGCGCATCGCGTTCTCCGGCGAGTCGGACGCGTGCGCGGCGTTGACCATGATGTCCTGCCCGAGTTCGCGCCGAACCGTGCCGGGCTCGGCCTTGCTCGGGTCCGTCGGGCCAAGGATGCCGCGAATCTTCTCCACCGCGTCGACACCGGCGTAGACCAGTGCCAGGCAGCGCTCGAGGCCGGGCTCTCGCTTGGCCTCCGGCGTGCACTTGTTCGGCCAGCGGCCGGTCATGAAGTTGACGATGCTGAAGAATTGCTGGTCGCCGTAGAGCGGGCCGATCTCCTCGCCGAGTTTCGTGCGAAGGTCGGCCGGGATTTCGATGCCCAGTTCCTTCTCCAAGGCGTCGCCGGCGCGCGCGGCCACCTTGTCCTTGAGCTTTGTACGCAGCACGTCACGGACGGGGCCATAGAACTGCTCGGCCTCCTCGACGCTCATGCGGTGAACCTTCGCGCCGACGATGCGCAGGCCGGACCGCGAGAACAGGTCGATGATGTTGCCGGGGCGGGAACTCGGGAAGCGGAAGTTATCCGGCTTGATCAGCACAAGGGTCTTCTCGACGGGCCCGCCCTCGGAGACGTCCACCGCGTCGTCGATGATGCCGCCGTCCGTCGCGCTGTACTTCGCCCAAAGCCGCAGCGTCGTCTCGGCCTGCATGCGGTCGGGCGCGACGAGCACCGCGGGTTCGACGTAGCGAACCTGGCCGTCATCGCCCACGATGAAGTCGCCGTAGGTATCGCGCACCGTCTCGCCGGCCCCGGCGTTCGGGCGGACGGAACCCGCCACGCGGTAGATCTTCTCGATCGCGTTCTCACCCTCGAAGAGCAGCATCATCACGCGGCGGCGGCGGCCGGTCGTAGATTCGGGACCGTAGGCACGCAACACATAGTCCGCGAGGATATTGCGCATGCGCTCGTCGCGCTCCGGATCCGTGCGCAGACGGTCCGCATACGCCTTCACCAACTCCTGCCCGGGCCCGTACATGCGCGCCGCAACGATTTCGAGGCCGGTGCGGCTCATAAACCGGCTGATGATGCCGCCCGTCCTCGATTTCGCAATCGAGTACGGATTGATCAGTGCAAATGCAAGTTCCGTCGCCATGTGAAGTCCCTTCCCGCTGCCCCGTCCCGCGAAAACCGCTTCGGTTCCGGCGGCGGGACGCGTACGATAGTGGAAATGGACGGCGATTTCAATCCGAACCTCCCGGGCCGGGCCGCCTCGCAGGCGGCGAGGCTGCTGGAAGTGCTGCGGCACCTCGATGGCGAGGTCGCAGCGGGCCGGCCGGCCGACGCCGCCCTGACGCGATTCCTCCGCCAGCACCCCGAGATGGGCTCGCGCGACCGCCGCCTCGTCTCGACCACCGCCTTCGCCTGCTTCCGCTGGCGCGGTTGGACCGGCACCGTCGGGGCGGACGGCCCCGCCGCCGTCGTGCGAGCCGCGCTTCTCGACGGCATCGAATCCGCGCCCGACGCGATCAAGCACCTTACCGCCGGCACCGGGCTGGCGGACGCCGTCGCCGCGCCGCCGGCTTTCCAAGGCTTGGACGACCGTGCCGCATGGGTTTCCAAGGGTTGGAAACCCGGCGCCCACCCGGCCGATCTCGCCCCCGCCTGGGCGGCGGAGGCTTTGTCCATTCCGGACGGCGTGGACCGCGCGGCCTTCGTGACACGATGGATCGGCGCCCTGCAGGACCGCCCGCCGCTCTGGCTGCGCGCCGATGGCATCCCCGGCGGCACACTCGCGGCGGCGGTGCGTAAACTCGGCCCCACCGCCGTCGCCCACGCGCGGCTGGAGTCCGCCGTGCGCGTCGACGGCCATCCCGCCCTGCCCGAACTCGAACGCGAGATCGGCGCGAAGTTCGACGTACAGGACCTCGCCTCTCAGGTGGTCGGCGCCGTCTGCGCGCCCCGGGCTGGACAGGCGTGGTGGGACGTCTGCGCCGGGGCCGGCGGCAAGACACTCGACCTGCGCGCGCGGATGGGCAACAGCGGCTACCTCCGCGCCACCGATGTCCGCCCGCGCGCCCTCGGCGAGGCCCGGCGCCGCGAGGAACGTCTCGGGCGGCGCGGCACCGACTGGCGCGTCCACGACGCCGCCCTCCCGCCGCCGGACGCGCGCCGGTTCGACGGCATTCTTGTGGACGCCCCCTGCTCCGGCCTCGGCACTTGGTCCCGCGCGCCCGACGCCCGATGGCGCACCGGTCCCGACGACGTGGCGCGGCTCGCGCAGACCCAGGCCTCGATTCTGCACAGCGTGGCCGACTCCGTCCTCCCCGGCGGCGCGCTCGTCTACGCCGTCTGCTCCCTCACCCGCGCCGAGACCGTCGACATCGTCGATGCATTTCTCGCCGCCCGCCCCGATTTCGCCCCCGACCCCGCCTCCCACCCGCTCCACAACACCACCCCGGCGGCGCACCTCTGGGTCTGGCCCTGGGACGGCCCCTGCATCGGCATGTTCGTCGCCCGCCTTGCCCGCACGTAGGATCCGCCCTCCGTCCTTCCGTCCTTCCGCCACCGTCTCGCTGCTTGACCCAGCGCCATGGAACAGTATGCTGTCCATCCACCGATGCGGGTGTAGCTCAATGGTAGAGCTCCAGCCTTCCAAGCTGGCTGTGACGGTTCGATTCCGTTCACCCGCTCCAACTTCACGATTCCAAACGATGAAGCACATGCAGGAGAGACGCGGCCTGATGGTTCGGGGGTTCGCGGCCCTGGCCCTGATCCTTGCGGCAGCGTGGGGCGGATTCGCGCTTCGTCGGCCGGGGCATGCACAGCCCGCGGCCAGCACCGCGCAGATGGAGGCCCTTGGCGCCCTGACGAACGACGTCCGGGGCGTGCTGGTCTACCAGCGCGAATCAGCCACGCTGGCCGAAGGCATCTACGTGGCGGAGCTCGGCCGCACGGACGGCCGAAGGCTGGCGGACGGACGCTACCCGCGCTGGTCGCCAACGGGCTCGCACATCGCCTTCCTCCACGGAAGCAACGTCGTCGTGATGGCCGCGGACGGGGCGTCGCCGAGAACGGTCGCGACGACCACCGTACCCGCGCCCCGCGCACTGGCCTGGCACCCGGGCGGCGGCGAAGTGTGGTTCACCGACGGCACGTCCATCCGTGCGGCCGACATCCGCAGCGGCGCCGTGCGCACCGTGGTGACCGGGTCGCCGTTCCGAGGCCTCGACGTCGCGGTCACCCCCGACGGCACACATCTGGTGGCGACCATCCAGGGGCACCGGATTCTCGCGTATCACATCGAAACGGGAGCCGTGCGGGACGCCGGCGTCGGCTGCTCGGCGAACCTGTCGCCCGACGGCACGCAGTTCACCCACCTCTCGGGCAGCCACCGCCACATCCGCCTCCGCCGGTGGAGCGATCTTTCCGATGCCGCCGAGTTCGACGCGCCGGAGGATCTGACGCTGGACAACGAGCAGTGGTCCAACGATCCCCGCTGGGTGATCTCGCGCGGCCAGCGGAAGGACGGCGCCGATCTCTGCCTGCACGATCCGGGCGCGAACCGGACCGTCCAAGTCACCTTCACCGGCGACTGCAACCGCCCCGACTTCTTCGTGCCCCCCGCCGCAGGCCGATAGCCCCGCTGCCGTCCCCGGCCGGCGCCGGCCGCACACTTCAGCCTTCCGCACCGCCGGGTGAACCTGTATCAAGGTCGCGCACGGGGTGCGGGGACCCTCGATGGGTCCGGGGAGCAGGTCATGATGGAAACGATCGATGCGCGACTTTCGACCGGAATCCGGTCGCTGGACGATGTCCTCAAGGGGATCAACGCGGGCGACAACATCGTCTGGGAAATCGAGGCGATCGAGGACTACGCGGATCTCGTCCGCCCCTACGTCGACGCAGCCCTCCGCAACGGACACCGGATGATCTACTTCCGGTTCGCGAGCCACCCGCCCCTGCTCCAGCCGTCCGCCGGCGTCGAGATCCACGAGTTTCAGCCCGAGGAGGGCTTCGAGCCGTTTCTCGACCGCATCCACGAGGTGATCCGGAGCGCCGGGCGCGGGGCGCATTACGTGTTCGACTGCCTCTCCGAACTCGCCGCCGACTGGTACTCCGACCAGATGCTCGGCAATTTCTTCATGCTGACGTGCCCGTACCTGTACGACCTTGAGACCATCACCTACTTCGCGCTCTTCCGCGGCCACCACTCGGCCCACGCGGTGAAGCCGATTCTCGACACGACGCAGCTCTTCCTCGAGGTGCTGCAGCACGACGGCCGGCACTACATCCGGCCCGTGAAGGTCCAGCACCGCTACTCGTCGACGATGAACATGCTGCACGCCTGGGACGGCACCGGCGTGCGGCTCGTGACCTCCAGCGCGATGATCTCCGAGATCCTGACCACGGGCAGGGTTCCCGGGCTCCATACGGACCGGCTCCTAGGCCCCTGGCACCGCGCCTTCCTCGAAGCCCACGCCGACCGCGACGCGGTCCGCGAGGGCCGCGCAACGCCGGCTCGCGAGGCGGAGGCCTTCGGCCGCCTCGCCCGCATGGTCGTCTCGCGCGATGAGCGCCTCCAGCCGTACGTGCGGAGCCACCTCCGGCTCGACGACTTCCTCGAGATCCGCGAGCGGATGGTCGGCACCGGGCTGATCGGCGGCAAGGCCGTCGGCATGCTGCTCGCCCGCGCCATGCTGCGGAGCGCCGGCCCGCACCTCGCGAACCTGCTGGAGGCCCACGACTCCTTCTACGTAGGCTCCGATGTGTTCTGCACCTACCTCGTCCGGAACGGCATCTGGTGGCTGCGCCAGAAGCAGCGCGACCCGGAGACGTTTCTCGAGGGGGCCGAGCAGGGGCGCCGCCGCATCCTCACCGGCAACTTTCCGGAGTACCTCGTCGACCAGTTCGGCAAGGTGCTCGACTACTTCGGCCAGTCGCCGTTCATCGTACGGTCGAGTTCGCTGCTCGAGGACAACTTCGGCAACGCCTTCGCCGGCAAATACGAGAGCGTCTTCTGCGCCAACCAGGGCCCGCGCGAACGGCGCATGGAGGACTTCCTCGCGGCGATCCGGACGGTCTACGCGAGCGCGATGAGCGAGAAGGCCCTTCGCTACCGCGCCGAACGCGGCCTGCTCGAGGGCGACGAGCAGATGGCGCTGCTCATCATGCGCGTCTCCGGCGCCATGTACCGCCGCGCCTTCTTCCCGCCCGTCGCGGGCGTCGGCTTCTCCTACAACCCCTACGTGTGGAACTCCGACATCGACCCCAAGGCGGGCGTCGTCCGCCTCGTCTTCGGCCTCGGCACGCGCGCGGTGAACCGGTCGGACGACGACTACACCCGCCTCGTCGCCCTCAACGCGCCGATGCGCCGCCCGGAGTCGAACTTCGACGAGGTCTGCGAAACCGCGCAGCGGAAGATGGACTACATCGACCTCGAGGCGAACCGGCTTGTCTCGGGCCACTTCCTTGACGTCGTCCCGGAGGCCACCGACCTGCCGATGGATCTGTTCGTCTCGGAGGCCGGCGGCGGCTCCGACCGCCCCGGCGCCAAGGCGCTCACGTTCGAGCGCCTGCTGGCCGACACCCCCTTCGTCGAGGACATGCGCGCCGTCCTCGCCGCCCTGCAGGCGGCCTACGCGCACCCGGTGGACATCGAGTTCACGGTCAACTTCCTCCCCGACGGCAGCTACCGCATCAACCTCGTCCAATGCCGCCCGCTTCAGGTGCGCGGCCACGACGACGTCACGCCGCCGCCGGTGGACGCCCCGCCGGAGCGACGCATCATCGAGGCCCGCGGCGCCGTCGTCGGCCACAGCCGCGTCGTGCGGATCGACCGCTTCGTCTACGTCGTCCCCTCGCTTTACGGAGCCCTTCCACTGAACGAACGTCACGAGGTCGCGCGCGTGCTCGGCCGCCTCAACCGCGCCGCCACGCGCCAGCCGCCGGGCGTCATCATGCTCATCGGCCCCGGCCGCTGGGGCACCAGCAGCCCGGAACTCGGGATCCCGGTCGCCTTCTCGGACATCAGCCGCGCCTCGGTGATCTGCGAAGTCGTGGCGATGCGCAAGGATCTCATCCCCGATGTGTCGCTCGGTACGCACTTCCTGAACGAGCTCGTCGAGATGGACATGCTCTACCTCGCACTGTTCCCCGAGCAGGGACAGAACCGGCTCGACGAGGCCGTCTTCGTGCGCAGTCCGAACCGCCTGATTGAGATCGTCCCCGATGCGGGCCGCTGGGAGGCGATGATCCGCGTCGTCGACGCCGTCGACGCCGTCCCGCCCGGCGAGGTCGTGATGCTCACCGCCGACGCCATGGAGCAGCGCGTCATCTGCCACCGCGAGACGGCGCCCGCATCCGGCGAACCGGCGGCCGGCGGGAGGGAGTAGGACCACGGATACGTTCCGCCGGCTTGCGGACCCGCGAGGATCGTGTACCGTGGAAGAGTAATATGAACAAAACTTCGACACTTCTGGCGATGGCGTTGGCGGGGCTCGCGGCGGCCCAGCCGGGGCCGCCGGCCGGGCGCGGGCCGGCGGGACCCGTCGGCTATGCCGTGACGGCAGGCACGTTCGATGTGTTCCCGGCGGACCTGCGCGGGGGCGGGCGGATGGGGTTCAGCCTGCAGGACCTCGGCGTGGCGGCGATGCACCGGTCCCCCGAGGGCTGGGCGGCCGGCCTCGCGGCGGAGATCGACCTCATCGGATTCGACTTCGATGACCCGGGATCCTTCGGCGGCTCGGCCCCGTGGGGCGATGTGTCGATCCTCACGCTGGCGGCGCCGGTCTCGATCCGCGCCTTCGGCGGCGACTTGCGCGCTGCTCCCTCGATCCGCTGGGCCCGCGAAGACGGCGCAGCGGCGGGTTCCTCGCAAGTGGCGGGCGGGATTCTCTCCTACACGAGGGAAACATCCGGCGGCGTGACGCTCGGCTTCGGCGCCGCCCTGTTCAGCGGGCTCGAGGACGTCTGGGGATTTCCGTTCATCGCGGTGCGCTGGCAAATCAATGAGTCCCTGCGGCTGTCGAACCCCTCCCCGCTCGGCCCCTCCACGCCGGCCGGGCTGGAACTGTCGTGGCGGTTTGATCCGCGGTGGGAACTCGGCGGCGGGGCGTCGTATCGGTCCGAGCGATTCCGACTCGACGATGATGGACCGGCACCCGATGGCATCGGCGAATGGAAGGGCGTCCCCGCATGGATCCGGCTGGCCCGGAGGTTCGGCCCGGCGCAGATCAGCGCGTTCGCCGGAGCGGTGTTCGGCGGACAGATGCGTCTGGAGGACCACGAGGGCGCCCGTGTCGACTCGGAACGAATGGACCCCGCACCGATGGCGGGCCTGGGCGCCAGCGTTCGGTTCTGACCGGTCAGATGCGGTCGGAAACGACGAATGGAGCGCGGTACTCTCGGCTCAGGTAGCGATTCGCGCGCCGGCCGGACAGCAGACCTTGGAACCTCTCCTCCTTCGCGTCGTACGCCAACATCGGTCCCAGCACGACCTTGTCCTTCGCAAGATCGATCCCGTTCGCGACGGTGTGCTCGCGGAAGCGATCGAACGCATCGAGCGCACCGCGAAGGTCCTGCATCTCCTCGCGCACCTCCTCCGGCCGGCGGTTCGCGCCGAGGCGGTAGGAGATGTTGGCCATGTGCGGGAGCGAACTGGAGAGGTGGCCGCACTCGATCGGTGCGGTGATGTGCTTCGGATCGCGGCTGCGGACGGCCTCGATGAAGTGTAGGTCGTGATCGCCCGTGCCCTCGGCCGGGAACTGCTTCACCTTCGCTCCGTCGTTGTCGTAGATCCAGCCGCCGCCCTGTCCGCCGGCGTAGTAGCCCTTCTCGCATTCGACGACGACGCCGACGCGGACGCCGCGGTAGTGGTCCATCGTCTCCATGCCCGTCTTCGCGGGCAGGCCGCGCACCTCGAAGACCAGGGGCGCCTCAGCGAAATCGAAGAACGCAATCTGCGTGTTCGGCGTGGTGGCGTCGTCATCGTACCCGTAGCGGCCCCCGATGCACATGACGCGCGGCGCAGGCGCGACGTTGCCGAGGAACCAGCGGCACATGTCCAACTCGTGGATGCCCTGGTTGCCGATGTCGCCGTTGCCGGTCTCCCACACCCAGTGCCAGTCGTAGTGAAGCTTCGAGCGCATTAGCGGCCCCTTCGGCGCGGGGCCGCACCAGAGATCGTAGTCGATCTCCGCCGGAACGGGCTGCGGACCGGAAACCTTGCCGATCGAGGCGCGGCGCTTGTAGCAGAATCCGCGGACGACCTTGATCTTCCCAAGCTGGCCGGATCGCACGAACTCGACCGCGGCGCGCAGGCCGGCGTTGGAGCGGTTCTGCGTCCCGGCCATGACCATCCGCCCCGTCTTCGCGGCCACCTCGACGAGCTTGCGGCCCTCGAAGATGTTGTGCGAAACGGGCTTCTCGACATAGACATCCTTGCCTGCCTGGCAGGCCCAGATCGCCGCCAGCGAATGCCAGTGGTTCGGCGTCGCAATGCACACTGCATCGACGTCGCGACTCTCGTAGAGCTTTCGCAAGTCGGTGTAGGTGGCAAGGTCCTGGCCGAGCTTCTGCGCCTCCTCGCGCTCCTTCGCCAGCAGCGAGCTGTCCGGATCGCAGACCGCCACCACGCGCACGCCCGGCACTTTCCGGAAGTCGCTGATGTGCGCATTCCCCTTGCTGTGGATGCCAAGCACCGCGAGGCGGATGTCGGAATTCGCCCCCGCCGCCTGCGCCCACACCGCTGCAGGGAGCGAGGCCGCCCCCATCGCAACGGCCGACCGGCGGAGAAATTCGCGGCGCCCCACCGCCGCCCTGGAACCTGCCAGCTTCAGATTCTGCATAATGGGCGATCATAGACCCGCATCCGCGACCGGCGCAAGCGCGGCATGACGTTGTGCCGCAGCCCGCGCGCATGGGTCCTTTCCGGTTTCCAGCGCACGTAACGCATTGCCGCGAACACCGGTCGCAGCTACAGTCATCTTCAACGGCACGATGGCCCGGCTCCTGAGGTTCAGCGGGCAAGGATGTCCGATGGCTCGTACCGTGCGGGATCACAGGTCGGGAGACATGGACATGAATCGTTTCAAGAAGCCGGTCATGGCGATCGCCTTGGCCCTTGGATGCGCCGCGGCGACCGGCGCGGTCCCGAAGCCGAACATCGTTTTCATCCTCGCCGACGACCTCGGCTACGGAGATGTCGCAGCCCTGAATCCGCAGGGCAAAATCAAGACCCCGAACCTCGACCGACTCGCCGCCCAAGGTATGACCTTCACCGACGCCCATTCCGGCTCGGCCGTCTGCACCCCCACCCGCTACGGCGTTCTCACCGGCCGTTACGCGTGGCGCACCCGCCTCGGCAACGGCGTGCTGGGCGGGTATTCGCCTCCCCTGATCGCGCCGGACCGCGTCACCGTCGCCTCGTTTCTTACGACGCAGGGCTACGCGACCGCCTGCTTCGGCAAATGGCACCTCGGCATGAACTGGGCCGTGCGCGACGGCGCCGACCCGGGCGACGCCATCGACCCGAAGGTCGACCCGCGCACCGTCGACTACGCCGCCCCGATCCGCCACGGCCCGACCGCCGTCGGATTCGACACCTACTTTGGCATCAGCGCCTCGCTGGACATGCCGCCCTACGTCTTCATTGAGAACGACCGCGCCACCGCCCTCCCGACCGCCACAAAGAAGTGGATCCGCGAAGGCCCCGCTGCGCCCGACTTCGAGGCGGTCGACGTCCTCCCCGCCGTCACGCGCCGTACCGCGGCCTGGATCCGCGACCGCGCGAAGGCCGGCGGACCGTTCTTCGTCTACATGCCCCTCAACTCCCCGCACACCCCGATCGTTCCGTCGCCCGAGTTCGCGGGAAAGTCAGGACTGAACGACTACGGCGACTTCGTCATGCAAACCGACGCCGCCGTCGGCGAGGTGCTGCGCGCCCTCGACGAGGCGGGCGCGGCGGACACCACGCTGGTGATCTTCACCAGCGACAACGGATGTTCGCCGCAGGCCGACTACCCGACCCTGCTCGCCAAGGGCCACAACCCGAGCCACGTCTTCCGCGGCCACAAGGCCGACATCTTTGAGGGCGGCCACCACGTGCCCTTCCTCGCCCGCTGGCCCGGCACCGTGAAGCCCGGCAGCCGCTGCGACCGCACGGTTTGCCTCACCGATCTGCTCGCCACCGCGGCGGACCTCACCGGCGCGAAACTTCCCGACGGCGCGGGGGAGGACAGTGTGAGTCTCGTTCCCTGCCTGCGCGGCGACGCAGGAGGCCCGTTCCGCGAGGCAACCGTTCACCATTCCATCAACGGGTCGTTCGCCATCCGCCAGGGTCCGTGGAAGCTGGAACTCTGCGCCGACTCCGGCGGATGGAGCGCGCCGAAGCCCGGGACCGCGGCGGCGCGGGACCTGCCCGCGATGCAGCTCTACCATCTCGAGGACGACATCGCCGAGGCAAAGAACGTCGCCGCCGCGCACCCCGACGTGGTCGAGCGCCTGAAGAAGCTTCTCCAGTCCTATGTCGACCTCGGGCGCAGCACTCCCGGTGCGCCGCAGAAGAACGATCGCGAGGTATCGATCCTCCCCAAGTCCGCGACGCCGAAGCCGAAGAAGGCCAAGCCGTAGGATCCCGCCGCTTTTCGCTTGAGGCCTGCCCGCGGCGCGACCAAGGTACCGCGCATGAGAACCCTCGTTCGGAACCTTCTTCTCGCCGCCGGGCTGGCCGCCGCTGACATGGCCCGTGCGACCGTGATCGAGCCCGCGGTGTCGACGAACGTGCTGACCAACCCCGGAAAAGGATGGTCGGTCATGGGAAATGCCGAGGGGCAGCCGAAGGAGATCCTCCAACTTGCGGGCATGGGCGTGCGGCGCTTCGACTGGCAGGAACTTGAACCGGCCGAGGGACAATTCAATTTCGAACCCGTCGCGAAGTTCCTCGACAGCTGGGGCAGGCAGGGCAAGGTCTGCAATCTGGGCGTCATGTGCGCCAACACCCACAGCGGAGCGCCGGGCGGTTTCGTGACGCCGAAGTGGGTCTTCGACGCGGGCGCGGAGAAGATCGAGATCGACCTGACGCCGCAGCGGATCACGACCGGGACGCCGGGGCACAAGGTGGCGCCGGTCTTCGACGACCCCGTCTTCCTCGCCAAGTTCGCCGCGTTCCTCCGCGCCTTCGCCGCGCGGTTTGACGGCGACCCGCGCATCGCCGTGCTCGACATCCGCTCCTATGGCAACTGGGGCGAGGCGCACATGCACCCGTTCGGCCGGAAAGACATCGCGCCGGAAATGTTCCGCCGCCACGTGCAGATGCACCTCGACGTCTTCAAAAGGACGCAGCTCTGCCTGTCGCGAAACGCGCACCTTGGAAAGTACGGAACGTTGCGCGAGGTCCAGGACTGGGCCTTTCTCGAACAGCGCGTCGCGCCGCGCCGCGACGGGATCTGCGGCAACAGCGATGGACGCGAGACGGCCATCGGCTTCGGCCTTGCCCCGGGCGTTTTCGAGATGTACGGCAACTACCCGTTCATGAAGGATCTCGGCTGGTGGGACGGAAAGAAGGATGCACAGGGCTGCGGCTTTCGGCTGGAGGAGTGCGTCGAGAACGGAAAGCCAACCTGGGTCGACCTCTGCCGCGGCGGCACGTCGGGCCTTCAGATGCTGCAGGAGAACCGTGCGCTGGTCGAACGCCTCACCAACCGCATCGGCTACCACTTCCATCTTCAGCGCGCGGCCTTCGCCCCGGGGCCGGACCGCACGGTCGAACTCGAACTCACGTGGACCAACCGCGGCGTGGCACCGATCTACATCCCCTGCGCCGTTGCGGTGGCGCTTGTGGACGCGACGGGGAACCGCATCGCCACGGCATGGCCGGAGCCGTTCCGTCCGGCGAAGTGGATGCCGGCCGAGCAGGTCACCGAGAAGGCCCGCATCCCTTTCCCCGGCATCGCGCCCGGAGCCTACCGCCTCGCCCTCGCCCTGACCCGCGCGCCGGACGACGCCACGCCGTTCATTCGGCTCGGCACCGACCTGCCCGTGCGCGACGACTGGTACGACCTCGGCCCGGTCACCCTTGCGATCGGAAAGTGACTCGGCGGCCCAACAGTCCGAACCTCCGTCGCCATCCTCCCCGCGCCCGATTCGGCAACGCGGGCCGGCTGGGCACCCGTGAAGTCGATCCGTCTTGACGGGCCGTGCAAACCCGGTAGCGTGACCGTCGCCGCGCGAAGCGGCCGGGAGGGATGAGGAGTATGCGAACTCGCCATCTGGGGACTGTTCTGCTGCTGAGCGCCTGCATGGGCGCGTTCGCGGGGCCCGCGGTGGGACCCAATTTTGTGATCTTCCTGACCGACGACCAGGGATGGGGCGACCTGGGCTGCTACGGTCATCCGCGCATCCTCTCGCCGAACCTCGACCGGTTCGCCACGGAAGGCGTCCGCTTCACGCAGGCCTACTCCGCCTGCGGTGTCTGCTCGCCGTCCCGGTCCGCCATTCTCACCGGCCGCACGCCGTACCGGAACGGGGTCTGGCGCTGGATCCCGGAGGGCAGCGACGTCCACCTGCGCACGAACGAGGTGACCGTCGCCACGTTGCTTCGGAGGGACGGCTACGGTACCTGCCACGCGGGTAAATGGCACCTCAACGGAAAGTTCAATTCGCCGGAGCAGCCGCAACCGGGCGACCACGGGTACGACCACTGGCTCGCGACGCAGAACAACGCCGCGCCGAACCACCTCAACCCCGTCAACTTCGTACGCAACGGCGAGGAGGCGGGCCGCATGGAGGGAGCTTCGTCGCGGATCGTCGTGGACGAGGCCATCCGCTGGCTCCGGGAGCGGCCGGACCGCTCGAAGCCGTTCTTCCTCACGGTGTGGACGCACGAGCCGCACCAGCCGATCGAGTCCGCGCCGGAGTTCATGGCGCCCTACGCCGACATCGCGGACGAGGGCATCCGGCAACACCACGGCAACATCACGCAGATGGACCACGCGTTCGGCGTCCTGATGAAGGCGCTCGACGACCTGGGCTGCGCCGAGAACACCTGCGTGTTCTTCACGGCCGACAACGGCCCCGAGGGGACCGGGGAGTCCGGCCGCACCCGCGGGTCCACCGGCGGCCTGCGCGGACGCAAACGCGCCGACTTCGAGGGCGGCATTCGCGTGCCCGGCATCATCCGGTTCCCGGCCTACTTCAAGGCGCACGGCATCCGGCCGGGCTCGGTCAGCGATGTGCCCATCGTCGGCCACGACCTCTTCACCACGGTCTGCACCCTGGCCGGCGTGCCGGTCCCCGCAGACCGCACCATCGACGGCGCCAACCTGCTTCCCGCGCTGGAGGGCAGGCCTGTCGAGCGTGCCCAGCCACTCTACTGGCGCACACACATTGCGCCGCCCGAGTGCCGTGTGGCCCTGCGTATCGGCGACCTGAAGATCGTGGGCAATGACGACCTGACGTCGTTCCTCCTCTTCAACATGAAGGACGACCCGCGAGAGACGACGGACCTGTCCGCCACGCATCCGGCGGATTTCGAGCGGATGAAGGCCGCACTGATCCGGCACGACGCCGCGGTGATGACCGAGGGACCGGACTGGTGGAAACACGAGGAGCCTTCGAAGAAGGAGAAACCCGCGAAGCGAGCAACGGCCCGGCCCGCGGAGGATCTGAAGGCCGGCACCGACGCGACTGGCGCCATGAGCCTCGTCGCCGGGGGCACGCTGTCCCGCCACGAACTGGGCTTCGAACTGAAGGCAGACGGCGAGGCCGTGGCCCTGCACAAGCTGGACCTCAAGGACACCTCGACCGCCTTCTCGCCGGTCGAAGTCAGCCGCCCGGCCGACTGATTCGCGGCTGACGGCTACCGGCGTGGCGGAGCGATCCCCCTACTCCTTCATCCCATCCAACGCCCCCCAGGGCTCGATCTTCCGGAGGGACCTGCCTTCGAGGGCGCGATAGACATCGGGCAGGTCGAAGCGATCGAGCACGCCGTGCGGAAGCGCCGCGAACGGCCAGTCGTAGTCCTCGGTGACCGCCACCTCCGTCCACGAAGAGAGCGCGTTCTTCAATGTCACCCGCCGCACGACGGGGCTCAGCAGGGCTGCTGGCGCGGCGGCCAGCGCCCCCCACCCACGCGCCGCAAGATGAACCTCGGTGTGGCCGTTCGCGACGAGCCACTGGAGAACGCGCATCACGTCGTAGGCTTTCTGCCCGAGGTATGGACGCCCGAGCATCATGCCATGCGCGCTCAGGAAGTAGTCGCTCCCGTAGGCCATGAGAAACTGGTCCTTTCCGCAGGTGTCCGGTTGCGACTCGCCGACGCCGCGCACGTCCATCGCAAAGAACGCGACGTTGGTGTCGGCGGCTGCCAGTTCGCGCACGAAGGTGTCGCCGCGCAACTCGGCGTCAGCGGAACGGTGCGATACGTACAGCACGGCGCGGGACGCCACGCGGGGCGGGCGCGAGGTCAGTTCCTCCGCGTCGAGCCGCGTCACCAGCGCGAAGATGTCCGGCTCGGTCTCGACCGCGTACGTGCAGTAGCGCCTGGCCGGGTAGCCCCTCGCGCCGACGCTGCGGAGGATGCGGAAGTCCGGCGCGGTCTCCGGCATCGCGGGGATGCACAGACCCTCGCGAACGGCGCGCACGAGCCCATCGCCGCGAACCTCACGGCGCTTCGCCGCCAGCGCGGCGGCCTTTTCGCGCGTGAACGACGCGATCGTCCGGACGCCGGGTTCCGTGCCAATCTGTCCCCGGGGCGAAGCCCACAGCGTCTCGTCCTTCTCGATCGTCAGCGCGGGCTCGCCTTCCGGCGCCGGGTAGCCGACCACGGAGTTGAAGAAGCGGTACATCGCCTCGCGGTTCTCCTGCGTGTAGCCGTGGGAGGTGGGGCCGATGACCAGGTGCGCGTCATCGGCGCGACCGAGGTGCCCGTAGAGGCGTCGCAGGCGGGCGTACGCGACCTCCGCTCCGCGGGCGTCGAAGAAGTCCTTCTCCTTGGCAAGGATCGTCACCGGCGCGGGCGCGAGGGCCGCGAGGAAGTCCGAGTGGTCGAGATCCAGCGCCAGCGCGTTGGGCGGACATTGCTCGGTGTCGGCCGGCAGTTCGTTCCCGGCGTTGCGAAGGAAGGTCGTCACAAAGCAG
The DNA here is from genome assembly GCA_964423465.1 of uncultured Verrucomicrobiota bacterium. Lineage (GTDB taxonomy): Bacteria > Verrucomicrobiota > Kiritimatiellia > PWTM01 > PWTM01 > VGWF01. Next base: position 2,949 of record CAYRFK010000058.1, on the reverse strand, counting down.
GCCGGCGCGGCCATCGTCCATCGGCGATCCAACCCGCAGAGCCACGTCGTCTGCGTGCCGCCGCCGGAGTTGCCGGTGACGCCGACACGCGTCGGATCGACCTCCGGACGCGACAGCAGGTAGTCCAGCGCCCGGATGCCGTCCCACGCGAACCATGTCCCGAGGAATTCGCCGACCAGCCCCATCTGGTTGCCCGCGCGAATGTGCTCGGTGACGCCCGGGCCGTACCGCGACTTCAACGGGGCCGGTGACCCGGCGCGCCCCGGTGCAGCCGGCACGGAGGCCGGCCCTCCATCCGCCGGCGTGGCGAGGTACTGGAAGCGCTCTCCCTGGCCCGGAGGATCGAAGATCAGCACGACATACCCCAGCCGCGCAAGCCCCTGAGCGAAGCCCTGGTACGCCTCGGCAGCCTTCCCGTTGGCGGAGTGGCCGCAGGTGCCGACCACGCCGGGCATCGGAAGCGGGCGGCCCTTGGGGACGTAGAGGTTTGCCGTGACAGGGAAGCCCGGCCGGCTCTCGAAGATGACTGTCTCCATGACGTACGCGTCGCGTTCGACCCGGTGCGTCGTGCGCGCGTTGAGCGGCGTTTTCTCCGGCAGCGGCCCGAAGGACTCGCTCACCCGCGCACGGGCCGACTCGACATAGGCCCGCGCCGAGCGGCCGCCGCGGACCGCATCGCGCCGAGCATCGCCGCGCACCTCCGCCGCACGAACCTGCCCCACGACCCATTCCTGCATCATCCGCGGGAATCGGTTCAGCGGAGGGGGATCATTCGTCGCCACCGCGGCTGCCCTGCCCGCGACAATCACAACGGCAAGTGAGGCGGCCTGAAGGATGCGCTTCATCGTCATTCTCCCCTGCGGCGAATGGAAACCGCACCTGAATGGGGCCGTGCCACGCCGCGTCACGGCTGTTCGTGCCGTGGTTAGACCACGCGTCGCGTCGCGGGTCAACCACCGCCTCGATCCGTCTGCAACGTGACCGTCATTTCCAGGAGTTTCGGATACTCAAAGCTCTCGGCGAGACGCTTCATCCTTCCGGCGAGAGCGCCATCCTGCGTCTCCACCTGACGAACGAGATCGAGAATGAGGTCCAAGTCGGCGGACAACGCGGCATCGTGCAGGCGGCGAACCAACACGTCCGGCAATGCGGCAACCTTGTCCTTCCACGCCTCGACTTCGTCCCCGGCCTCCGGCGCGCACCCCGGCGGATCGTCCGCATAGACGTACTCCACCTTTAGAAGAGTCTTCATCTTTTCCAGCAGGACTTCCTCACGGAACGGCTTGCCGACAAAGTCATCCGCACCGACCTCCAAGGCTCGCTTGCGGTCCTCATCAAAAGCGCTCGCCGTCACGCTGATGATCTTGACATCGCTCCCCTCGCCTCCGGCCCGGATGCGCTTGATGGCCTCATAGCCGTTCATGACCGGCATGCGCGTATCCATGAGGACGATGTGCGGCAACCACGTTTGAGCCTCGTGGACCGCCTGTTCCCCGTTCACGACTTCGCGGACCTCAAAGCCGATTCTTCCGAGCATCTCGGTGAGCAATACACGGTTGTCATCCTTGTCGTCGGCAATCAGGACACGGCACTTCTGGCCGGGCTGGAGCCCCGTCACGTGCCGGATCTCCCCCTTGCTGGACATCGCATCGTCCTGGCCTTTCTCGACGTCGATCTCGAACCTGAAGATGCTGCCCTTGCCGGGTTGACTGCTGACGCCGATCTCACCGTGCATCAGTCCGACGAACTCCTTGCTGATCGCGAGACCGAGGCCCGTTCCCGCCTGTATCGTCCTGCCGCTTTCGGTCTGCTCGAACGGCTTGAACAGTTTTCCGATCTCGTTCTCGGCAATGCCCGTGCCCGTGTCCTCCACCTCCGCCATCAACCGCAGACTCGTTCCGGACCGCGACTTGACTCCCAGCCGGACGGAAATCCCCCCCATGCGCGTGAACTTCACGGCATTCCCGATCAGGTTGACGAACACCTGGCGCAGCTTGTTCTCGTCGCCGACGACGCAGCCCGGCAGCTCCCCGACGGGTTCGACGATGAACCACAGCTTCTTCTCGTCCATCCGCATGCGGAACAGGTTCTCCAACTCGTCCAGCATCGCGTTCAAGTCGAACGCCATCGGATTCAGGGCGGAACGGCCCGCCTCGATCTTGGACAGCTCGAGGATGTCGTTGATGAGGGAAAGCAGGCGTTCGCCGCTTCGGTTGATGGTCTGGAGGTGCTTCTTCTGCAACGGCGTCAGGCCGGTCTCCCGCATCATCAACTGCGAGAACCCCAGGATGGCGTTCATCGGCGTGCGGATTTCGTGCGACATGTTGGCGAGGAACGCACTCTTGGCCCGGTTGGCGACTTCCGCCGATTCCTTGGCTTTCTCGGCAACCAGCTTGGCGCCCTCCAACTCGGCATTCTTCTCGTTCAGCACCTGATCCAGGCGTTTGCGCTCCGTGACGTCGCGCGCAGCGGCAAACACGCCCTGCAGCCGCCTGTCGCGATCGTAGAACGTGGTCGCATTGTAGGACACCACCGTCTCCCTGCCATCCCTCCCGCACGCCGTGAGTTCATAGTTGGTGACCTTCTTGTCGACCAGCGCCAGCTTGATGCTGGCCTCCGCCCGCTCCGGATCGGTGAAATAGTCTTTGAAAGGGGCGCCGATGAGCTCGTCACGCGTGCAGCTCGTCAGCACCTCCATCTGCTTGTTGACGTCGGTGATGATTCCGGATGGATCCGTGGTCATCAAGGCGTCGATATTGGCCTCGAACAGGGACCGCGTGTAGAACTGATGGTCGCGCAACCGTTGAGCGAGCAGCTTCTGCTCCGCTTCGATCTCCTTGCGCGCCGTGTTGTCCGTGCCGATCAGCAGGTACCCGATGATATCATCGTCCGCGTCTCGCAGTGCCGTCACCGACACCACCGCAGGGAAGCGGCTGCCATCCTTGCGGA